>NZ_JAAGLN010000073.1 GCF_010548145.1 Streptomyces sp. SID10853
GGGCCCGGCAGCGAAGCCGTACCGGCCGAGAGCCTGCCGAGCGCTTCGAGCAGCCGGGCCAGCCGGGCCGCGTACGCGTGCTCGCGGGCCAGCGTGCCGGAGAGCCAGGCCAGTTCGGCCCGCAGCTGGTCGGCCCAGGCCGCGTCGAGATGGCCGCGGAAGGTGTGCAGGGTGCCGCTGATGCGGCGGGCCGAACGGCGCAGGGCGCGCGCGGCCTCCTCGTCCCCTTCCGAGTAGGTGCGCAGGCTGCGCAGGAACTCCGCCGCCTGGTCGTGCAGATAGCGGGCGAGCAGCTCGCCCGCTGTCGCCGTCGGGTCAGGGCGTCGCACGGCTGAGCCTCCGGGGAGCATCAAGGGGTCGCACGTCGGCGCCTCCTGGCGTCTATCAGCATTTCCTGCACATGGCGCAGCGGCCGGCCATCGGCGTCGGTCGCGTGACGCGTCCAGTTGCCGTCGGCGCCCAGGTGCCAGGAGGACGTGGTGTCGGACATACCGGTCTCCAGGAGCCGGCTGAGTGCCGCACGGTGGGCGGGGTCGGTGACGCGGACCAGCGCCTCGATCCTGCGGTCGAGGTTGCGGTGCATCATGTCGGCGCTGCCCAGCCAGACTTCGGGCTCGCCGCCGTTGCCGAAGGCGAAGACCCGGGAGTGCTCCAGGAAGCGCCCCAGTATCGACCGCACCCGGACGTTCTCGGAGAGGCCGGTGACGCCGGGGCGTATGGCGCAGATGCCGCGCACCCAGATGTCGACGGAGACACCGGCCTGCGCGGCCCGGTAGCAGGCGTCGATGACCGCTTCGTCGACCATCGAGTTGACCTTGATACGGATGTAGGCGGGCCGCCCGGCGCGCTGGTGCGCGATCTCCTTGTCGATCCGGACGACCAGGCCGTCGCGCAGCGACTTGGGGGCGACGAGCAGCCGCCGGTAGGTCTCGCGCCGCGAGTAGCCGGAGAGCCGGTTGAACAGGTCGGAGAGGTCCGCGCCGACCTGCGGGTCGGCGGTGAGCAGCCCGAGGTCCTCGTACAGCCTGGCCGTCTTCGGGTGGTAGTTGCCGGTGCCGACGTGGGAGTAGCGGCGCAGGGTGTCGCCCTCCTGCCGGACGACGAGCGACAGCTTGCAGTGCGTCTTCAGCCCGACCAGGCCGTAGACGACATGGCAGCCGGCCTCCTCCAGCTTCCTGGCCCACTTGATGTTGGCCTGTTCGTCGAAGCGGGCCTTGATCTCGACCAGGACGAGCACCTGCTTGCCGGATTCGGCCGCGTCGATCAGGGCGTCCACTATCGGGGAGTCGCCGGACGTCCGGTACAGCGTCTGCTTGATGGCGAGCACGTCAGGGTCGCCCGCGGCCTGTTCCAGGAACGCCTGGACGGAGGTGGAGAACG
Source organism: Streptomyces sp. SID10853 (assembly GCF_010548145.1). GTDB lineage: Bacteria > Actinomycetota > Actinomycetes > Streptomycetales > Streptomycetaceae > Streptomyces. Next base: position 1,381 of record NZ_JAAGLN010000073.1, read on the forward strand.
AGTCGTACGGATGGTGCAGCAGCACGTCCCGTTCGCGCAGGGCGGCGAAGATGTCGGGCGCCGAAGCCGACTCGACCTCGGCCAGGTCGCGGTGGGTGCCCGCGATGAAGGGCGGGTACTTCAGCTCGGGCCGCTCCAGCGACGCGATGGCGAACAGGCCGGTCAGGTCGAGCGGTCCTGGCAGCGGGTAGACCTCGGCGTCGGACACCTTCAGCTCGCGGACCAGCAGGTCGAGGATGTACGGGTCGATGGACTCCTCCACCTCCAGCCGGACGGGAGGCCCGAAGCGGCGCCGCATCAGCTCCTTCTCCAGGGCCTTGAGGAGGTTCTCGGCGTCGTCCTCCTCGACCTCCAGGTCCTCGTTCCTGGTGACCCGGAACATGTGGTGCGCCAGCACCTCCATTCCCGGGAACAGCTCCTCCAGATGCGCCGCGATGATGTCCTCGACCGGCACGTACCGCTGGGGCGACGCCTCCAGGAAGCGGGTGAGCAGCGGCGGCACCTTGACCCGGGCGAAGTGGCGGTGGCCGCTGACCGGGTTGCGGACGACCACGGCGAGGTTGAGCGAGAGCCCCGAGATGTACGGGAAGGGGTGCGCGGGGTCCACGGCCAGCGGGGTCAGCACGGGGAAGATCCGCTGCCGGAAGAAGGTGAAGAGCCGGGCCTTCTCCTTGTCGGTCAGGTCGCCCCAGCGGATCAGGTGGATGTTCTCGTCGGCGAGGGCCGGGGCGACATCCTGCTGGTAGCAGGCGGCGTGCCGGGCCATGAGCTCGCGCGACCTGGTCCAGATCTGCTCCAGCACCTCGCGGGGCTGGAAGCCGGAGGCGGAGCGGGTGGCGACGCCGGTCGCTATACGGCGTTTGAGGCCGGCGACCCGGACCATGAAGAACTCGTCGAGGTTGCTCGCGAAGATGGCGAGGAAATTAGCCCGTTCGAGGAGGGGGGTGGTGGGATCCTCGGCCAGTTCGAGGACGCGTTCGTTGAAGGCGAGCCAGCTCTGTTCCCGGTCGAGGAAGCGGCCCGACGGCAGCTCGGTGCCGGAGCCGTCCTCCTCGTACGCGTCGACGTCGGCGTCGATGCCCGGATCCAGGTCGGGAACGGCCGCCGCGACGGTGTGCGGGCGGTGTGCTGCGATGGAACCGACGGAGGGCTGGAGGTGCTTGACCGGGACCTCTGCACTGGGCTGCTGGCTCATATGCCCATTGTTCCGCGCGGGAGGGTCGGCGGGCGCGGTGACGGGTTGCATTCCGAGAGGGTCGCAAGCGCGTCTGAATGACGGGTAACGAGGACATGACGTCCGGGAAGCGCGCCATGACGTCCGGGAAGCGGGGCTTCCCCGGTTCTGGCGGGGCTTCCCCGGTTCTCCGTGGAAGCCACGCGGCCGCCACCGATGATTCCCGGCCTCCCGCGGGGTCAGTACAGCAGAGAGGCGTACCACCCGGGTGCGCGGGAGCATCAGCTGTACAGGAGGACCGGAATGCGTACCCTCGCGATCACCGAGAACGTCACCGTCGACGGCGCGGTCGAGATGCTGACCGACTGGTTCGACCCGCAGGCCGCGGGCGCCCCGGACATGAGCGACGTCCTGGAGGAGAGCCACCGGCAGGACAGCAGGTCCGACGCCCTGCTCGTCGGGCGCCGGACCTTCGAGGACTTCCGTGGCTACTGGCCGCAGCAGACGGACGACACCACCGGGGTCACCGACTACCTGAACTGTGTGCAGAAGTACGTGGTGTCGACGTCGCTCACGGATCCTGCCTGGCAGAACTCGACGGTCCTGCGGGGCGACCCGGTCGCCGAGGTGACCGCGCTCAAGGAGCGGGCGGGCGGCAAGGACATCGTGCTCACCGGCAGCATCAGCCTGGCGCACACCCTGATCGCGGCCGGCCTGGTGGACGAGTACCGCTTCTTCGTCTATCCGGTGGTCCAGGGCGGCGGCCGCCGGCTCTTCCCCGAGGGGTACGGGATCCCGCAGCTGCGCCTCCTGGAGTCGAGGGCCTTCCGCGGCGGGATCACCCTCCAGCGGTACGCACCGGCCTGAGCCGGGCCCCGCGGGAGGGTGCCGGGGCGGCTCAGGCGGCCGTCCGCTTCACGATGCGGAACACCACCAGGGTCAGGACGGCGGCCAGGGCCAGCAGGATGCCGGTCTCGACGAGCTGGAGCGGCCAGAAGTGGGACACCGGGTGGGAGGAGCGGAAGTAACCCGCCAGGTTGTGGGCCGCCTGGCACTTCGTGTCGTCCACACACATCGGGTCGGCCACGTGGGCGCCGCTCCTGGTGACCGCGCCTTCGGCGGTGACCATGCCGTTCATCGCCGGGTAGCCCTCGGCGAGGCCGGTGCGGACGGTGACGACCGGCCAGAGGTGGCTGCGCAGGTCGTCGAAGAGACGGAACACGACCACGGATGCGACCAGGCTCGTCACGATGGCGGGCACGGTGCGGCGGACCAGCAGACCGGTCAGGGCGCCGACCGGGACCGCGAGCAGGGCCGTGGCGATACCGGTCGGGCCGATGGCGTGGTAGACGCTTTCGGGGTACCAGTCCAGGGTCGGGTCCTGGTGGGGGACCGCGGTCCAGACCCAGCGGTAGACGCCGTCGAGTACGACCGAGGCGACGACGGCCAGCGCGGTCGGCACGGCGAGCTTCGCCGCGAACCAGCGGACGGGGTGGACGGACTGGGTCCACAGCAGCTGGTGGCTGCCCGACTCCAGCTCCCTGGCGACGAGCGGCCCGGCCACGAAGGCGGCGATCAGATAGGGGAGCAGCATGATCAGCGAGGCGGCGTTCTCCACCATGCTGTTGTCCGTCCAGTAGCCGCCGGTCACGCCGCCGCCCCATACGCGGATCGCGATCAGCAGGACCAGGCAGAGGGCGATGAGCCCGGCGGCCCACTGGAGGGTGCCGCGGTGCATCCGGGCGGCCACCCAGTAGGGGCCGCGCAGCCACTGCGAGCCGGTGCGCCCGCCGGGTGCGCCGCCGGTGCCGCTGCCGCTTTCGGCGTCTGTGCCGGTGCCGTTGCCGGTGCCGTTGCCGGTGTGGGGGGTGCTGTTCTGGTGCAGGGTGCTCATGCCCTTGCCTCCGTACGGTGTTCGGCGCTCGGTGTCAGCAGGGCGGGTGCGCCCGGTGATCGCAGATGGGCGAGGAGCAGCTCTTCGAGGGAGGGTTCCATGGTCTGCCAGTCGCCGGAGACGGGCCCGTCCCGGCGTACCAGCGCGGTCAGTTGCCGACCCGTGGTGCGCGACTCGATGACGGTGTGCGGGTCGAGTGCCGCCACCGGCCCGGTCAGCAGGGTGTGGGCGGCCAGCAGGTCGTCGGTCTCGCCGCCCAGCCGTACCCGGCCGCCGTCGACCAGCAGCAAGTAGTCGCAGGCACCGTCCAGTTCGGACAGGACGTGCGAGGACATCACGATCGTGGTGCCGTGCTGGGCGGCCTCGGACATCAGGGCGCCCATCAGCTCGTGCCGGGCCAGCGGGTCGAGATCGGCCATCGGCTCGTCGAGCAGCATCAGCTCGGGCCGCTTGCCGAGGGCCAGGGCGAGGGCGACGCGGGTGCGCTGGCCGCCGGAGAGGGCGCGGACGAGACTGTCCCGGTTCAGCTTGCCTCCGGCGACGATCCGCTCGGCGGCCGCCGCGTCCCAGCGGGCCGGGTTCAGCTCGTACCCCATCCGCAGGGTCTCGGCGACGGTCAACTGGCCGAGCAGCGGCTTGCCCTGGGCGACGAAGGAGATCCGCTCACGGGCGGCGGCGGGGGACGCCCCGAGCACCTGGACGGCGCCCTCGGTGGGCCGCAGCAGCCCCGCGGCGTGGGCGAGCAGCGTCGACTTGCCGGCGCCGTTGGGGCCCACGAGTGCGCAGATCCGCCCGACGGGCAACCGGAAGGAACAGCCCCGCAACGCCCAGTCGCGCCGCCTCCCGTATGTCTTGCCGAGCCCGAAGGCTTCGATGGCGGTATCGGTCATAGCGGTGTGTCCCCCTTGGAACGGGCTGCGGCGGTGGTGCTGGTGGCTCCGGTGGTGCTGACGGTCCCGGTGGTGCCGGCGGTGCTGGTGGTGCTGGTGGTGCCGGTAGTGGCGGTGGTGGGGTCCTGGAAGCAGTCGTCGAGTACGGAGGCGCAGAGCGCGGCCGCGTCGTCCTTCTCCAGCCCGGCCGTACGGGCCCGGGCGGCCCAGTCGGTCAGCTCGGCCCGCAGCGCGGAGTCGGCGAGCCGCTCGGGCAGGGTGCGCCCGAGCGACTTGCGGACGAAGGTGCCCATGCCGCGCCGGGCCTCGACCAGGCCCTCGCGTTCCAGCTCGCGGTAAGCCTTCAGGACCGTGTTGGGGTTGATGGCGGTGGACTCGACGACCGCCCGCGCGGTGGGCAGCTGGTCGCCCGGCTGCAACAGACCCAGGCGCAGGGCCTGTTTGGCCTGCTGGGCGATCTGGAGATACGTCGAGACACCGCTGCGCCGGTCGATACGGAACTCGATCACGCGCCCACCCCCCTTTCACTAGTTGAGTAGTGAAAGGGTGATGCAGGGGTGCGCAGGTGTCAACTCCGAGCCGGCTCCGGGAGTGGGAAAGCCCTCCCCGGCAGCCCGGGGAGGGCAGTGGACCATAAGGAGTTTCCGCAGGTCAGGACTCCGAGCGGTACATCAGGTCGACCTCGTGCGTGGTGAAGCCGAGACGCTCGTACACCGTGACGGCCGCCGTGTTGTCGGCGTCCACGTACAGCATCGCCGTGGGCAGCCCCTCGGCCGCGAGGTGGCGAAGCCCGGTAGCGGTGAGCGCCTTGCCGAGGCCGCCGCCCTGGGCGTCGGGGCGGATGCCGACCACGTACACCTCGCCCAGCTGCTCGTCGGCGTGCACCTTCGTCCAGTGGAAGCCGACGACCTCATCGCCGGGGCCGCCGTCCGCACCGGTGTCCCGTACCGCCAGGAAGAACCCCTTCGGGTCGAACCAGGACTCGGCCTTCCGGTCGTCCAGGTCGCGCTGGCTCAGCGACCCCTGCTCGGGGTGGTGGGCGAAGGCGGCGGCGTTCACGGCGAGCCAGGCCGCATCGTCCTGACCGGGGACGAAGGTCCGTACGGTGATCCCTTCCGGGTACACCGGCTCGGGGATGTCGAGCGGGACCAACGGGCGGCGGAGCTGGCGCAGTTCACGGAACTTGGCGAGCCCGAGCACCTGCGCGAGGTGGCGCGCCGCGGCGTGTCCGCCGTGCGCCCAGACGCGCAGCCGCCGCCCGGAGGCGGCCAGCAGCGCCGACCCGAGGGCGCGGCCGTGGCCCTGTCCCCGGTGCGAGGGGTGGACGACCAGCTCGGCGGCGGGCGCCTCGACGGGGTCGGTCGCCTCCAGCTGGGCGTACCCCGTGAGCGTGTCACCGATGCTGACCAGGAAGTGCTGGACCCCCTCACGGCGCTCTCCGCGCAGTTGAAGCCGTCCCTGCTCGGATACGGCCTGCTGACCGTCGGTCCGCGCGGCCTCGGCGAGCAGCGCGCGCACGGCTTGCTCCTGGTCGGCGGTGAGTGTGTCGAGGGTCTGGATCTGCCGGCCGGAGGCGGGGGATACGGGCGCATTCGTCATGCGGACGAGCGTACGGGGGTAGCAGGGGGAGTGGTGGGGCCGTGGCTGGGCGTCTGGGCTAGAAAGGGCGGTATGGAACTCACCCAGATACGCCTGCTGGTGTCCGACTTCCCGGCCGTCTACCGCTTCTACCGGGACGTGCTCGGGCTCAAGCCGCAGTTCGAGGCGGAGAGCGGCCCGTACGCCAAGCTCAGCCCCGACACCGGACACGCCGCGATCGCGCTGCAGGACCGGACGCAGATGGCCGGTGTGCTGGAGCAGTTGGGGACGGAGCCGGAGGGATTCCGCGCGCTGGTGGTGCTGCGGGTGAACGATCTGGACGCCGCCCACGCCGAGCTCACGTCAAAGGGCGCGGAGTTCACCAGGGGCCCGGGCCCGATGGGCGAGCGGATGCGGGTCGCGTACCTGGAGGACCCGGAAGGGAACCTGATCGAACTCCAGGAATGGCTGGCGCCGCGCGAGCAGGCTGGTGGCGCAGCGGCGTCATAGGTGCGCCGGCGTGGTCCAGCTCGAAGCGGGTGACGCACTTGTCCATGAGGAGCTGGAGGTGGCCGCAGGGCAATTGCGCAGCAGCTTGCTGCGCAAATTGTTCGGGTCATGTTCGAGCCGACTGTTGCAAGTACTGGAGGTTGCGCGTGCCGAAGGGCCCGATGGCGCGGAAGCACGCGCACGAAGCGGCTGAGATGGGCCCCGGTCGGAAGGCTACGATTCGGGAACATGGCCCAGAGCAGGCACACCGTATCCGGAGAATTCGACCTGTCGATGGACGAGCTGCGCGTCGTGGCGCGTTACGTGGTCCGGCACGCCGAGGATGTCCTGCCGGTCTTCGAGCAGGCCGTTCCCGATGATTCCCGTCCCCGTGCGGCGATCGACGCGGCCTGGACGTTCATCAACGGTGCCAACAGGGCGAGACTGCAGCGCGTCACGTCCCTGGACGCTCATCGAGCCGCCCGGTCCGCGCCCTCCGAAGCCGCCCGGCTGGCCGCGCGATGCGCCGGTGACGCCGCGTCGGCTCCCTACTTGCACCCCATTGCTCAGGCCGGCCAGGTCGGCCACATCCTGCGGGCCTGCGCGAGCGCCGCGCACATCGGAGAGCTGGAGGCGGGCGGTGACCTCACGATCGGGGATGCCTTGCTTGAACGGTCGCGGCAGCGAGCGTCACCGGTGCTCATCGATGTGCTCTGCCGCTACCCGCCCGTGACGGGCGGCGGAAGCCGGGTCGCCCGGCTGATGAGCGCCCTGGACCATTCCCTGCGCCAGGTTGCCGACTTGCCGCAGGGAGGCGGCGCAGCGAGTGGCGCCGACGGGCGTGGGAAGGAGGACGGGACGTGATTCTTCCGAAGGTGCGTGATCCTCGGTTCGTGACGATCCGCCGTGGTGGGACTCTCACTGATGCGGATCACCGTCTCCTCGCGCTGTGGGCCGCCGCCTGTGCGGAGCACGTCCTTGGGCTCTTCGAGTCGTCCCGGCCCGAGGACCCGCGGCCGCGCCAGGCGATATGGCATGCCAGGGCCTGGGTGCGTGGCGAGGTCGGGATGATGCAGGCCCGTGCGGCGGGCGGCCATGCGATGGGGGCGGCCAGGGACCTGCGTGGAGCGGCGCGGCATGCCGCGTACGCCGCCGGCCAGGCCGGGGCCGTCGCCCACGTCGCCGCACATGAGCTCGGCGCCGCCGCCTATGCGATCAAGGCCGCACGTGCAGCAGCACCGGAGGGTGAGAGCGAGACCTCGCGACGAGTCGAGTGCCAGTGGCAGCGAGATCAGCTCCCGGAGGAGATCCGCGCGCTCGTGCTCGATGACCAGCGGCTGCGCAACGACATCTGCTGGTCGGTGTTCGACTGTTGAAGCAGGACCGTGCCGGTGTCCCGGCCGGTGGTCCCGGAGTGCGGGTGGTGGGGCGGAGACCCGATGGGCCCTGACGGCTCGCCGCCCCTGTTCAGCTTTCAGCTCCCGGACCGGGAACTGCCGGGTCAGTCACCCGTGTTGGTCGCCCAGACGGGGCGGTGGGCGTTGTTGTAGATGACGACGTTGCCGTCGTCCTGGATGGCCAGGTAGGCGCCCTTGTGCCAGGTGCCGGACGCCCACACGGGCTCGTTCGCGGAGTTGTAGACGACGAAGTTGCCGTCCTCCTGGAACACGGCGCAGTTCCCGTGCGACCAGGTGTTGGGTGCCTGCCAGGCCGGGTGGCCGTCCTTGTAGAGGACGAAGTTGCCGTCGGACTGCATGCGGAGGATGGTCCGGCCGTTGCCCGACGTCCACGCGCCGTTCTTACAGATCTGCGCACGCGGCCGGATGATGGTGTCACTGGTGGGACGCGCGGCGGCAACCTTGGCCGATCCGGCCTGAGTTGTGGAGAGGGCGGGAGCCGCGAAGGCGCTTCCCGCACCGAGGATCAGCGTGGCCGATACGGCCGCGACGCAGAGAGAATTACGGAATTTCACCAGATGCTCCTTGGCGCTGACGGGTCACTTGAATAAGTAACCCTCCGTAGCCATAGGTATACAGATCGACTGCTTCGAGCAGAAGATCGGCCCGGGGCATCCACTCCAACGAGCTACGGCCTCGGCCTGCGTTGTCGATCATGTGCGCCGGAGCGCGGCCCTTGTCGGTGTACGGGGAAAACGGCAGGTGGGGAGGGGCGCGCGACGCTATCGAGGCTCGCCGGCCCCGGCCCCGGCCCCGGCCCCGGCCCCGGTGAGTGTGAACCAGACCGCCTTGCGGTCGGGGGTGCAGCCGCCCAGGAGGGTCCATCCCCAGGCGAGTGCGAGCCGGCGACCAGTAACAGCCCGCGTCCGCACTCCAGTTGACCGTCCGCACGGGACGGCGTGAGTACGGGGAGGAACCAGGGCGCGTTGTCCGCCACGGAGACGGTGATCTGCTTGCGGTTGACGGTCGCGTACAGCTGGATCCGGGGCGTACGGGTGTGGCGGTGGGCGTTGGTCACCACCTCCGCGACGCAGAGCCGCGCGTCGTCGGCGAGGTCGCCGTGACGGCTCACGGTGAGCAGCGAGGTGACGAAGTCCCTTGCGATACGCGATGCGTTGGCGGTGTTGGGCAGGGCGATGCGGTAGAACTCGCCGCCCTGCGGGGGGCGTGGTGCGGCGGGGGTCATGTGGTTCTCCCTACGCGATGCGATCCGAAACGGGTGCGCCGCTCGTTGTCCGTGGCGATGGCCACCCGGGCGCGCCGATGTGAACGCACGCCGAAGTGGCTGCACTTCGGGCGTACCGACATGCGGCGCGACTGCTGTGATGACGTTAGCGTCTGAGTATCAATTGTTGTATCCGTAGCGATAATCTTTGCTGGAAGTGGACCCCTTTGAGGGATGCGGGCCACACTGGACCCGACAGAGGGAGAGGTCGATGCCACCGAGGAAGCCGCCTACCGCGCGGCAGCGCCGATTGGGTTCCGAGCTGCGCAAGATGCGGGAGCATGCCGGCTTCGCGCCCGCTGAGGCTGCGTCTCTGCTCGGCACGGACCGCACCACCATCAGTAACACTGAATCGGGCCGGTTCGGTGTGAGCAGTACACGGGTGCGCACCTGGGCCGACTGTTATGCGTGCCCCGACCAGGCGTATGTCGATGCGCTTGCCGATATGGCCGAGGAGCGGACGAAGGGCTGGTGGGAGGACTACCGCGGTGAACTGTCCGTAGGCGCACTCGATCTGGCCGAACTGGAGCACCACGCCGTCGGGTTCCGCGCGGTTCAGATCATGCATATGCCGGGCCTGCTCCAGACCGAGGACTACGCCCGTGCGGTGTACGCGGAGGCTCTGCCCGCGCCGACTCCGGCGAACCTTCGCCGTCGTCTTTCGCACCGGCTGAGGCGTCGGGATGTTCTTGATCGAGCGTCCCCGCCCACCTGTACTTTCCTGATCCACGAAGCCGCTCTGCGGATGCAGTACGGCGGCCGGAAGGTCGCAGTCAGGCAGCTCGACCACCTCTTGAAGGAGTCCGAACGGGACAACGTCACCGTGCGCGTGATCCCGTTCGCCGCAGGTGGCTTTCCGAATGCCGGTAGTTCGACGCACTATGTGTACGGCCCTGTTCCGCAGCTCGACACCGTGCAGACGGACACGCCGACCGGTTCAGGATTCGTGGATGCCGAGACGCGTCTCCTGAACTTCCGAGCCGTCCTTGACCGGACCGAGGGGCGATCGCTCGATCCGCAGAGTTCAAGGGACTTCATCAACGAAATCGCACAACAAGTCTGAAGGCGTGAGAAGTATGGACATTCATTGGCGAAAGTCTTCCAAGTCGGCGGATGCCGACGGGGACAACTGTCTGGAACTCGCCGTGCACGGAGGTGAGATCCTCCTTCGTGAGAGCGACAATCCCGACGTGGTCATCCACACGTCCCGCAGTAAGCTCCGCGCCTTCCTCGGTGGCGCCAAGGAAGGCGAGTTCGACGACTTGGCCTGAAGTCGCCACGATCGTCCTCGGGCGGCACTCCACCGGCGCAGGTGGAGTGCCGCCCTGCTTTCTGTCTGAGCCGGTGAGTGGGCAGCTCTCACTCGTTAGGGTTCAAACACTTGATACGGGATTCCATATAACGCTAGCTTCGTGATGCGGCGCCGACTGAATGACCCCTCGGCAGGGCTCAGCTCGACGCCGCAACTCCCTCTCGGTCTGCGTCGATTGAGAGGAGCAAAAGGGGCCGCCCCGCTACCCACGGCTCGTCACGCCGGCAGTGGGCAGGGGGCGGCCCCGACGTCGCGTCGGGAGGCCACATCATGCGCGCACCGCACCCCACCCGGGCCTTCTGGTGCGAGCGGATCACCTGTCGCACGTGGGACGCCGACGACATCGTGGACGTATCGCGGTACGCCACGACCGCACCCGCCGAAGCGATCCGCCGCATCCGTGCCGACGTACGCGAACTGACGCACACGCTGTCGCCCATCGAGAGGCACCGGGCGCTGAGTTGGGTCGACGGTGGTGGCTGCGTCGGGGCGATGGGGGCGCTGCACCGGGGGGAGCCGTGCGGGTTCTCGCTCAGTCACCAGGGCCGGTGGACCGAATGGTCCGTCCGCCCGTACCTCGAATTCCTCCCGGACGGCCGGGCTCTCATCCCCGTGTGTGGTTGCCCACTCGACCGCGGTACCGGGACGGCCGTACTGTGGGCTCCGGAACGCACCGTACGGAGCATGCGAGAGGAGTGATCGGTATGAGCTGCCTGACGAAGCGCCGCCACATCGACCTCGCCCGCGTCTCCAGTGCCTTCTGTCGCCGCGAAGCCTGACGAGAGCTGAGACCTCCCGCTTCGCGCGCCGCCCGCCCCGGGCCGAGCGTGCACCTGAGTACTGGCCGTACCGCCGACTGCCGTACCGCCACCCGTCGTACCCGGAAACGCCCTACCCGGAAATGAGGGCCCATGGCCACCGTCCTGTCCGTCTCGGGAAGCCCCTCCGCCACTTCCCGTACCGCTCGCCTGCTGCGTCATCTGGATGCCCGGCTCACCGCCCAGGGGCACACGGTCGTCCCGCTCGACGTGCGCACGCTGCCCGCAGGGCCCCTGCTCGGCGCCGACTTCGCGCACCCCGACATCGTCCGCGCCACCGAGCTGTTCGCGTCGGCCGACGGCGTGGTGATCGGAACGCCCGTCTACAAGGCCGCCTACTCCGGCCTGTTGAAGTCCCTGCTCGATCTGCTGCCCCAGTACGCGCTGACCGGGAAGACCGTCCTGCCGCTGGCCACCGGTGGTTCGACCGCGCATGTGCTCGCCATCGACTACGCGCTGCGGCCGGTGCTCTCCTCCATGGGGGCCGCGCACATAGTGCAGGGCTGGTTCGTACTCGACCGGCACATCACTGTCGCGCCCGACGACAGCGTGACCGTCGATCCGGCGGCCGCCCTGGCGCTCGACCAGGTCGTGGACCAGTTCTCCACCGCCCTGGACCGCAGCCCGACCCTGGCCGCGGCCGGCTGACCGCGTACACAACGGACTCCGGCAGCACCCGCAGCACCGGCAGCACCCGCAGCACCGGTAGCGCTGGAGGGGAGCGGGCCGCGCTACGCCGACCGCGACCGGCTCCTGGCCAGCATCTTCCGCTGCACCCGCCTGCCCTGCGCGACCGCCAGCGGGACGGCACGCAGCCCGAACGAGGGGAAGGCGTCAGCCAGACGCGACTGGAGCCCTCGCCAGCCCGGCACCGCGCTGACCGGGCGTGGCCGGTCCAGCACCTTGCGGACCGCGGCGACGACCTCCTCGGGTGCGAGCAGCCTGCCGGAGAAGGACAACGCCGAGTCGGGGTCGTCGAGTTTGTCGTGCAGCATCGGGGTCCAGATGCCGTCGGGGCACACGCAGGAGATGTCGATCCCGCTGATCCCGGCCAGGCGAAGGTCGGCGAGTGTGCTCAGGCTGAACCCGATCGCGGCGTGCTTGGAAGCGGCGTACACGGCCTCGCCCGGGACCGCGGTCAGTCCTGCCAGTGACACGACGTTGACGATGTGGCCGCCGGTGCTCCGCATGGCCTCGATAGCGGCGACGGTGCCGTTGACGGTGCCGAGCGCGTTGACCTCCATCATCAGGCGGCGTACGGCCGGTGGCTGCTCCCAGGCGGGCCCGGTCATGAGTACGCCGGCGTTGTTGACCCACACGTCGAGACGGCCTGCCTCCCTCACGATGAGGTCCCGCGCCGCGGTGACCTGGGCCTCGTCCCGTACGTCGACGGCGGCCCACAGCACGTCGGGTCCGATTCCGGCCGCCGTGGCCTGCGCCGCGTTCTCGTCGACATCGGTGACCAGCACGTGGTGGCCGCGCTCGACCAGAGCCGCGGCGATCAGCCTGCCGAGGCCACGGCCCGCCCCCGTGACCAGCGCGCCGGCGCGGGAGTGGGGCATCACCGGCCTCCCTTGATCTCGCCGTAGGTGATCCCGCCGTGGACGTAGGTGGGCACCACGGGCCAGAAGCGCTTCCAGGGGGCCAGCTCGGTCGAGGGCAGGATCTGCAACCAGCGTGGGTCCGCCTTGCACCGGTCTGCGAGGGTCTTCTCCTTGACCATCGAGTCGTACTGGTCCAGCGAGTCCTCCAGCGTATTGGCGTTGGGGCAGATCTCGCGGCCGAAGTGTTCGTGGTAGCGCCGCACGCCGGGGATCCTGGACAGCTCCGGCTGCCAGTTGTCCAGCGAGATGCCGTTCTCCGACGACACCCATACGCCGTCGGGTGTGTTGAGTACCAGCGAGTGGTTGCCGTCCGTGTGCCCGGGGGTCCACAGCAGTGCGACGCCGGGACCGAGTTCGATGTCCCCGTCGAAGGTGACGAACTTCTCCGGGTCGACACCGCCGAGCCCGCCGTCGACGTACCACGCCCACTGCATCGGGTGCAGGGACCGCAGAGTCGCCAGTTCGCGGCTGTGCACCAGCATCCGGGCCCCGCCGAACAGCGGCCCCCGCGGCGCCGGCTCACCGTCGATGATCTCGGTGGAGCCCAGGATCATCCGGGGATCCTGCACATGCAGGTGATCGAAGGTGCAGAAGTCGATGTCGTCCGGGGCCAGCCCGAGCTGCCGCAGCACGTCGCCGGGTTCCGCGTAGTACTTCAGGACCACCCGCTCCAGCAGCTTGCCGCCGGGGACCTTGTCCATCAGCTTCTGGAGATTGCGGTAGAACGGTGCCTCCGCTGAGCCGTCCGGCACCGTCGGCTCGAAGACCAGTGTGCGTGCCCGGCCGTCGAAGTCGTCGTACTGCACCACGATCATGCGGTTGATCATCGAGATCAGCGGGAGGGAGGGCACCGAGACGGCGTCGTGGAAGGCGTACTTCACCGGGTACGGCGCCGCGGCGATGTCCACCGACTTCACCGCGCGCACCACTCCCTGGGCCTTGAAGCGCTCCTTGTAGGCCACAGCGGACTCGCGGACCGCCCGCAGCCGTTCGCCGCGGGGCCACACGTCGTGTACGCCGTCGAACTCGGGGATCGCTCGCGCACCGATCCCGCTCAGGTGGTCGGTTCCTGCTGCTGCCATGGCCCACTCCTCGCTCGCGTGGTCGGGGCAGCAGAATGCCGGTCCGAGCGGGTTGGTACTTGTTCCAGCACGACAGTCTCAGAGCGCGCCGCGCACCCGGCGGCGAATCTCGCTCGGGGTGGTGCCCTGCCACCGGCGTACGGCGTGACTGAGGGCGGACTGGCCGGTGAACCCCGCCATCGCGGCTACCTGTCCGAGGGGCAGGCCGGTGGTGGTGATGTAGCGCAGTGCGAGATCCCGTCTGACGTCGTCGAGAATCTCCTCGAAGCCGGTCGACTCCGCGGCGAGCCTTCGTTGCAGCGTGCGGGGATGCATCGCGAGGAGCCGCGCGACCTGGCCGATCGCCGGAGGGGTGGTGCCGACGCTCCCGGCCAGCGCCCGGCGGACGTGGGTGGAGACCAGGCGTTCCGGATCGGTGTGGTGACCGGCCAGGTAGTCGACAGCCAGCCGGCGGATCGTCGCGTCGGCGCTGCGGAACTCGCCGTCGGGCAAACGTCGTTCCACCCGCAGTGCGGCACCCGGGCACCCGAAATTCACCTCTGCGCCGAAGAAGCCGGTGTACCGCGACACCGGTGAAAGCGGCCGGTGCGGCAGTTCCACCGACCGGAGGCCGGTGAGGCTGCCGGCCAGCGCCACTGCCGCTCGGTGAAAGAGGCCCAGCCCGAGTTCCATGGCCTGCGGGGAGTACGGCGACGCGCGCGGATCCTTCCGGTAGGTCAGTGCGACCACCCCACGGCACCCCCGCGGATCCGGCTCCAGGCCGATGCTCAGCGCCGGGCTGTGCACGAACATGAACCGGGACGCGCACTCCAGCGCCTCCGCCACCGTCGACGACGCCTGGATGGCCAGCGCCAGCCGGCCGAGGATGCTGAGATCCTGGGCGCAGGCCATCCGGAGGCCGAAATCAGGGCATCGGAGATCACGGGCGACCGCGTCGAGCATCAGGTCGTGACCAGTGATCGGCACGAGCCCGTCCTCGGACGTGAGAGCCTCCGAAGGGATCGCGAACCGCCCCATGAACTCTCCGGGGTCGCCGCCGAGCTCTTCGACGAGGCGCGTGAACCCGCGCAGGCTGGCTCCCCGGATCATCGCGCCCACCGGGCGATGCTAACGACCTCGCCCACGATTGTCAGCGGCGTCGCACTGACCGTCGTGGGCGAGGCCGTAACCGCACCAAAAGACTCAAACCAGGGGGCTACCTCAGGTACGACTTGCGTTCGGGGGGCGTACACGTGGTGGGATGAGCCGATGCGACCCCCCACACGCATACCCTCGCATCCGCCCAATCCCTACGATGAACTGGCACAACTCAGCGACCCGGAGCCGGGCTTCGAGCCGTACGCCTACGACGAGCGCGACCCCCTCGGCCTGGGGCTGAAGCCCGACCCGGACGACGGCTACGGCGGCTGCACCGGCCACCCGGGCGACCCCGCCGACACCGGCGACGACGCCTGGGCGCCGCCCAATCACCGGGCCCGGAGCCGTTTCGCCGCGGTCTCCACCGTGGCGAAGGTCGCCATCGCCGCCCTGGTCTGCACCGGCTTCCTCTTCCTCGCCGACCGCTTCGCCGAGCTGTACGCGCAGGACAAGGCCGCCGAGAAGCTCCAGCAGTCGATGCACCTGGTGACCCGGCCCGAGGTCGACATCCACGGCTTCCCGTTCCTCACCCAGGTGCTCGACAAGCACCTCCAGCGGGTCGACGTGTCCGTGCCCGACGTCCCGGCCGACCGTGTCTCGCTCGCCGAGGTGCACGCCTCCGCCAAGGACATCCGGATCAACGGAGACCTCCCCAGCTCCATCAAGGGCGCCGTGGTCGGCTCGATGGACGGCGACGTCTTCCTCTCCTTCGAGGACATGAACCGCGAACTGGGCGCATCCCAGGTGAAGTTCACCGACCTGGGCCATGACTCGGTCAACGTACGCGGGGGTCTGCCGGTGGCCGGTACGCAGGTACGGGTCAGGGCCCAGGCGCACGTCCAGCGGGACGGCGGCCGGGCGGTCTCCACGACGGTCGACCACATGCGGGTCGACGTCCCCGGTATCGCGACGTACACGCCCGGCCGGGACCGTGCGCACTCCGGGCTGCGGCTCGCCCCCGAGGCGGCCGCCCGGATCGCCCGCGAGAAGAACCACATCAGGGCGCTGCTCTCGGTGCCGTCCGTGGTCGACCGGATCGGCGTACCGCAGAAGCGGGTCAAGCAGGCGCTGGACAGCGACGACGAGCTGCACCGGCTGACCGGGACACCGCGCTTCGCCCATCAGCTGATGCAGGTCAATCTGGTCGACGAGATCGTCGCCCACCCCTGGCTGCTGCAGAAGGCCGGCATCGACCCCAAGCTGATCAGCGCGGTGATGAGCCTGCGCCCGCCGGAGCTCTCCAGCCAGTTCTCGCTCTCCTTCAAGCTGCCCAAGGCCCCCGGCGACATCAGCCTGCGCCATGTGGTGGTGGAGAAGAAGGGGATCAGGGCCGATCTGGCGGGCTCCGGCCTGCACCTGGGCAAGCAGGGCTGAGCACCTTTACGTGTGCGGGGGCAGGGGGCAGGGGGCAGGGGTCAGTGGGCGGTGAGGCCGCCGTCCACCACGAGTTCGGAGCCGGTGACGTACGAGGACTCGTCGCAGGCGAGGAAGAGCATGGCCGACGCGATCTCCTCGGCGCGGCCCGCACGGCGCATGGGGGTGCGCACGATGTCCGGTTGCTGGTCTCCCTGCTCGTCCAGGAGCTCCTGGATCATGGGCGTGGCGATGACACCGGGGTGGATGGAGTTGACCCGTACGCCCTGACGTGCGTATTCGACGGCGGCGGTCTTGCTCAGCAGACGCACGGCGCCCTTGGACGCCTGGTAGGCGGCGGCCGCTCCGCTGCCCACGATCCCCAGCACGGACGAGGTGTTGATCACCGAGGCGTTGCCGGTGGCGCGGAGCAGGGGCATGGCAGCCCGCATCCCGAGCCAGGTCCCCTTCTGGTTGACGTCGATGACCCGGTCCCAGGTGTCTTCCCGGGTGTCCTCGATGCCGGGCCAGTCCACGATGCCCGCGAGGTTGACGAGTACGTCCAGGGTGCCGAACCGCTCGCGTACGGTGCTGATCACGTCGTCCCACTCCTGGGCGGACGAGACGTCGAGGACGGCGGTGGCCACCTCGCCGCCGGTCTCCTCGATCCGCTGGGCGAGTGCGCCGAGTGGCGCCTGGGCCACATCGGTGATGACCAGGCGCGCGCCTTCGCGGGCGAACAGTTCGGCGGTCGCCGCGCCGATTCCGCCTGTCGCGCCGGTGATCAGTGCGACCTTGCCGTCAAGTCGTTGTCCGGTCATGGCGGTGCGCTCTTCCTCTCGCGGTTCTTGTTCTGGGGGTCTCGGTTCTCGGTTTTTTCGGTCAGGCCGCGGTGAAGCCGCCGTCGGCGGCGACGACCGCGCCGGTCATGAAGCCGGAGCGGGCCGAGGCGAGGAACCCGATGATCTCGGCGATCTCCTCCGGCTGTGCGACGCGGCCCAGTGGGTGTGCGGCGGCGAAGGAGCGCAGGTAGGCGCGGCTGTCGTCGCGGATGTTGTCGAGCAGGTCGGTCTCGATCACGCCCGGTGCCACGACGTTGGCGCGGATGTTGTGGGGGCCGCCTTCCAGGGCGATGACCTTCGTCAGCTGGGCCAGGGCTCCCTTCGACGCCGTGTAGGCCGATCCCTCGGGCAGGCCGACCGTGCAGGTGTAGGAGCCAACGTTGACGATCGCCCCGCCGCGCGCGTTCTCGCGCATGGTGCGGAACGCCTCCCGTGCGTGCAGGAACGCGCCACGGGCGTTGACGGCCATCAGGGAGTCCCAGTCCTCCGCAGTGGTCTCGGTGAACGGCCTGTTCAGCGTCCGCCCCGCGTTGTTGACCAGAATGTCCAGCCCGCCGAAGCGCTCCCGGGCCAGTTCCACCGCCCGCAGGGCCGTCTCCTCCCGGGAGACGTCACCGGTCAGGGTGGCCACCCCGTCGAACTCCGCGGCCAGGTCCTCCACTTCGGGCCTGATGTCCTCGGCCAGAACCCGCACGCCCCGGGCGTGCAGCCATGCCACGGTGGCCCGGCCGACGCCGCGCGCGGCACCGGTGACCACCGCCACGCTGCCGTTCAGGGCGTCGTCGTCCACCGACGTGGTGTGCCGTCCGGCGTCTGTTGTCGTCATCTCGGTCTCTGCTCTCCCTGCGTGTCTTCCCGTGTGCCGCGTCCTCGCCCCGGCTGAGTCTGGGCGCCACGCCGGCCTCCGGCCAGGGTGTGTGCTGCCTGGGTGTCGTGCACCCAGGCAGCGGCAGCACCCTGCCGAGGGCGGCCGCCCTCCGGGCATCGACGGCACTTCGACGACAGGCCCTACGGGACAGCCCTTAGCCTGGGGATATGTCTGACAACGCCCTGGGAGACTTCCTGCGCGCCCGGCGATCCCGGCTGCGGCCCGGAGACGTCGGCATGGTGAGCTACGGCGTACGCAGGGTCGCCGGGCTGCGGCGCGAGGAAGTCGCGGTGCTGGCCGGAGTGAACGCCGACTACTACACCCGGCTCGAACAGGGCCGTGAGCGCCACCCGTCCGCCCAGGTCCTCGACGCCCTCAGCCGGGCCCTGCGCCTCGACACCGACTCCCGCGCGCACGCCTACCGGCTGGCCGGCACCGCGCCTGCCGACCGGCCGGCGCAGCAGTGCGACACGGTCAGCCCGGCACTGCGCCGGCTCATGGACGGCTACCCCCACACCCCTGCCTTTGTCCTCAACGCCACCTTGGACATCCTGGCGGGCAACACCCTGGCCGAGGCCCTGTACTCCCCCTTCGACCCCGCGGACAACCTCGCCCGCATGACCTTCATCGACCCCGCGGGCCGGGACTTCTACACCCGCTGGGAGCGGAGCGCACAGGCCACCGTGGCCAATCTGCGCCAGGCCGCCGGCCTCGATCCCGACAATCCCCGGCTGCTCGCGCTCATCGGCTCACTGACCGCGCGGAGCGCCGACTTCTCCGCGCTGTGGCAGGCCCACTCCGTACGCGGCAAGACCCAGGAGGCCAAACACCTCGACCACCCCGACGTCGGCCCGCTCACCCTCACCTACCAGGCCTTCGACGTACGGGACGCACCCGGCCAGCAACTCGTCATCTACCACGCGGAACCCGGCAGCCCCAGTGCCCGGGCGCTCTCCCTGCTCGGGACCATCGACGCCACCCGACGACAGGCAGCACAGGGCGGACCGCACACGTAGCAGGTCGTCACTCGCCGGGCATCTCCCCGGGCGCCGGGGGCTCCTCCGGGGGCTCCACCGGGGGCGGTGTCGCGGCGCCCGGGATCCGGATGACCGCCTCCGTGCCGCCGCCCTGCGCCGGGTTGAGGGCGATGTCGCCGCCGGACTGCTGGACCGTACGGGCCACGATGGACAGGCCGAGGCCCGAGCCGGGCAGGGAGCGCGCCGACGGGGACCGCCAGAACCGCTCGAAGACGTACGGGAGGTCGTCGGCGGGAATGCCCGGCCCGTGGTCGCGTACGGAGAGCCGGCCGTCGGCCAGGACCACATCGATGGTCCCGCCGGGCGGGCTGAACTTCACCGCGTTGTCCAGGACGTTGATCACGGCCCGCTCCAGCGCCGCCGGTTCGGCCTGTACGTACCAGGGTCCGAGGTCGGCGGTGATGGTCAGCTCCGGGCCGCGCAGCCGCGCCCGGTCCAGGGCCGACCGCGCGATGTCGTGCAGTGCGACGACATCCAGGGTCTCCGGCGCATGGGCGGCATCGGGGCGGGACAGCTCCTGCAAGTCGCCGATGAGCGCGGCCAGTTCGGTCATCTGGGCCTTGACCGACGCCATCAGGGCCTTGCGGTCGTCCGGCGGGATGGGGCGGCCGGTCTCCTCGCTGCGGGCGAGCAGCTCGATGTTGGTGCGCAGCGAGGTGAGCGGGGTGCGCAGCTCGTGCCCCGCGTCCGCGATGAGCTGCGCCTGGCGGTCGCGGGAGTCGCCGAGCGCGGCGGTCATCGAGTTGAAGGAGCGGGAGAGCCGGGCGATCTCGTCCTCGCCCTCGACCGGGATACGGACGGTCAGGTCCTCCGTGCGGGCCACGTGCTCGACGGCCTCGGTCAGTTCGTCGACCGGTTTGAGTCCGGCCCGCGCGATCCACAGACCGGCGGCTCCCGCGCCGAGGACTCCGATGCCGGATACGGCGAGGAGGAGCAGGGCCAGCTCGTTGAGCGTCTTACGGGTGTCGTTCAGCGGATAGGCGACCATCTGCACGATGCCCTGGTAGGGCACGCCCGGCTCGGCGTACACATGCGCCGTGAGGACGCGGACGGCGCGCCCGTCGGCGTCGTCGCCGTTGCGGTACTTGGCGAGCTCGGCCCTTCCCGACTTCGCCAGCGCCTTGTCGCTCCTGGTGACCTTCACCGTGGCGGGGCCTCCGGTCAGACAGGTCGTGCCGTCCGACTGCACCAGCTGGGAGTACGAGAGGGAGGGCTGCTGGCCGAAGCTGCCGTTGTGCTGCGGCGGCTGGCAGCTGTCCAGGACACTGCGCAGGGCCGAGGGCGCAACGGTCTTGGTGGTGATCTGCCCGGCGAGCCTGGCGTCGATCTCGTCGTACAGCTTCCCCTGCACCAGGAACCAGCAGATCACCGAGACGACGGCCACCGCGAACGCCACCGCGGCAGCCGTCAGCATGGCCAGCCGGGAGCGCAGCGGAAGCCGCTGGAACCAGCGCACGGGCCGGCTGGATCTCACTCGGCGCTCCCGGTCCGCAGCGCGTACCCCACGCCCCGCACCGTGTGCACGAGGCGCGGTTCGCCGCCGGCCTCCGTCTTGCGGCGGAGGTACATCACGTACACATCGAGCGAGTTGGACGACGGCTCGAAGTCGAAGCCCCACACCGCCTTGAGGATCTGCTCCCGGGTGAGCACCTGACGCGGGTGCGCCAGGAACATCTCAAGCAGGGTGAACTCGGTGCGGGTCAGCTCCACCCGCCGCTCCCCGCGCACCACATCACGCGTGGAGAGGTCCATCCGCAGGTCGGCGAAGGACAGTACGTTGTCGTCCGGGACCTCGCCCGCGGTCGCCGCGTACGAACTGCGCCGCAGCAGGGCGCGGATGCGGGCGAACAGCTCGTCCAGCTCGAACGGCTTGACCAGGTAGTCGTCGGCGCCCGCGTCGAGTCCGGTCACCCGGTCGCCGACGGTGTCGCGGGCGGTGAGCATCAGGATCGGGGTCGTCGACCCCGAAGCGCGCAGCCTGCGGGCGGCGGTCAGCCCGTCCATGCGGGGCATCTGGATGTCGAGGACGATGAGGTCGGGCTCGTACGGGCCCGCCTTGGTCAGCGCGTCCAGGCCGTCGACGGCGACCTCCGTCCCGTACCCCTCGAAGGCGAGACTGCGGCGCAGCGCCTCGCGTACGGCGGGCTCGTCGTCGACGATCAGGATGCGCTGCTGGTCGTGGCCGTCCTCGGCGGGGCTCATCGGTTCTCTGTCCTCGTTCGCTGGCGGGGCGTCGGTTTTCGTGTGGCGTCCCTCAGCCTCGCACGGCGGACCGGCGGCGGCGCGCGGCACGCCTCTTGGCGCGGGCTGCGGTGGCCGCTGCGGTGGTCGCTGCGGTGATCGCTGTGGCGCGCACCTCGGGGGCCCGCGCCGCGGCCTGTCCCGGCTGGGCGGGCTCATCGGGCTGTCCTGGCTGATCGGCCTGGCTGACCTGTCCTGGCCGGCCGGTCCGGCCGGTCCGGCCGGCCTGCTCGGCCTGGGACTGGACCAGTGCCAGGGCGAGTCCGAGGTCGGCCGGGCCGCTCCAGGAGACCGCGGTGAGCAGGGCGTGCCTGGCTCGGTTGACGGTGACAGTGACGGTCACGGGGCCCTCCGGGGGGACGGCCGGTGCGGTGTGTGCGCCGGCGGGTGGTTGGTCCTGTCCGGTCGGTCTTCGTGGGGCCGCGACGCCTGGCCCGGCACCTCGCGGCGTTGTCGGAGTCGCCCAGTACGTCCAGCACGGGGGCGATCCTCCGCCTTGCGAGGCACCGCACCGGACGCCGTGGGCTGATCCGCGAAGACCGACCGGACAGGACCTAGCTGTTGGTGCCGCCCGCCCTCAGGTGGGCGAGGTCGGCCTTGACGGTGTTGATCGGGATGGCGAAGCCGAGACCCACGCTCCCCGCGTCGCTCGAACTGTCGCTGCTCTGCGAACTGGCCGAGTACATCGCGGAGTTGATGCCGATGATCTCGCCGTTCATATTGATCAGCGCACCGCCGGAGTTGCCGGGGTTGAGCGAGGCGTCGGTCTGGAGCGCCTTGTACGTGGTGGTGGAGTCGCCGGTGTCGCCGTTGAACTGCTGTCCGCCGAACTGGAACGGCCAGTTCCCGTCGCCGCCGCCCTGCTGCCCGTAGCCCTGGCTGCCCTGCCCCTGGCCGTCCTGGCCCTGGTCCTGGCTCTGCCCCTGGCTCTCTTCCTTGGCGACGGTGACATCCCGGTTCAGCGCCGAGATGATGCCGCTGGTGACGGTGCCGGTCAGGCCCTCGGGGGAGCCGATCGCGACGACCTGGTCGCCGACCGCCACGTCGGACGAGTCGCCGAGCGAGGCGGGCTTGAGGCCGGAAGCGCCGTCCACCTTGATGAGCGCCAGGTCCTTGTCGGGGTCGGCGCCGACGACCTTCGCGGTGTACGTCTTGCCGTCGCTCAGGGAGACCTTGACCGAGGCGGCACCGGAGATGACGTGGTTGTTGGTGACGATCTCACCGGCGGCGGTGACTATCACGCCTGCCCCGGTGGACTGCCCCGCCGACGAGGTCGCCTTGACCTCGACGATGCTCGGCGAGACGGCCTGGGCGACACCGGAGACCGTGCCCCTGCTCGACTGCGAGACGGTGGTGCCGGACACGGTGCCCGCGGGGTTGGCCCCGTTGCTGCCGTTGTCCATCAGGGACTCGGCGAGAGCCGCCGAACCGCCGCCAATGACCGCGGCGACGATGGCGACAGCGGCGAGGAGGGCGACCGGCCGCTTGGCGCGCTTGGGCTTGACGTGATCCGCCGGGGCGGCCGGAGCCGGGGGCGGCCAGGCCGCCGAGGGCTGGTGTGCGGGCGGCGGCGGGTAGGACCGGGCCGCGTACGCATCGTCCTGCTGCGGGTTGGGGTACTGCTCCGGGTTCTCGGTCATGTCTCATAGCCTTGCCACCGACCATGAGAGTTTCCTGAGTGCCCGCTGAGAAGCCCGACAGAACCCCGTATGCCCGATATAAAGGCCCGTCGCCCCTCCCGACATCCCTACGGGCGGGCGGGGTTGGTCCGCACAGCCGGGCGGGGTCGGTCCGGCCCGCGAGGGCAGCGCGCGCGGGCGGAACCGTCAGCCGCAGCCGCAGGAACGGCGCACGACCAGCGCCGAGGGGAACTGCTTCAGCCGCTCCCGCCGCGACCCCGCGACCCGCAGCGCGTCGTCCAGTACGAGATCGACCGCGGAGCGCGCCATCGCCGGGCGGTCCGAGTACACCGTCGTCAGCGGCGGGTCCGTGAGGGCCGCCTCCTTGACGTCGTCGAAACCGGCCACGGCCAGCTCGGTCGGCACATCGATCCGCAGCTCCCGGGCGGCCCGCAGGACACCGATCGCCTGGTCGTCGGTCGAGCAGAAGATCGCCGGCGGCCGGTCGGGGCCGGCGAGCAGCTTCAGCGCGACCTGGTAGGCGTCGTAGCGGTTGTACGGGGCCTCGAAGAGCCTGCCTTCGACGGAGCGGCCCGACTCCTGCATCGCGCGCCGCCAGCCCTCGACGTGGTCGGCGACCGGGTCACCGACGGAGGGCGTCGACTCGACGCCGCCGAGGCAGGCCACGTACGCGTAGCCGTGCTCCAGGAGGTGGCGGGTGGCGAGCTGGGCGCCGCCGACGTCGTCCGTGACCACCGCGACGTCGTCGATCGCCTCGGGCCGCTCGTGCAGCAGCACCACCCGGGCGTCCCACGCCTCTATCTCGGCGGCCGCGCGCTCGCTCATGCCCTGGCTGACCAGGATCAGACCGGAGACCCGCATCCCGAGGAAGGCCCGCAGATAGTGGACCTCGCGCTCGTCGACGTAGTCGGAATTGCCGACCAGCACCATCTTTCCGCGCTCGGCCGCGGCCTGCTCGACCGCGTGCGCCATCTCCGCGAAGAAGGGCTGCCGGGCGTCCGGCACGATCATCCCTATGAGGTCGGTGCGCCGTGAGGCCATGGCCTGCGCCACCCGGTCCGGCCGGTACCCCAGCTCCTTGATCGCGTTGACTACCCGCTCGCGCGTGGCCGGGGCGACCGGCCTCGGTCCGTTGTTGATGACATAGCTGACGACCGCGGTCGAAGTCCCCGCCAGTCGCGCCACATCGTCCCGCGTCACCTTGGCCACGCGCGGCAGTCTACGCGGATGGACCTGCTGGGGGACCTACCGTTTTACGGGCCGGACCGCGGGCTCCACCGAGTCCGCCGTGTCCTCCGTCCGGGTCAGTGCCCCGGCCGCCCGCTCGGCGGCCCTGGCCTGCGCTTCCTCGGCGGCGCGCTCCACCTTCTCCGGGGTGACGAAGCGGTAGCCGACGTTGCGGACGGTGCCGATCAGCGACTCGTGCTCGGGGCCCAGCTTGGCGCGCAGCCGGCGTACGTGGACGTCGACCGTGCGCGTACCGCCGAAGTAGTCGTACCCCCAGACCTCCTGGAGCAGCTGGGCCCGGGTGAAGACCCGGCCCGGGTGCTGCGCGAGGTACTTGATCAGCTCGAACTCCTTGAAGGTCAGGTCCAGGACCCGGCCCTTGAGCTTCGCGCTGTACGTCGTCTCGTCGACCGAGAGGTCACCGATCCTGATCTCGGTCGGGGAGTCGTCCGATGTGATCTGCTGGCGGCCGGTCGCGAGCCGCAGCCGCGCCTCGACCTCGGCCGGGCCCGCGGTGTCGAGCAGGACGTCGTCCACTCCCCAGTCCGCCGTGACGGCCGCGAGGCCGCCCTCGGTGACGACGAGGACCAGCGGACAGCCGGGCCCCGTGGAGTGCAGCAGCTGACAGAGGCTGCGCACCTGGGGCAGGTCCCGGCGCCCGTCCACGAGGATCACGTCGGCCCCCGGGGTGTCGATGAGTGCCGGACCCTCGGCGGGAGCGACCCGCACGCTGTGCAGCAGAAGTCCGAGCGCGGGCAGCACCTCCGTCGACGGCTGGAGGGCGTTGGTCAGGAGCAGCAGAGAACTCATTGCGCTCCACCTGCCGTGGTCGTCATACGGTCGTGCATATTTCGCTCGCCCATTACGTCGGTTCCTCCTCGGTCCCTGCGATGGGGCACTGCTTTTTTCTGCGCTCAGCTTTTCTCTGCGCCTACCCCGCGCCCGGGGCTTGCTGCGCGGGCGGCCGGCACGGGTTTCCGTATACGCGGTTCGTATACAACGCGCCGAAAGCACAAAAGGACCTGGGGGCAACTTTGCCCAGGTCCTCATCCCACGAGAATAGCCCACATGACTTCCGCGCCAGAAGACCGTTTCCTGAGAGCCTCTGTTCCCTTGGTCACTCCGGGCGAACTCAGAGTGATCCTCCGTACCGGGGACGGGGTCCCGATCGAGGCGCTGTACGAGCCGTCCGCGCAGGGGCCGAGCGACACGGCGATCGTGGTCGCGCACGGCTTCACCGGGGCGGTCGACCGGCCCGCGGTGCGGCGTGCGGCGGGGGTGTTCGCGCAGCGTGCGGCCGTGGTCACGTTCTCGTTCCGTGGGCACGGCAGGTCGGGCGGGCGCTCGACGGTGGGCGACAAGGAGGTGCTCGACCTGGCGGCGGCGGTCGAGTGGGCCCGGAGCCTCGGACACAGCCGGGTGGTGACGGTGGGCTTCTCGATGGGCGGCTCGGTGGTACTGCGGCATGCGGCGCTGTACGGGGCGGGGAGCGGCGGGTCCGCGGGCGGGGAGCTTGCGGGGGCGGGTACGGGTGCGGTGGCCGCGGGCGGGGCGCGTACGGATGCGGCACGTACGGATGCGGTGGCCGCGGTGAGTTCACCGGCCCGGTGGTACTACCGGGGGACGGCACCGATGCGGCGGCTGCACTGGGTGGTCACCCGGCCGCTGGGGCGGGCGGTGGGGCGGTTCGGCCTCCGGACCCGGATCCATACGCAGGACTGGGACCCGGTCCCGCTGTCACCGGTGGAGGCGGTGCCGATGATCGCCCCGACGCCGCTGCTGATCGTGCACGGCGACCGCGACCCCTACTTCCCGCTGGACCACCCACGGATGCTGGCCGCGGCCGCCGGGGCTGGGGCGGAACTCTGGGTGGAGCCGGGGATGGGGCACGCGGAGAACGCGGCGGGCGACGAGCTGCTGGCGCGGGTGGGGGAGTGGCTGGTGCGTTAGGGGGCGGGGCGCGGGGAGCCGGCCGCCCGCGCCGGGCTTTCGGGGGCGCCGCCCCCCGGGGCCCCGCTCCTCAAACGCCGGAGTGGCTTGGTTCTGGCCGGTGTGGGCCTGATGTGGACCGACGCGGAGTCGATGCGGGCGCCGCCCCCACCGCCGCACCCGGCATCATGGACCCGCGCGACGCAAACCAATGAGGAGTACCCATGCCCGCGGGAACCATCCGCTACTGGGCCGCCGCCAAGGCCGCCGCAGGGACAGCCGAGGAGCCGTACGACGGCGCCACCCTGGCCGAAGCACTCGACGCGGCGCGCGAGCGGCACCCCGGGGAGCTGCCGCAGGTCCTGCGGCGGTGCTCGTTCCTCGTCGACGGCGATCCCGTGGGGGCCCGTGACCATGAGACGGTACGGCTTGCCGAGGGCGGCACGGTCGAGGTGCTCCCGCCGTTCGCAGGAGGGTGACCCCCCACATGAGTGATCAGCAGTCCTATCCGTACCGGCAGCAGCCGCCGCAGCCCGACCCGCGCGCCCACCAGGAGCCGGACGGGCACCAGGAACCGCACCCGCACGATCCGTTCACCCAGACCTGGAGCGGGCAGACCTGGGACACCCAGTTCCAGCCGGTACAGCAGCAGGGCCAGGACTCGTACACGGCTCCGCCACAGGCCGCCGCCCCGTACCAGCAGGCCCAGCAGGACCTGTATGCCCAGCAGGCACCGCAGGGACAGCAGGCCCAGCAGGACCTGTATGCCCAGCAGGCCCCGTACACGCAGCAGGCCCCGCAGGACCCGTACGCCCAGCAGGCCCCGTACACGCAGCAGGCCCCGCAGGGCCCGTACGCCCAGCAAGCACCGCAGGGACAGCAGGCCCCGCACACGCAGCAGGCCCCGCAGGCCCCGTACGCCCATCCGTACCCCCAGCAGGGGCCCGGTCAGGGCCAGGACCCGGGCCAGGGCCAGTACCCGGGCCGGGGCCAGGATCCGCAAGCCCAGCAAGCCCAGCAAGCCCAGCAGGACCCGTACGCCCAACAGACTTCCTCTCAGCAGGGGCAGGGGCAGGGGCAGGGGCAGCAGCCCCCGTACCAGCAGAGCGACCCCGAGCCCCCGCGGCACGAGACTCAGCAGCCCTACGCCGGGACCGGGTCCACCTACTTTCCGCCGCAGTCGCTTCCCCTCCCGCCCGAGGCGCCCGCCCCTGCCCCGTACGCAGCGCGGCCCGAGCCCGTCGTCGCGCAGGCGCCCGCCGCGCCCGCTCCCGGTGACGGGCCC
>NZ_JAAGLN010000074.1 GCF_010548145.1 Streptomyces sp. SID10853
CGCGGGCGCGGGCGCGGGCGCGGTGGACGGCGCTGGGGCGCGCCGGGGTGCCGCTGACGGGGTGTCGAGCGGGACGAGAGTCTGCTGCCCGCCGGCCGCGACACGGTCCGCGGGCAGCTTCGCCAGAGCGTGCGTAGGGCCGGCGAGGAGGTCCAGCACGGGCATCCCCCAGTGGGCGGCGAGGCGGTCGACGTCCGTCAAAGTCCACGCCGCTTTCCCCCGCTGCCTGCGGCTGATCTGGCTCTGCGTCAGCCCCAGTGCGGCGGCCAGGGCAGACTGCTGCTCACCGGTACGGTGCGCGAGCGCGGTCACCGTCACCCGCAGGGTTTCCTCCGTGCTCATCAGCATGAGCACACCCTACCCACCTCATGCGAATAGCACATCGAGCATGCGGTTCAGGCATATTTTCGGAGCGGCGTGCGGAAGCGTCCGGCCTCCCTGCAGTGCGGAGAGCGGACGCTTGTGGCGGCTTGTGGCACTTGTGGCGCTTGCCGGTTTCTGGCGGGCGGGTCAGATGAAGGGCGGCCTCAGCGTTCGGAATTCAGGCCGGTCCCGAAGTGGTGTCAGGACGTCTGCCGGAACGCCCACACATCGATCCCGACACGCGGCGCCGGGGCGGCCAGGGCGCTGACGTAAAGGAGCGCGGTCGGGGGCAAATGGTCGCCGAGGAATTTGGCGACGGTGGCGCGTCGTGCTGCCGCGAGCGCTCAGCGTCCCGCCGGCAGCTGGGGTCTCCCGCCGCCGCGCACCGTCATGTCCCGTGTGCGGTGCGCCCGCCGTGCTCGCCCGGCCCGGTGTTCTGGACCCGCGCTTCGGAGCCCTCCGCCCGGGAGTCGTCGACGATCCGCTGCAGCGCCGTGATGTGACGCTCCAGGGCTTCGCGGCCCGCGGTGGTGAGGTTCAGCCACGTACGGGGGCGCTTGCCCACGTAGCCCTTCTGTACGTCGACGTACCCGTGCGTGCCGAGCGTGCCCACTTGCTTGGACAGTGCGGAGGCCGACAGTCCCGCCGCTTCGCGCACCCAGCCGAACTCCGCCCACTCGGTGCCGAGGAGCAACGACACGATCGACAGGCGGGTGGGGTCCAGCAGCACCGCATCGAAGTCAGGCCGGTCCATCGAGCGCCCCGGGTCGTCCGCGCTCCGCGCCCGTGGCAAGAGAGGCGAGAACGCTCTGGAGGCGGCTCCCGAAGAGGATCAGGACCGCGCCCAGTACCGCGCCGGCGATGGTCCGTGCGTACGGGACGGACAGGCCCGGGTGCGGCACGAAGGCGGCGACGACACCAAGGGCCAGCACCGCCAGGATGATGCCCCTGCTCCACAGTGCGAACCGGGGCGAGACCGCGTCCTGCCGCACCTTGGTCCGCCGCCCCAGCAGTGCCGAACCACGCCTGCTGCGCAGCAGTGCCGCGTAGGCGACGGCCACGGCCGCGAAGGCGACGTTCACCGCGGACTCGACGCCCTGCCCGAAGAAGTCGGGCGCGGCGAGCAGGGCGAAAACGGCGATGCCGAAGAGGACGGCGACCCAGCGTGAGTCCCGCGCCGAGCCGAGCGCCTCCTCCCGGCGCCGCTGGACGTCCTGGAGGGCCCGGGACGCCTCGGCGGGTGTGGGGTTTCGGCTCATGATGGCCTCCTTGGGTTTCTCAATCAGAACCTGTTTCCTGATAGGAAAATAGTTGCCCAGGAGGGGACTGTCAAACGCCGGACAGTGGCCGCAGGACAGTGGGTGCGGCTGCCGAACGGTGGGCAGGGCAGGGCCGCATGGCGTGCGCCCCGGGCGGGCGAGGAGGGGTGAGCGGGACGGGCCGTGCGCCAGACCATCAGCGCGGCCACGTCAGCGCGGGGAAACCAAGCGCCGCGCGACTCGCTCCCCCGCATCGCCCCCGCCGTTGTCTTCTGTCCGGTTCCGCAGGAGGGCCGCCGCCGGCCTGCGGGCCCGCCGCAGCAGCGCAATAGCGGCCGCGGCCCCCTGGCCGCGGGCGGTGCGTCACGGGCGGCGCGTCACGGGCGGCGCGTCACGGGCGTAGTACTGCGTCCCCACCTGCACGGGACTGGTCCAGGGCGGCCCGGACTCCGTTCACTCAGCTGCCGGCCAGTTCCTCGATCACCGGCCCGAAGGCATCCATCACGCCGTCGAGCACGACGACGTAGGAAATACCGAACCGCTCCCGTTGCTCGCGCAGCTGCTCGGCGATTTGCTTGACGGTGCCGAAGAGCATCACCGGCAGGGTCAGGCGTTCCTCCTGCGACAGCTCGGGGTGGACCTTCGGCAGTCGGCGGGCCGTCGCCCGCCGGTCGTCGGTGACCTCCACGAAGTGCACGAGCAGATTCCGTTCGGCGGGTACGGCCCGGTGGGCGGCGAACCGTTCATAGGTGGCGACCCGCTCATCGAGCTGACGGGACGTCAGGGCGTTCAGCATCCCGTTCACATAGCCCGTGGCTGCGGTGAAGGCCGCGATGTCGGCGTGCTCGGCCATCAGACGCAGGAGCCGGTCGCCGTTGCCGCCGATCAGCAGCGGCGGCCGTGGGCGCTGCGCGGCGGACGGCGCATACGCAGGATCGGTCAGCAGCCGCTCCAGTTCACCCACCGTGTGCCGCAGGGCCCGGACGCGATCTCCGGGCGGGAGAAACTCCAGGCGCGCCTGCTCGTGTTCCGCCTCCGCATAACCGGCGCCGAGGCCGACTTCCAGGCGGCCATCGGTGAGCGCGTCGGTGGTAGCCGCTTCTCGAGCCAGCAGCGCCGGGTTCCAGAAACCGGCGTTCAGGACGAAGGTGCCGAGCCGGGGGCGCCGGGTGGCGGCCGCTGCGGCCACCAACGCCGGGAATGGCGCGACCATCCCCAGATGGTCCGGGACCAGGATGACGTCGTAGCCGAGTTGCTCGGCCCGGCGGCACTTGTCCCGCCACTGCGCACCCGCCTCCGGCCTCAACATGTTCACACCGAAACGAAACGGCCTGGTCATGCCTCTCCCCCCTTGCCTGCCCGCCGGGTTGACAAGCGACGGCTGTGCCGCCGCGGCGACCCTACCCCAGGGATGGACCCGTCAACGGGGCTTCCCGGAAGCTCTCTTGGGGACCCGCACGCACATGGGCCTCCGCGGCAGAGGCGGGAGTACCCGCGTCGGGTGCTTTACCTGCTGTACGCGACGTTCTGCGTCGTCGTGCTCGGGGCCCCGGCATCAGCCGTGGAGCGCTTGGCCGCTTGGCCGCTTGGCCGCTTGGCCGCTTGGCCGCTTGGCCGCTGAAAGAGAGTCAGGCGACAAGGCAACCCGCTGCCGGAGGGCCGCGTCACGCTGCCCGCGTACAGGTCTCGGGCCGTGAGGCACTGCATATCCCCGCATCCCCGCACCGGGCATTTGACTCTTCTCTTGCATTTCCTTTGCGCTCAGTAGAGTTGACTGTCCCGCGCACCAACGCAGCGGAGAGGGAGGGGTCGGACAATGGACATCGCACAGGCGCTCGCGCTCGTCGCGGCCACGGTGACCAGTGGCCTGGTCAGCGGACTGTTCTACGGGTTCGCCTGCTCGGTGATGCCGGCGCTGCGCGGCGGTGACGACCGGACGTTCATCGACGTGATGCAGCGGATCAACAGGGCGATCCTCAACGGTTGGTTCGTGCTCGGCTACATCGGCGCGTTCGTGTTCACGGCACTCGCGATCGGGCTGCAGTTCGGCGGCGGCGACCGGGACGCGGTCGCGCCGACGGTCGGCGCGTTCGTCTGCTACCTGGCATCGATGGCAGTCACCAGCAGGGTGAACATCCCGCTCAACAACGCCCTCGACGCGGCGGGACAAGGCGACAGCATCGCCCGGCCGCACGCGGTGCGTGAGGAGTTCGAGGGCAGATGGGTGCGCTGGAACGTCGTGCGCGCGGTGTTGTGCAGCGCTGCGACGGGTCTGCTGTGCTGGTCACTCGTCCTGCACGGGGCGAGCTGAGGAAGCGGCGACGTCGAAGGCGGGCGCGGGCTCGGTGCCTGCGCCCGCCTTCACCGGCGAGGCCTCCCTGCGGTTCAGCGGCCGCTGCCCAGCAGGGCCTCCGCGCGGCCGTGCAGCTTGGCCGCGTACGCGGCGCAGCCCAGAGCCGCCGTGTTGAGCAGTGTCCGCACGATGTTGACGGACTCCCAGGAGCCCTTGAACTTGTCGACGAGGGAGAAGTCGTGGATCTTGGCAGGGTTGCCGAGGTCGGCGAGCTGGTTGTTGAGCGGGATCTCCACGCCCATGGTGAGCATCAGGACGATCAGATAGAGCGCGGCGGCCAGGCCCGCCCACAGGGCGATGGTCTTGCGCCCCCGGCGGAACTCGAGCACGGCCGCGAGACCCGCCGCGATGATCGCTCCGCAGAAGATGAGGACGAACAGGCCGTTGCCGTCGATCTCCGCGTTGAACTGCTGCATCGCGGTCACATAGGTACGGTCGTCGGTCTTGGCCAGTCCGGGCATGACCGAGATGTCGAATGCGAAGAACAGGCCTGCCATGAGGCCGAGCGTGACGACCGACACGATGTGCAGCCAGCCCGCGGCCTTGTTCGGCCGGGCGGGCTGCTGCTGCGGCGGCTGCGGGATCGGCGCGTAGGCGCCGGGCTGGCCGTACTGCTGCTGGTACGGGTTGGCTGTCATCGGTACGTCCTCGCTTTGGTCAGATTCGTAAGTAGGGTGCCGAGGCGCGCTGTTCATGAGCTTAAGCGGATTCCCCCCGGGCTGCTCCGGCGTCCAGGTCTGTCCTGGACAGCATCGCGAGCGTTCCTCCAGCGGTCGTCGAGCGGCACTTGAGCGGCTGCATCCGGAGCAGCTGATCCGCATCCGGGAGCACCCCCGGACATCTGGTGGGGTGACGGGAGTTCGGCGACCGTGTTTCGCCACCGGCCCGGCGCAGTTCGCGTGACCAGCCGGTCAGCCGCGTCGTGTCCCGGACGCCGGCAGACCCGCATGCCGGTGGGCCCGTGGCCGAGCGCCGCGGGGCACCGGTAGCCGGCTGTTCAAGCCACCGTGTTCAGCACCGTGCGCGCTGTCGTCCGGGAGCCGTCCAGCGTGGTCAGCCACGCGTCGCGTTCGCCGCTGCGCAGCAGCGCCGTGCCGACGAGCAGGCCGCCGAAGCCCGCGTCGAGCAGCCGGGCCGCCGCCTGCGGGGTGTCGATGGCGCTGGCGCTGACCGGGCAGGGTGTGCCGCTCGCGATCAGCGCGGGCAGCAGGTCGAAGCTGCGCGTGAGGTTGCCGCGGTCGCGTTCCTTGGTCTTGATGTCCTTGTTGTTGACGGCGATGACGCATTCGTCGGCGTGCGGCACCACCGCGATCTCGGCCTCGGTGGTGACCTCGACGAACGGTGTCAGTCCGGTGCGGAGCGCCGCGGTGACGAGGGTGCGCAGCGCGGATGCGGGCAGTAGCCCGGCGGTGAGCAGGACGGCTGACGCGCCCAGTTCCCGCGCGGTGTGGAGCTGCTGGCTTCGGGTGATGAAGTCCTTCTGCAGCAGGGGTAGTTCGGTGAGGCGTGCCACGTCGCGCAGGAGCTCGTGGGTGCCGCCGAACCAGCGGCCGGTGACCACCGAGATGCAAGGGGCGCCGGCCTTCTCGTAGGCGGTCACGATCTCGGCGGGCGTATGACCCGCGATGAGGTCGAAGCCGTGCGCGTCGCGCCGCTTGACCTCCATCACCAGGGGCCGCTCGGCCGTCAGGAGGGATTCGATGAAGGGGTGGCTCATGGATGCTCCTCAGGGGCTGTCCGGCGGATCGGGGCGCAGGAGTGCGCCGGTGCCTGTTCGGTGCTGGTGAGCGTCTGCGGCCTGGTCCGCCGGACAGCTCCTTAGGTGCCCCAGACTCGGGCGAGCCGGGTTACGGCGGGGCCCGCGATGCGGCCGTCGCCGCCCCGGGCCGCGGTGTCGACGTCGATGCCGTGCAGCCGGGGGTGGTGCAGGAGCCTCTCGTGGTCGGACCGGTTGGCCGGGGTGAGTCCTCCGGCGAGCCAGAACGGCAGGGTGAACCGGTCGGCCAGGTCGAGGACGGTGTCCTCGGACAGGCACTGCCCGGTGCTGCCGACACGGCCGTCGGGGGTGGTGGCGTCGATGAGGAAGAGGTCGGTGCCCGCTTGTTCGTACGCTCCGAGCAGGGGGCGCTCCAGGCAGGTGTCGCCCGTGACGTGCAGCACCTTGATGATGACGGCGTCCGGCAGGGCGGCGCGCAGGGCTCGCACGGTGGACGGGCGCTGGTAGGCGTGGAGTTGGACGGTGCCGATGCCGGTGCGGGCCAGTGCACCGCTCAGCGCGTGGGTGTCGCTCAGGAAGGTGACCAGGACGGGATGGAGCACGCCGGTGGCGCGGGCGGCCGCCGCGAGGGCCGCCACCTCGCGCTCCGGCAGTTCGGCGGGGCCGCCGGGCACGCCGTGCCACAGGCCGGCGAGGTCGGCCCCGGCGGTGGCGAGCACGTCGATGTCGCGGGTGCTGGTGGCTCCGCACACCTTGAGTGTGCGGGTCCGTGGGGACGGGGGTGCGGGTGCCGGGCTCATCGGCCCAGGCCCAGCTGGGCCGCGATGCGGTTGTACTGGATCTCGTTGCTGCCCGAGTAGATCGTGCCGCCCACGGCGTTGCGCACGTCCTGTTCGAGTCCGTACTCACTCATGTATCCGTGCCCGCCGAATACCTGTACCGCGGCCAGCGCACTGGCCATGTTGGCTTCGCTGGTGACCAGCTTGGCGATGGCCAGGTCCTCGGTGACGTCCTGGCCTGCCTCCAGGCGCTCGGCGGTGTCGTACAGCCACTTTCTCGCCGATTCGAGGCCGATCTTCATGTCGACGATTTTGTTGGCGACCGTCTGGTAGGAGCCGATCGGCTTGCCGAAGGAGTGCCGGGTGCGGGCGTACTCGACGCAGCGGCCGAACCGGTGCCGCATCTCTCCCACGTTGACGATGAACGAGAGGAGGATCTCCCGCTTCATCACGTGGTCGAGCACGATGAACCCGCCGCCGACCCGGCCGAGGACCTGGGTGCGGGGGATGCGGCAGCCGTCGAAGTGGAGCTCGCTCAGCGGCGACGTGCGCAGTCCCATCTTCTTGACCGGCCTGCCGATGGTCAGGCCGGGCGTCGCGCGGTCCACGAGGAACGCGGTGACGCCCAGGGCGCCGCTGTCGGGGCGGGTGCGGGCGTAGACGACGAACACGTCGGCGACCGGCCCGTTGCTGACGAAGATCTTGGTTCCGTTGAGCACGAAGTCGTCACCGTCACGCTCCGCCCTGGTGGTCATCGCCATGGCGTCGCTGCCGGATTCGGCCTCGGTGATCGCGTGTGCCCCGATCGCCTCGCCGGAGCAGATCGGCGGGAGATACCTCGATTTCTGTCCGGCGGTGCCGAACCGGGTGAGGGGGACGCCGGTGCTGGCCATGGTGGTGGTGACCGAGAAGCTCAGTCCCGCGTCACGGCAGTGTTCGCCCAGGCCTTCGAGGACATACATGGTGGTGAGCAGGGACTGGCCCAGGCCGCCGTGCTCCTCGTCGAAGGGCAGGGCGAGGATCCCGGACCGGCGCACGAGTTTCCACTTGTCCCAGGAGAAGGTTCCCTGTTCCTCCTGGGTGATGTGGTCGGCGCTGAGCGCCTCGCCCCACCGGACCAGACCGTCCCGCAGGTCGGTCTGGTCGGTGTTCCAGCGAATCACTGTGGTTCCCCCTTCACGGGTGTGTCGCCCCTTCAGGGGGCCGCGGTTCAGTACGCGGAGGAGTTGTGGGCGTCGAGGCTGTGCACCTCGTCGCCCCGCAGGGCCGGGGTGAAGACGCAGACCAGGTGCAGGTCTTCGTGCTCGGATGCCACAAGGTAGTGCGGGTCGTGCTGGTCGAGTGCGTACAGACGGCCCGGGGTGATGGGGTGCACGGTGCCGTCGAGTTCGACCACTTCTCCGGAGCCGCCGATGCAGTAGCAGGCCTCGAGGTGGTTGCGGTACTCCAGGCGGGACTTGGTGCCGGCCCGTACGGTGGTGTCGGTGAGCGAGTAGCCGACGCCGTCGTCCTTGGTGAGGAAGCGGGCACTGAGTCCGTTGCCCCAGTCGACGGTCTTGACGTTTGCCAGGTCGCGGATGATCACGGTCAACTCCTTTGGTGTGTCAGGGAGACGGGTGTGCCGGCTTCGTCCGGTTCCGGCCGGATCGACCGGACGAAGTCGCGCAGCACTGTGGTGACAGAGCCCTCGTCGTCGAGGGCCTGCTCGACGCGGGCCACGCCCGCCGAGCCGACGATGGCAGCGTCGGCCCCGCTCGCGGCGACGGCCGCGACGTGGCTGCGCGTACTGACCCCGAAGCCGACGGCGATCGGGGAGTCGTTGTGCGCCCGCAGACCGGTGACGGTCGGGGCGAGCGCGGCGTGGCCCGTGGGGGGCGCGGTGCCGCTGCGGCCGTAGTGGGCCACGAGGTAGAGGTAGGCGGAGGCGTCCCTGGCGGCCTGGGCCCGGGTCGCCGGGGGGCTGGTGGGGTAGCAGGTGCTGACCACCGCTGTGCCTGCCGCCTGTGTCGCCTGCCGGTAGGCGGTGCGCAGGCGGGGAGGCAGGCCGTGCACCAGCAGGCCGTCCGCGCCGGATGCGGTGATGTCCTTGACGGCGGCGTCCAGGTCGCGGTGCTTGAGCGAGTGGCTCCAGTCGGCGAGCAGCGCGATGCGCAGGTGCCGCAGGCGGGGCCTGATCCGGGCGATGAAGGTGAGTACGTCGTCGAGGCCGGTGCCGCGGTCCAGGGCACGGTGCGCGGAGCGGCGTACGACGGGTCCGTCGGTGCAGGAGTCCGGGAACGGCACGGCCAGTTCGAGGCAGTCGACGCGCTCTTCGTCGAGCATCAGGACGACATCGGTGAGCTCGTCCAGTGGCGGGTCCCCGGCGTTGAGGAAGAGGGCGAGGCCGGGGAGGCCCGGAGGGCGGTGGGTGAAGAAGTCAGCCATGGTGTGCCGCCCCGGTGGCGAGCGGTGCGCGGCGCCGGGTCCGCAGCCGCTGGGCGAGGGCCACGGCGGCGCCGCTGGTTACGGCCTCGTCGGTGGCGGCGAGTGCGGTGCTCCATCGGGTGTGCAGGCCGCCGGCGAGCGCGAGGGCTGCGGCGTTGAGCCGCACGGTGGCGGTGGCCGCCGGGTGGGCGCGGCCGCCGAGCACGGCCAGGAAGTGGTCGACGGCCTCGCCCTCGGGGG
This sequence comes from Streptomyces sp. SID10853, assembly GCF_010548145.1. Taxonomy (GTDB): domain Bacteria; phylum Actinomycetota; class Actinomycetes; order Streptomycetales; family Streptomycetaceae; genus Streptomyces. The sequence continues at coordinate 9,136 of NZ_JAAGLN010000074.1, forward strand.
CGGGCGCGAGTGCTTCGAAGCCGCCGTCCGCTGTTGTCAACTGGCCTGCACGGATGTGCAGTTGGCGTCCATGGCCCTGGTGGATGGTGTTGTCGGCGAAGCCGAGGAGTTCGTCGGCGCCCCGGTCGTTGGTGGTCAGCCACACCGAGCAGGTGGTGATCGTGTCGGCGAGGGTGCGCAGGTCGTCCAGCGGCATGATGTGCGAGACGCCGGTGACCTGGGCGGTGACGGGCAGGTCGGCGAGGAAGGGGCCGAGCGCGTTGAGGAAGCGTCCGAATGCCTTCATGCCCAGTGGTGCCACCGTGCGGGCGAGCCGGGTGAGTTCGGCCGGGTAGACGAAGGGCCCGGTGAAGGCGATCCCGTCCCGCTCCAGGTGCTCCTGGGTCTGCTCGTACGAGGAGGTCAGGCGCACCCCGAGGCGTTCGAGGAGGTCGACGGAGCCGAGATTGGAGGTGTAGGCGCGCGAGCCGGTCTTGACGACGCGCACCCCGGTGGCGGCGGCCACGAATGCGGCGGCCGTCGAGACGTTGAAGGTGGCGGGGCCACCACCGGTGCCCACGATGTTGACGCTTGCGGGCCAGGCGGGTCCGGGGCGTGCGGGGCGCCGCTCCAGAAGCGAGGTGTGCAGGGCGGCCAGCGTCGCGGGGTCGGGGAGCCGGGTGGTCAGGGAGGCCAGCAGGGTGACGGCCTGCTCCGCGGGGAGCTTGCCGTCACCGAGCTGGTCCCACAGCGACCGCCAGGTCTCGCGCTCGGCCACCGTGCGCCGGGCCAGCAGGCCGGTGAGCGCGTCGTGCATGGCTAGCTGGTCACCCCCTGGCGCGAGCCCGCGATGAAGGCGTCGATGGCGGCGGCGCTGCGGAAGTTGTCCGGGTCCAGGTCCGTGTCGTCGACGGCGAGCCCGAAGCGGTCCTCCACCCACGCGATCAGTTTCAGCAGGCCAAGGGAGTCGATGGCTCCACTCGACAACAGGTCCTGATCGTCGGCGAGTTGGGCCTCGGTCAGGTCGGGCAGGAACTCCTCGATGAGGAACTGTTTGATGGTGGCGGTGTTGCTCATGACGTCCTTCCTTCTACTGGGGTCAGCTCCTGGGGACGGTCCGCCGGCGGTGCCGGGGATGGTCCGCGGAGCCGGTCGAGCGCGGTGCGGTCGACCTTTCCGGTGGCTGTCTTGGGCAGCGGTTCGTCGGTGATCAGCAGGACACCGGGGACGGCGGCCCTGGGCAGGGCGCGGGCGCAGTGCTCCTTCAGGAGCAGGCTGTTGAGCCCGCTGCCGGGTGCCCGGCGCACCCCGGCGACCAGCCGCTTGCCGGTGAGCGGGTCGGGCTGGGCTGCGACGCCTGCCTCCAGGACGGCGGGGTGGCGCAGCAGCACCTGTTCGATCTCGGCGGTGTTGACGGCGACCCCGCGTACCTTGACCTGGAAGTCGCTGCGCCCGGTCAGGTGCAGCAGGCCGTCGGTGTCGCGGCGTACTAGGTCGCCGGTGCGGAACCAGCGGTTGTCGTCGTGGCCGAGCGGGTGGCCGGTGAACTTGCCCCGGCTGCGGGCCGGGTCGAGGTATCCGCCGGACTGGAAGGGTGTCCTGACGTAGAGCTCTCCGGTGCCCGGTCCTGTCACCTCGGCGCCGTCGGCGTCGAGGACGAGTGCCGAGACCCCCGGCAGCGGGCTCCCGATGGGCACGGGCGGGGCGGCTGTGGCGGTGGGTTCGATCTCGTGGACGAAGCTGTCGTTGGTCTCGGTGCAGCCGTAGATGTTGGCCAGGCGTGCCGCGGGCAGCAGTTCGCGCAGTTCGGCCAGCGTGCGGTCGGGCAGGGCGTCGCCGGTGAAAGCGGCGCGGCGTACCGAGGGCAGGATCACGCCCGCCCGGTGGGCGGCGTCCAGGACGAGCCGGTAGAACATCGGCACCGCTTGGACGACCTGTACGTCGTGGCGCAGCAGCAGGTCGAGCAGGTGCCGGCCGTCGACTGCCTGCTCGGGGTCGACGAGGACGGCGCGGCCGCCGTGCGCGAGGGTGCTCCATACGTCCAGCAGGCACAGGTCGAAGTTGAGCGGTGCGTGGTTGAGGACGGTGGTGCCGGGCGTGATGCCGAACGCCGGTCCGGCCCAGGCGACGAAGCGGTTCACCGCCTGCGGGCCGAGCGGCACGATCTTGGGCAGTCCGGTGGAGCCGGACGTGGTCAGCATGAATGTGGTGTCCCGCGGAACGGGGTGGGGGGTGCGGCTGTGGTCCGGTGCGGGTGTGTGCTGCGGTTCGCCTTCGGGGGCCAGTACGTGGCGGCAGCCGGCCTGCGCGAACAGCTGGGTGAGCAGTGTGTCGGCGAGCTGCGGCGACGGCAGCAGGAACGGGCGGCGGGCGAGCAGGCAGCCGAGGACGAGGGCGATGGCGCCGGGTGACTTGGCGGCGAGGACGCCGATGGGTTCGCCGGCGGACAGGGCCAGCAGGGCGAGGCGTTCGCGTTCGCGGCCCGCCATGTCGTAGAGCTCGCGGTAGCTGGTCTGTGTCCCGTGCCACACGAGTGCGGGTGCGTCGGGCCGCCGGCGGACCTGGGTGAGGAAGCCGTGCAGCAGCCCGGTGACCGGGTCAGTCATGGTGGCCGTCCGGCAGTGGTGCTGCGGGTGCCAGCTGGGCCCAGCCGTTCTTGAGGGCGATGCCGTCGGGGGTGCGGCAGGTGAAGCGGACCAGGGTGGGCGCGGCGTCCGGGGCGAGTTCCACACGCAGGGTCGCGCCGGGTACCACCGGTGCGGAGAACCGGCCGCCGGTGGCCACGATCCGGGTGATGTCGCCGTCCGCGTACCGGTCGGCGATTTCCTCCAGGGCCAGGGCGAGGACGCTCATGCCGTGGGCGATGACGGTGGGGAAGCCCGCGTCGCGGGCGGCCAGGGCGTCGAGGTGGATCGGGTTGAGGTCACCGGATGCCTGGGCGTAGCCGCGGATCCATTGGGGGGTCGGCCGGTGTTCGGCGTGGGCCGTCCCGCCCGCCTCGCCCAGGGGGGCGGGCGAGGGCTGGGAGGGGATCTGTCCGAACGGCTCGATGGTGCTCGCGCCCAGCAGGAGGGCGCCGGTGAGGAGTTCGGCATGGCTGGTGCCGTCCGGTCCGGTGAGGCGGGCGCGGACGGCGACGCGGGTGCCGCGCGGTTCGCGGCGGGCGCCGAGCACGTCGAGTGTCACGGTGATCTGCTCGCCCGGGCGGAGCGGGCGTTCGATGCGGATGTCCTGGCCGAGGTGGACCACAGAGACGGGCTCCGGCTCGGCTGCGGCCAGTTCGCGCACGGTCGCGTCGGCGAGGGTGTGGGCGAGGACGAAGGCGTGGACCGGCGAGGCGGCGCAGTGCGTCCCGCAAGCCGGGTCCGGGAGGATCGCGCGGACGGCGGCCCGCAGGGCGCTCACCTCGTCCTGGGTGACGGTGTGCTGGGTGGTGTGCGCCGGGGTGGGGGTGGTGGTCGTCATACCGGTGCCACCACCAGGCTCGCGTTGTGGCCGCCGAAGCCGAAGGAGTTCGACAGGGCGGGCCCCAGGGCGACGGGCCGCGGGTTTGTGTGCACCACGTCGATCTCCATTCCGGGCTCCAGGTGTTCGTGGTTGGCGGTGGGCGGCACCTCTTGGGCCCGCATAGCCTGCACGGCGGCGATGATCTCGACGGCCCCGGCGGCCCCGATGAGGTGGCCGATGACGCCCTTGGGCGCGGTGACGGGGGGTCCGTGCGAGCCGAAGACCTTGGTCAGGGCTGCCGCTTCGGCGCGGTCGTTGTGCGGGGTCGAGGTGCCGTGTGCGTTGATGTGGACGATCTCGTCGGGGGCCAGGCCCGCGTCGGCGAGAGCACCGTTCATCGCGGCGACGGCGCCGGCGCCGTCGGGCAGCGGCATCGACAGGTGGTGGGCGTCGGCGGTGGCCGCGTACCCGGCGATCTCCGCGTAGAGCCGGGCGCCGCGTGCCCGTGCGTCGTCGAGGCGTTCCAGGACGACGAATCCGGCCCCCTCCCCCATGACGAACCCGTCGCGGCCGGTGTCGAAGGGGCGTGAGGCGTGCGCGGGATCGTCATTGCGCGCGGAGACGGCGTTGAGGTTGCCGAACGCGGCGAGGGTGACGGGGGTGAGCGTGGATTCGCAGCCGCCCGCGATCACCATATCGGCGCGGTGGGACTGCAGCAGCGATGTGGCGTGGCCGATCGCGTCGACTCCGCTCGCGCAGGTGGTGGCGATGGTGGTGGCTGGGCCGGTCCAGCCCAGCCGCATCGCGATCTGGGCCGCTGCGGCGTTCGGCATGGTCAGCAGCGGCATCAGCGGATTGACCCGGTGCGGGCCCGCCTCGCTGAAGTGCGCCGACTCGCGGTCGCTGGTGGCCCGCCCGCCCACCGCGTTGCCGACCACGATCGCGGTGCGCTGCGGGTCGGGTGCCGGGGCTCCCGCGTCGCGGTGGGCGGCCAGCGCGGCCGTGGTGCCGTACAGCGCGAACGGGTCCATGCGTCGGGCGTCCTTGGCGGGCACCAGCGCGCGGGGCCCGTCGATGTCGAGCCCGCTGACCCGGCAGCCGATGCGGGCCCGGTGGCGGCTCAGGTCGAAGTGGTCGAGCTCGGCGGCGGTGGAACGGCCGGCGCGCAGCGCGGCCCACAGGGCTTCGGGTGTGCACCCGGCCGGTGTGACCACGCCGATCCCGGTGATCACCACCGTGGGGCGGGGGGAGGCTGCGGCAGTCATCTTCTCTCTCGTCTCCGTCCTGTGCGGTGTGTCCCAGGTCCTGCGGTGGTCTCTTCAGGCCGGGAGGATGCCGCACTCGCGAGCGGACTTGATGAATGCCTCGGCTGCGAAGTCGATGTCCTGCGGGGTGTGCCGGGCGGTCACCGCGATCCGCAGCCGCGCCAGGTCGTTGGGGACCGCTGGGGTGACCACCGGGATTCCGATGACTCCGTTCTTGCGGCAGGTGGTGGCCAGGTCGTACGCCGCGTCGTCGGAGCCGGCGATCAGCGGGAGTACCGCCGTCTCGCTGTCCTGGGTGCGCAGCCCTTCGGCGTTGATGAGGGAACGCAGCCGTGCGGACTCGCGCTGGATGTGGGTGACGCGCTCGGGCTCGCGCTGCAGGATGCGCAGCGACTCCAGGGCTGCCGCGGTCTGGGCGGGCGCGAGGGCGGCGGAGAAGAGGAACGGCCGTGCCGCGTAGCGCAGATGGCCGATCAGCTCGGCGGGGCCGGCCACCCAGCCCCCCATGGACGGGATGGCCTTGGACAGCGTGCCGAGCTTGATGTCGACCTTCACCCGGTGGTCGAAGTGCTCCTCGATGCCGCGCCCGGTGGTGCCGATGACGCCGAGCGCGTGCGCCTCGTCGACCATGAGCAGCGCGTTGTGCTCGTCGCATACTTTGCGCAGTTCGGGCAGTGGTGCGATGTCGCCGTCCATCGAGTAGACGCTGTCGACGACGACGAGGCGGACTCCGTCCGGGGAGGCCGAGGCGAGGCGCCGGTCGAGGTGGTCGACGTCGTTGTGCCGGAAGCGGGTGACGGTGGCGCCCGACAGGCGGCAACCGTCGACGATGGAGGCGTGGTCGTACTTGTCGATGAAGACGGTGTCGCCGGCTCCGACGATGCCGCCGACGGTGCCGACGTTGGCGGCGTAGCCGGAGCCGAAGACCATCGCGGTCTCGCGGTCCGCGAACCGGGCGACCTCGGCCTCCAGTTCCTCGTGCAGCGGGATGGACCCGGCCAGTGCGCGCACTCCGTGGTTTCCGGTGCCGTACAGGTCGACGGCGGCCTTGGCCGCGGCGACCACGCGCTCGTCGCCGGCCAGGCCCAGGTAGCTGTAGCCGGACATCATCAGCAGCCGGCGCCCGTCGAGGTCGGCGTAGGCGGTGTCCCGCTCGACCGTGTAGGCGACGAAGCTGTTGCGGCGGTCGGGCACCGGCTCCAGCGCCTGTACGCGCCTGAGTGTGGCGTGCAGTTTCGGCTCGAGGCGTTCCCAACCTCCGGGTGCGTTCACGTGAGTCTCCTCAGCCAGTTCGGCGCTCCTGTATTCCTGGGGGAATTTCTACGTCGCGCTCCGCAAGACGGACGCAACACGAGATTCGGCTGCCTTGCCGAAATCCACTGGAACACCCTCGGGATTCGCTTGAAAGGCTCTTGAGTACGCCCGGAGAATCGCAGGACAAGTGACCTGATGAACGATGGAACTTGGGCTTCCACTCATTCCGATTGGTATGTTCCCGGCCGCGATTGACAGGCGTCGAACGCCCCTGCGAAGGTCACGTCGACATCACGGGGAATGGCGAGAATCAGACGGCGTGACGCGGAAGCAGTCGCCGTATTCCCCACTCGGTTCCTGATCCGCCGCTGGGGGAATTTCGACGTGTTGATACGACTCGTAGGACTTGTCACCATCGAGCACGAGGGCGAACCGCCCAGGCATCTGTCGAGTGCGCAGGCCCAGGTTGCCTTCGCCCGGCTGGTCCTGGAGCGCTCGGCCGGCACCAGCCGCGACCAGCTCGCGGACACACTCTGGCCCCAGGGTCTGCCCGACACCTGGGCCTCCGCGCTGCGCAGCGTCGTCAGCCGGGTGCGCACCTTCGTCACCAGCGAGGGCCAGAAGCCGGGCGAGACACCGCTGATCGCCCAGAGCGGGCGCTATCTGCTGCACCTGCCCGGCGACGCGGTGACGGACCTGGAAGCCGCGGAGGCGGCGGTCTCGGAGGCCCGCCAGGCGTGCGGGGAACGCGCGCATGCGGTGGCCCAGCAGCTCGCCACCGGGGCGGTCGCCAATCTTCGTGGCTCGTTTTTGCCCGCGCACGAGGGCGACTGGGTGAACACGACGCGCGAACGCATCGACGAACTGCGGCTGACCGCGCTGGAGCTGGCCAGCGTTTCGGCCGCGGCCCTGGGCAACGGTCACCATGCCCTGCGGTACGCGGACGAGGCGGTACGCCGGGCGCCGTTCAGGGAGAGCGCGCACCGCTGCCAGATGGCGGCGCACGCGGCCGCCGGCAACCGGGCGGACGCCCTGCGCGTCTACCAGCAGCTGCGTGAGCTGCTCTCGGACGAGCTCGGTATCGGGCCCTCCCCGCGCACCCAGTCCCTCTATCTCGACCTGCTGCGCGAGCCGGGCCCGCAGGCCCCCGATCCGGCCGTGGAGGAAGCCGCCGCGGCGGTTGACCCGCTCCTGATGGCGGCCTTCGATGCGCTGTGGCCGCCGGCGGCATAAGAACAGCGAGGCATTGGGAAAGGCTTCTGGTGAATGCGCGAATGCATTCACCAGAAGCCTTTCCCGATGCCTCGGTCCTGTTGTGGCGTGTGCTCGTTTTGACTTGTTCCCGTGTTCCGGGACAAGGCACAGTCCGCAGCGGCCGCCGGAGAAGGGGGTGCCGGTGACCGCTGCGGACCGGGTCAGGTGATGGAGACCCCGCTGTCGATACTGATGACCTGGCCCGTCATGCAGTCCTGTTCCAGGAACAGGCCCATACTGCGGGCGACTTCCTCCACCGTGACGAAACGGGGCACGGGTGCCTTTGCCTCCATCGAATCCTTCACCTGGTCCGGGAGGCCCTGCGTCATGCCCGTGATCATGAAGCCGGGCGAGAGCGCGTTGACCGTCACTCCGCGCCGCCCGCACTCGGCGGCCAGGGTGCGGGTGAAGCCGATCAGGCCGGCCTTGGACGCGGAGTACGCCGTCTGTCCGGCGGTGGCGATCAGGCCCGAGGGCGACACCACGTTGACGACCCTCCCCCACCGTGTGCGCAGCATGTGCGGGACGCACACTCGCGCCGTGTGGAACGATCCGATCAGATTGGTCTGGATCACCGCGGCCCAGTCCCCGGGCTTCTGCATCGCCATGACCTGGTCGCGGCGGATGGCACCGTTGTTGACGAGGACGTCGACGGGGCCGAGCTTCTCGCTGATCTGCTCGTACAGCGCGCTCACCGCCTCGTACGAGCCGACGTCGCCGGTCACCAGGGCGGAGTCGTTGGTGAGCTTGTCCTGCACGGCGCGCGCCGTGTCCTGGGAGCTGTTGTAGTGGACGGCGACCTTGCAGCCGAGCGCGTCCAGTTCGAGCGCCAGCGCCTGGCCGAGCCCGCCGGACGCTCCCGTCACCAGGGCGACGGGGTGCTCCGGCCGGACGCCCGCGCGTTTTCCGCTGTTGCTCATCGTGTCCCTCCGCGCCATTCGAGGAGCATCGACCCCCAGGTCATGCCGGCGCCGAAGCCGGCCAGCAGGACCAGATCGCCCTCCTTGATGCGGCCCTCGTCCAGGGCCTCGGTCAGTGCGATCGGGATCGACGCGGACGCCGTGTTCCCGTACTTGTGCAGATTGGCCACCAGCGCCTCGGGCCGCAGCCCGGTGTGGCTCAGGATCGAGTTGATGATGCGGATGTTGGCCTGGTGCGGGATGACGTGCTGCACGTCGGCCGCCTCGACCTTGGCGTTGCGCAGCGTCTCGCGCACCGTGCGGACCGTGTACCGCACGGCGTTGAGGTAGATCTCGTTGCCGTTGATCTGGGCATAGTGCAGGCCCTGGCGCACCGTCTCCTCGGTGGTGGGCATCCGGCTTCCGCCGGCCAGTACCTTGAGGCTGCCGGTGCAGGCGCCGTCCGCGCCGAGGTTCCAGGCGAGGACCTGGCTGTCCGCGGCCGGTTCCAGTACGACCGCGCCCGCGCCGTCCCCGACCAGGATCGACAGGTCCCGGTCGGCGGGGTTGGCGGTGAGGGTGTGGGTGTCCGAACCGATGAGCAGGATGGGCCGCGGGTCGATGGCGATCAGCGCCATCGCGGACACGAGCCCGTAGACGAAGCCCGCACACTCGGAGTTGACGTCGTGTGCGCTGCCGGCGATGCCCAGTTCGTGGTGGACGAACGCGGATGTCGCCGGTGAGGGCTGCTCGGGCGTGGCGGTGGCGACGATCAGGTGAGCGATGTCGCCGCCGCTCAGGCCCGCCTTCGCGAGCGCGCGCCGGCCGGCCTCGACCGCCAGGGAGGCTGTCGTCTGGCCCGGTCCGACGGCGCGCCGTTCACTGATCCCGCACCGGCTGATGATCCAGTGCTCGTCGACGCCGAACCGCTCGGCCAGTTCGGCGCTGGTGACCACGCGTTCGGGGACGGACATCCCCCACCCTGTGATATCGAAGCCGTTCATGCGCGGCCCGCTCAGGCCTGCGCCGGAACGAGCGCCAGGATGCGCTCGTAGACGGTCCGCAGCGTCGTGGTGTCGTCGAGATCGGCGAAGAGGGACTCGTCGGCCGGGATGTCCGGGTACGTGTTCTGGAAGCCGTACAGCCACTCCATCAGGTCCAGCGAGTCCACGTCCGGAATGTGTTGCAGCGGGTGGTCCGGGTCGACCTTCTGTGCGCCGGACACGGCCTCGAGCTGGCTCGCCAGTTCTTCGATGGTGGGCAGAGACATGAGGTGGGTCCTTCCTCCGCAGGGGCTTGGTCTTTCGAGATGCATGGAACCCGTCCGCGCGCAATCGGTGCGCAACAGCCGCCGCCTGCCCTCGTCTTGCACATCTCTTGCGAGCCGGGAGGTTTTCTCGTCTCGCGCCGGGCCGGTCGTCGAGCTCCCGTCGCCGCCCGTAGGAGCTACGGGAGTCCGACGACCGGCCCGGCAGCAGGAAGCACGTCAAGAGTCATGAACCGGACGGGAGTTGAGGACGAAGATGACCACGGTCGCAAAGCAGTCGGTCCCCGAGGTCGAGGCGATCAGGCACCACTACGAGGTGAGCAACGACTTCTACCGCCTCCTGCTGGGCCCGACGATGATGTACTCCGGCGGCTACTGGGAGGAGGGCGAGGGGCTGACCGAGGCCCTCGACGAGGCCCAGGAGCGCAAGCTGGACAAGTTCGCCGAGCTGGCCGGTGCGGCGGGCACCCGACGCGTCCTGGACGTCGGCTGCGGCTGGGGCACCATGCTCAACCGCCTCACCACCGTGCACGGCGTCGAGCAGGCTGTCGGCCTGACGCTCAGCCGTACGCAGGAACAGTTCATCGCCGGCCTGGACAACCCGAGGATCACCACACGGGTGGAGAGCTGGGAGGACCACACCACCGACGACCCGTACGACGCGGCGTTCTGCATCAACGCCCTTGAGCACTTCGTCTCCTCGACGCTGGCGCCGCGCGAGCGGACCAAGAAGTACCGGGTCTTTTTCCAGAAGGTCGGCGCGGCTCTCAAGCCGGGTGCCCGCTTCGTGCTGCACACGATGACCGCCGAGGCGCTGCCGATGAACCGGCAGTTGCTCGACGATCTGAAGTTCCTGCAGCGCTCGGAGTTCGAGAACTGCCACATCCCGCACCTGCACGAGCTCACACAGGCCGCCGAGGGGCTGTTCGACGTCGTCGAGATCGTCAACGAGCGCGAGTCGTTCGCGGTCGCCTGCCGCGCCTGGCTTCAGCTGCTCGCCGAGCGCCGCGACGAGGCTGTCGCCCTGGAGGGCGAGGAGGTCGTGGCCCGCTTCGAGCGCTACCTCGACATCTTCGCGTACACGCTCGAGGACAAGTTCTTCAACAACTTCCGCGTCACCATCGCGCGCCGCTAGGAGGCTGACGTGACAAGCATTCTCGAACCGGCCCGCAGCGACGGGAGCACCCGCCCGGCCGACGCGGGCAGCGGCGGCGGGCCGCAGCGGCACCTGCGGGTGGCCGTCATCGGCAGCGGTTTCTCAGGCCTGGGCATGGCCATCCGGCTGCTGCAGAAGGGCATCGACGACTTCCTCGTCTTCGAGCGGGCCGACGAGGTGGGCGGCACCTGGCGGGACAACTCCTATCCGGGCGCGGCCTGTGACGTGATGTCGCATCTGTACTCGTTCTCGTTCGCGCAGAACCCGAACTGGAAGTCCACGTTCGGCAAGCGGGACGAGCTGTACTCGTATCTGCGCGACACCGCCGACCGGTTCGGGGTGCGCCCGCACATCCGCTTCGGCCACGAGCTGCTCGCGGCCCGCTGGGACGGTACGGCCAGGCGCTGGCACATCGAGACCTCTCAGGGCGACTACACCGCCCAGGTCCTGGTCAGCGGCACCGGCTACCTCAGTGAGGCGGCGATCCCCGACATTCCCGGGCTCGCGGACTTCGAGGGCACGGTCTTCCACTCCTCGCGCTGGCGGCACGACCACGACCTGGCCGGCCGTAAGGTCGCCGTGATCGGCACGGGTGCCTCCGCCATCCAGTTCGTCCCGAAGATCCAGCCCACGGTGGGACGGCTCGACCTCTACCAGCGCACCCCGGCGTGGATCGGCCCGAAGAACGACAAGCCGACGAGCCCGCTGCAGACGAAGCTGCTGCGGGGCCTCCCCGGCTACCAGAACTTCCGGCGCAACTTCAACATGTGGGGCAGGGAGATCCTCGCCTTCGTGATGAAGCGGCCCAAGGTCGCCGGAAAGATGCAGAAGATGGCCGACGACCACCTCAAGAAGTCGGTCGCCGACGAGACGCTGCGCGCCAGGCTCACCCCCGACTACGTGATGGCGTGCAAACGCCTGCTGTTCTCCAACGCGTGGTATCCGGCGATCCAGCAGCCCAACGTGGACCTGGTCACCGACGCCATCGCGCGGGTGGAACCGCACGCGGTCGTCACGGCCGACGGCACCGAGCGCGAGATCGACACGATCGTCCTGGGCACCGGCTTCAAGGCCACGGACCGCCCCATCGCCGGGCGCATCACGGGGTGCGACGGCCGGCTGCTGCGCGATGTGTGGCGCGAGCATGGCATGGCGGCGCACCGTGGCACCACCGTCGCGGGCTTCCCGAACCTGTTCCTGCTGCTCGGTCCCAACACGACGCTCGGGCACTCCTCTCAGGTCGTGATGATCGAGGCGCAGATCGGTTATGTCCTGGACGCGTTGAAGGTCATGGACAAAAAGGGCCTGGCCTCGGTGGAGGTTCGAAAGACGGTCCAGGACGACTGGAACAAACGGCTTCAGACGCGACTCGATGGCACCGTGTGGAACGCAGGCAACTGCAAGAGCTGGTACCTCGACGAGCACGGGCGCAATCCGTCGATCTGGCCGACGTACACCTGGCGTTTCAGGCGCCACACGAAGCGCTTCGATCCTTCCGAGTACCGGCTCGCCACCAGCGCAGGCGCCGGCCTGCCGGCCCTGAACCGCACGTAACGGACAGGAGACAGAGCGAATGAGAAGCAGCACCTCCATCACGCGGCGCAGCGTCCTCGGGGGCATAGCGGCCGCCGCTGTCATCGGCTGGAGCTCCACGCACCAGGCCTGGGCGCGGGAGTCGGACGACTTCGCCGACACGGCCGCGGCGCTGCCGGCCCTGGACGGCACGCTGGAGACGACGGCTGACGCGACCGCCCCGTTCAATCACGACTTCGGGCACATGGTGCCCGGGGCGTGCTGGGGGGTGCTGCGCCCCGGTTCCGTGCAGGACATCGTCAAGATGGTCGACTACGCCCGGGCCAACAAGCTGAAGATCGCGATGAACGGCCGCGGCGGGCAGAACGGTGACGAGGAGTCCCACTCCTGCTACGGGCAGGCCCAGGTACCCAAGGGCGGGATCGCGATCGACGCGCGCGGCCTGGCGAAGATCGTCAGCATCGGCACGTCCAGTGCCGTGGTGGAGGCGGGTGTGACCTGGGCCCAGCTCACCGACGCGGCACTCGCCAAGGGCCTGACTCCGCCCGCGCTCACCGACTATCTGCACCTGTCGATAGGCGGCACCCTCAGTATGGGCGGCATCGGTGCCACCGTGCACCGGTTCGGGCTGCAGGTCGACACGGTCCAGTCCATCGACATCGTGACCGGCCAGGGCGACCTGCTCACCGCGTCGCCCTCCCAGCACGCGGATCTGTTCAACGCCGCACTGGGCGGCGGCGGTCAGGTGGGCATCATCGTGCGGGCCACGGTCGCCCTCGTCCCCGCGCCGCAGAAGACGACGGTCTTCACCCTCTACTACCGCGACGTGTCGACGTACCTCGCCGACGCCGAGAAGCTCATGGCCGAGAAGCGGTTCCAGGGCCAGGCGGGCGAGATCGCTCTCACCCCCGACGGCACCGGCTGGTGGTACCAGCTGGAGGCCACGGCCTACTGGGCGGGCACCACCGCACCGGACCGGGACAAGCTCCTCGCGGATCTGCGCGACGAGCGGGCCTCGGCGACCATTGAGGACCTCTCCTACCGCGACTGCGTGTTCAGCACCGACAACGACGAGACGTGGCTCAAGGAGAACGGGTTCTGGGACCAGCCCAAGCCGTGGCTGAGCCTGTTCCTGCCGGCATCCAAGGCCAAGGCGTTCGCCGCGACGCTGACGGCGGAACTGACCGCGGCCGACCTGGGCGGGGGCTTCCTGCTCTTCTATCCGTACCCGACGTCGAAGCTGACCCGCCCGCTGGCCGTGCAGCCGAAGGAGCCGACGGCGTACCTGTGCGACGTGCTGCGGTTTCCCGCGCCGGGCGCGGATGCCCAGGCGATGCTGGAGCAGAACCGGCGGCTGTACGACAAGGCGGTCGCCCTGGGCGCCAAGCGGTACCTGGTCGGCGCCATTCCGCGGATGACCCAGGCGGACTGGCAGACCCACTTCGGCTCCCGCTGGGACGGGCTCGTCGCGGCGAAGCGGCGCTACGACCCGGCGGGCGTCCTCACCCCCGGTCAGGGTTTCTTCGGCTGAACCGGCCCGCACCGGGCCGTGGTCGATGCCCCTTGACCGGCCATCCGACATCCGACAGGAGAATCGGCATGACAGGATACGACTTGATCGACGAGGCGGTCGTGGACGCTCCGCCCAAAGCGGTGTGGGAGGCGTTGATCGCCGAGTTCCGCGGTGCCGCCCGATGGTGGGTGCCGGCCAATACTTTCGCCGTCGTCTCCGGTTCGCCGGACGAGGTGGGCGGCGAGGTCGCGGTCACGGTCCACACCAAGGGAGTCGACAAAGGCGGCCCGAAACTCCGGTTCACCTCGCGGACCCGTGCGGTCGAGCCCGGGCGGCTGCTGTCGGTGGACTATGTCGACGGGGTCTTCCGCGGCACCAGTGACTTCGTCGTCGAACCGCTCGACGGGGGCCGCACGAAGGTCGGCATGCACTTCGTGGGCCGCCCGCACGGCTGGCTGAAGCTGCTCGCGAAGGTGGCCGACATCGGCGCGGAGCATTCCGCGGGCACCAGCGAGGCACTCGTCCGCCTCGGTCGCCTCCTCGCCGGGGAATCCCCCGAGACCGGCCGGTCCACCGTCGCGGACCGTCATCTGGAGGGCAGCACACGATGACGGCGGTGAGTGCCGCGCCGGCGACCGAGACCCAGGTGCCCACGGACGACGGCGCGCTGCTCGCCGTGTCCGTGCTGGCGCCGCTCGCCCCGGCGACCGGCACGACCGTGCTGCTCGCGCACGGCTGGGGCGCCTCACGCCGGGTGTGGAGCACGGTGGCCGACCGGCTGATCCGGTGCGGCCACCGGGTGGTCACGTACGACCAGCGGGGCCACGGCGCCTCCAGCCAGGGCCGCGAGCCGTTCGGGATTGCCCGGCTCGGTGCCGACCTGGCCGCGGTGCTCGACCAGGTGGCCGCGGCCGACACGCTCGTCGTCGGCCACTCCGGTGGCGGCTTCGCGGCGTTGTCGTACGCCTCGTCGTACGCCTCGGGTGCCGGACCCGCCGGACCGCTGGGCGGGTTGGTGCTGCTCGGCACGGCCGCACACGATCAGGACACGCCGGACGGCGAGGTCCGCATGATGGGCAGCGCCCTGTTCCAGCGTGCCGTCTCCCGGCCGGCGCTCGGCCGCAAGCTGCTGGGCCAGAACATGCTCGGCCCGGGCGCCGACCGACAGCTGCGCGAGGTGAACCGGCAGATGTTCGCGGCCACCTCTCCCGCGGTGCGTGCCGAGGCGTTCCGCTCCTCGCGCGGCATGGATCTGCGCGAGGCACTGGTCTCGGTGACCGCGCCCACGGTGGTGCTGGCGGGGGCCCGCGACAAGGTGGTCCCGCCCCGCCTGGGCCGCGTCGTGGCCGAGGCCCTTCCGCGGGCCCGCTTCGAGGAGCTGCCCGACGCGGGGCACATGCTGCCGCTGGAGGCGCCTGGTGCGGTGGTGAGCGCGGTGCACGAGCTGACGCAGGGGCGCTCGTAGTCCAAGGCCGTCGCCGAAGGGGCATGAGATGCGGTCCGCGACCCGGCCGGGTGGCGGACCGCATCTCATGCCCCTTCGGTGTGTGTACGTGAGGTGCCGGTGTGCAGAGGGGGCGCCTGCCCTCCGTACGGGGGACGTCCGGAGGGCAGGCGCGGCTCAGGGGCGGCCCCGCAGGGCGAGGGCACGGCCCAGACAGGCCAGTGCCGCCGTGCAGGCCAGGGTGCGGGCGGTGTTGGCCGGCGTCCATGTGCCGCGGAACTTGTCGCGGAGCAGGGCGAGTTCACCGCCGGAGGCATGCGTCGCGAGGCGGGCGAGCTGCCGGTTGATGGGGATGTTGACCTTCACGGTGACGGCGACGGCCACCGAGTACAGGGTGAGGGCCGCCCAGGCCCACCGGGCGGCCCGGGCCCGCCCGAGGCGGCGCAGCCGGATGCCGGACGCCCCGGTGGCCAGGAAGGCGCCGAAGAAAACCATGCCGAACAGGCCGTTCTCAATGGCGTCGTTGATGTGTCCCATGGCCGAGGCGAAGGCGATGTCGTCGCCGCGTTCCAGGCCCGGCATGACGCCGACGTCGAAAGCGAAGTACAGGCCCGCGCTCAGTCCCATGGCAATCGTGGCGGCGTACAGCGGCAGGTCCGCGCGGCCGTCGGACCGGGCCGCTTCCGGTGCGAACGGCCCGCTGGGCGCGGTGGGTTGAGCGGTCATCGCTTCTCCTTCGGTCTCGGTGGGGGCACGGGGCCGGTGTGGCGCACGACCGGGGCGAGCAGCCGTTCGTAGCGTCGGCGCAGTACGGTCCGGCCCAGGAGGCGCACCGGTGGCGGGATGGTCGCCGCGACGTGCGCGACGGACCTGGGGTCGGCCGCGTCGAACATCCAGGGCTGCAGATGTCCCAGGACACGGGGCGGCGCGGTGCGCAGGAGGCGTCGTTCCAGGGCGAGGTAGCGCTGTTCGCCGAGTTCTGTGAACGCGGGGAAGACGACGCGCTCCTCGGTGGCGAGGTGGTCGCGGAGAAGGCCGCCGAAGGCGTCCGCGGCGGGCACCAGGGCTGCGGCCGGGGCGCCGGGCGCCAGGGCCGCACCGACGGTGTCCATGGCCTTGTCCAGGCCGGCGTGGTCGCCGTCGAGTGCGGCCGCGGCGGCTGCGAACGATGGTACGGCGCGCCGCAGTTCGGGCCAGAGGATCTCGTCCTCGCTGTGGTGGTGCCAGTCGATCACGTCGCGCAGACCGCGCCACCACGCGCCGATCGGTTCGGGCCTTCCCCCGTTCGCCGAGCGCGCGGCGGCGGCCAGCCGGGCGGCGTCGCGGCGCATCGCGATGTGCATCAGGGCGAACCCGTGGAAGTGGCCGGGCAGCGTCACCAGACGCTCGCTCGACATCGGCTCGGCTGCGGTCATGGTGGCGACTCCTGACGGAGCGGGAAGGCGAGCGGGGAGGCGAAGGGGCGGGTGGCCGGGGCGGGCGCGGAGGCAGACCACCGCACGGCCGGGTGCGGAGGCGGACCACCGCACCCGGCCGGCCCGCGACTGCTGGTCCCGTCCGGCGGGTCAGACGTTCCAGACACCGGCGGCGGCGGCATCCTTGGCGAAGTCCGCGAAGTCCTTGGGCTTGTGGCCGGTGGCCTCCTCGACACCGTGCACGAGGTGGGCGTTGCGGCCGTCGAGGATCAGCCCGAACAGGTCGGCGAACTCGACGGGCAGTCCGTTCTCCTCGAGGGACGCGCGGTACTCGTCGACCCCGACGGGGATATACGTGATGGTGCGGCCGGTCGCCTTGGAGAGCTCCTGGGCGATGTCGTTGAAGCTGAGCAGGCGGGGCCCGGACAGCTCGTACGTCCTGCCGATGTGCTTGTCGTCGGTGAGCGCCGCGACGGCGACGTCCGCGATGTCGTCGGCGTCGAGGAACGGCTCCACCGCGTCCCCGGTCGGCAGCACGATCTCACCGCCGATGACGAGGTCGTGGAAGAAGCTCTCGCTGAAGTTCTGGTTGAACCAGCTGGCGCGTACGACAGTCCAGTCCGCGCCGGACTCCTTCACCTTGTTCTCGCTGATCACGGCGCCTTCCTCGCCTCGCCCCGACAGCAGCACCAGACGGCGCGCCCCCTTGGCCACGGCGGCCTTGGCGAACTCGCCGACGGTCTCGGCGGCGCCCGGGAAGGCGAGGTCGGGGTAGTAGGTGATGTAGACGGCACCGACACCTTCGAGGGCGGCATCCCACGTGGCGGGGTCCTCCCAGACGAAGGGCGGCGTGCCGGTGCGGGATCCGATACGCACGGGAAGCCCCTTGGCGGAGAGCCGCTCGGCGACCCGCCGTCCGGTCTTGCCCGTGCCGCCGATTACCAGGGTCGTGTTGGTCATGGTCGTCCCGTCTGTCGTGGCGTGGTGGTGGGGGGTGGTCTGGGTCATCCGTGTGCTGGTCATGGGAAGTCCGGTCCGGGGGCCTGGGGCCCGTGGCCGGCCGTCACCGGCAGCGTAGGCAGCTGCCCGCTGCCGCAGCCATGCCACCCGGCCCGCCCTCTAGTGGTCCTTGAGCACAGCGGCGGGATCCGGCCAGCGTCCGTGGAGCGGTCGGCCGCGGTTGTATCAGTAGCGGTAGTGGTCCGGCTTGTACGGGCCTTCGACCTCGACACCGATGTACGCGGCCTGCTCCGGACGCAGCGTCGTCAGCTTGACGCCCAGAGCGTCCAGGTGGAGCCGGGCGACCTTCTCG
>NZ_JAAGLN010000075.1 GCF_010548145.1 Streptomyces sp. SID10853
CCTTGGTGGACACCCCCATCCCGGGCATACCGGCCATGCCGGGGGTGACGGCCTTGGCGGGGGTGACGGCCTTGGTGTGTGCGGCGGTGGCGGCGGGTGCGGCGGCTCCAGCTGACGCAGGACCGCGCTCGTACGTTCCGCAGGCGCCCGCCGGGTCAACCCCCGGCGGGCGCCTGCTGGTTGCCCGCACCGGACGCCGCCTTGCCTGCAAACCGCACGCCCCCTGCCTGCAACCTGACGCCCGTCCCGCCCGCACCTGACGCCCGCCGTCGCCGCTGCCGGGCCGCTGTGACCCATCTCTCAGCTGCTCGCGGCCCGGCCGGACACCGCCCGTGCCGCCCCACAGCTCGCCTCACGGCTCACTCCGCATCCCCCTCACCGCCGGTTTGTTGAACGTATGAACAGCGCAGCCCCCGGGGGGATGGAAACCCCTTCAAGTTGGGTAAAAACGCTGTGAGCGTCGCGTACTTCGTGATTCCCTCCATGTGAGAAGAAGCAGCCCTCGGACCTGAGACCTGACCGTGGCCCATGCCGGCGTCTCTTTCCCTGACACCTGCTCCGGGGAGAACCCCGTCCATCTGCCGATTGTGTGTTTGCGGAGCCCACCCATGCTCACGACCCTCAGTACTGCCTACACCGACACTCGCGCCGCCGATCTGGCCTGGGCGCTGGGCCGCGAACCGCTGCCCGCGCTCGCGGTCCTCGATCTCGAACTCGGCGGCGCCAAGCTCCAGATGAGGCTCCTCGGCGCCTCTCACCAGGTGCTTCTGGAGGAGGAGGGCGGCACCTGTTCCGAGACCGTCGCCTGCATCCCGGGAAGCAGCACCCCCTTACCGCTCGGCGTCGCGGAGCGCGTCGGCGACTGGGGGTACGAGTTCGCGGCCTGCGTCGAGACGCTCTCGGCCTGCTCTTTCGCGGGCCGCGCACAGGAGTTGCTCGCTCTGGTCGCCGACCATCCGAACGGCCTGGCCGGCACGTTCCCCGGCTCGCCGCACGCCTTCACCGCGATGCTCGCGCAGCGGCGCGAGGGCCAGGTGCACTGGCGCACCTGGCACGCGTACCCGCAGGAGGGGCAACTCGTGGTCACCCGCACCAGAGTTGGGGTACGCATCCCCGTCGAAGCCTGATTGCATCCTTGTGGGTGACGAGTGGTGTGCGTTCCGTAACGTAGCGTTCTTGGCATGATCGACCAGTCCGCGCCCCCAGAAACCCAGGACGCGGCGCTCTCCGTACGCCCGAGGACCGGCAGGGTGCTGGTCCTCGCCACCGTCTTCGTCTGCGCCGCCTGCGGACTGGTGTACGAGCTGGAACTGGTCGCCCTCGCCTCGTACTTGATCGGGGACTCGGTCACCCAGGCGTCGGTCGTGCTGTCCGTCATGGTCTTCGCGATGGGGATCGGCTCGCTCCTCGCCAAACGGCTGCGGGTCCGCGCCGCCGTGGGCTTCGGTCTGGTCGAGGCGGCGCTGGCGCTGATCGGCGGCGGCTCGGCGCTCGTCCTGTACGGGTCCTTCGCCTGGGCGGGCGGCGGCGGTTCGCGGTATGCCCTGGTCGGGTTCTCGCTGGCGATCGGTGTGCTGATGGGCGCCGAGATCCCGCTGCTGATGACGCTGATCCAGCGGGTCTCGCGGCAGGACGCGGGCGGCGCGGTGGCCGACCTGTTCGCGGCGGACTACGTGGGCGCGCTGGTCGGCGGTCTCGCCTTCCCGTTCCTGCTGCTGCCGCTGCTCGGCCAGCTCACCGGGGCGCTGCTCACCGGCACGGTCAACGCCGTGGTCGGCGGGGCGCTGGTGCTGTGGCTCTTCCGGCGCGACCTGACGACCCGGGCCAGGTGGTGGCTGATCCTGCTGAACGTGCTGGTGCTCGCCGTGCTGGCCACGGCGACGGCACTGGTGGGCGACTTCGAACTGGCCGCCAGGCGCGCGGTGTACGGGGCGCAGGTGCGGGTCGCCGAGCAGACCCGCGTCCAGGAGATCGTCCTGACCCGGTCCGCGCACGGCACCCTGGACCTCTTCCTGGACGGCAGGCTGCGGGTCGACGGCGCCGACGAGCGGCAGTACCACCGGGCGCTGGTCGACCCCGCGATGCGCGGGCCGCACCGGAACGTACTGATCCTGGGCGGCGGTGACGGCCTCGCGGCCCGCGAGGTGCTGCGCCACCCGGACGTGGCGTCGGTGACGGTGGTCGAGCTCGACCCCGGTGTCGAACGGCTGGCCCGCACCGATCCCGGACTCTCCGCGCTCAACGGGCACGCGTACCGCGACCCGCGGCTGCGGGTGGTCACCGCTGACGCCTTCAACTGGCTGCGCTCCCCGAGACCGCGGTACGACGTGGTCCTCACCGATCTGCCCGACCCCGGGATCACCGCGAGCACCAAGCTCTACTCGGAGGAGTTCTACGGCCTGGTGTCGCGGGTGCTGGCCCCGGGCGGCCGGCTGGCCGTCCACGCGGGCCCGGTCGACACGCGCCCCGACAGTTTCTGGACGGTCGACGCGACGGTGCGGGCGGCCGGCCTGCGGACGGTTCCGTACCGGGCGTCGGGCCGTGGCGTGGGTTTCGCCGCGGGCCCCGACCGGGCGAAGGACACGGGGAAGGGCGCGGGGAAGGCGCCCGGCGGCTGGGGCTTCGTCCTGGCGGCCCGTGGCACTCCGCGGCTCGGGCCGGCGGCCCCGGGCACCTGGTCACGGGTGCCGGGCCGGCCGCCCGATGTGCCGCCGTCGACGCTGGTGCATCCGCGGTACGGGGGGTGAGGCGGGGGCGGTGTGCGTGTGCCCCGGCCGAAAGGCAGACGAGTCGGCTGTGGCTGAGTAGGCTCGGCTTCCATGGAGCATGAGGTGTTCGTTCCGGTTCCGGCAGAGTCCGTCCGACGGGTCCTGGCGGACCCCGCCCGTGTGGCCCGCTGCGTACCGGGGCTCCAACAGGACGCGGACAGCGCCGGCGCAGGGAAGGGCGGGCTCGCGGGCCGGCTCAAGGTCCGGATCGACGGGCACACGATCACGTACCGCGGGACCCTGCGCGTCGTGGAGCGGGACGGTGGCTACGAGATCGACGGTGAGGGTACGGAAGCTCGCGGCCCCGGGTCGGTGAACCTCTCGCTGAAGCTGGGCCTCGCGGGCGCGGATGCGGGGACGACTCTGAGCTGGACGGGGACGGCCCGGGCGACCGATGGCCGGCTGGCGCAGATCCCGCCCGATGCCGCACTGACCGCGGCCCGCCGCTTGCTCGACCGCTTCGGCGACCGCGTACGGGCCGAGGCGCAGGCGGATGGCAGTGATGCCGGGCCCGCCGATGCCGGGTCCGCCGGCGCCGGAGCCACGGATACCGGAGCCACGGATACCGGAGCCACGGGTACTGGGGTCACTGATACCGGGGTCACCGATGCCGCTGGGTCCGCTGATTCGGGCCCCGGCGATTCCGGCCCGGGTACACCAGCCCCCACCGGTGAATCGCGCGCCCGCGACGAACCACGCTCCAGCGACGAACCAGCCCCCACCGATTCCAGCGGTTCTGGGGATTCCAGTGATTCCGGGGACCGGGATTCCGGGGCGTCCGTGTCCGATACGGAGGTGCCGCCGCCGTCGCTCGATCCGGCGGCCGACGCGGGCTTCTCCGCCCCCGGCGAACCACCGGTCGAGGCCGCACACGCCCGCCGCACGATGATCGGCCGCAGCGCTGAAGAGGTCGACCACGCCCCGCCCCGCGGCCGCTACGCCCCGGTACCGGCCCCGTCGTCGAGCACGGCGGGCGCGACCCTTCGATGGGCGGCCCCGGCGGCGGCGCTGGCCCTGGCATCGGCGGTCGTCGTGGGCCGGGCCCTGCGGCGTCGGCGCTGAACCGGGCGGCCGATCGGGCCGCGTCCCGTTAGGGTCGGGGCGTGAGTAGCGAAGAGGTCCGGCTCGTCGCCGGCGACGCCGAGTTGACCGTGAGCCCCGAGAACGGCTGCCGTATCCGCAGCCTCCGCATCGGCGGTACCGAACTGCTGCGGCAGGGAGCCAAGTTCGGCTGCTTCCCGATGGTGCCGTGGTGCGGCCGTACCGGGAACGGCCGGTTCACCAACGGCGGCACCCCGCACCAGCTGCCGTTGAACTCCCCGCCGCACGCCATCCACGGCACCGGCCGCAACACCGCCTGGCGGCCCGCCCGCGCAGGCAGCGGCGACGGGCCCGGCGTGGCGGCGTTCACCTACGATCTGGCCGACCCCTGGCCGTACACCGGCCGGGTCACCCAGACCTTCGAGCTGACCGAGTCCGCCCTGACGCTCACCCTCGGTGTGGAGACCTACGACGACTCGTTCCCGGCGCAGGCCGGCTGGCACCCCTGGTTCAACCGGAACCTGGGCGCCGGCGGCGACGCGCAGCTCGGCTTCGAGCCCGCCTGGCAGGAGGAGCGCGGCGACGACCACCTGCCCACCGGCAAGCGGATCGACCCCCTCCCCGGCCCCTGGGACGACTGCTTCGGGATGCCGGACGGAGTGGACGTCACCGTCACCTGGCCCGAACAGCTGGAGCTGACGGTGCGCAGCCGCTCCGAATGGGTCGTGATCTACGACGAGCAGGCGGAAGCGGTCTGCGTCGAGCCCCAGTCCGGCCCGCCGAACGGGCTGAACACACTGCCGCGCCTGGTCACGCCCATCGATCCGCTGGAGATGTCGGCCACCTGGAGCTGGCGCCGCCTCTGAGCCACAGCGGGAGGTACCGGCTGTCCGGCCGTCCCAATTAAGCTCGGGGCCATGACTGACGTACGCGCTGATCTGCTCCAGCACATCAAGGACAAAGCCGTCGTGCACGGCAAGGTGACGCTCTCCTCGGGGATCGAAGCCGACTGGTACATCGATCTGCGCCGGATCACCCTGGACGGCGTGGCCGCGCCGCTGGTCGGTCAGGTGATGCTGGATCTGACCGACGGGCTGGACTTCGACGCGGTCGGCGGGCTGACGCTGGGCGCCGACCCGATCGCGGACGCCATGCTGCACGCCTCTTCGGCACGCGGCAGGACGCTGGACGCCTTCGTCGTGCGCAAGGCCGCCAAGACGCACGGGATGCAGCGACGCATCGAGGGCCCGGACATCAAGGGCCGCCGGGTTCTCGTCGTCGAGGACACCACCACGACGGGCGGCTCGCCGATGACCGCGGTGGAGGCCGTGCGAGAGGCCGGCGGTGAGGTGGTCGCCGTCGCCACGATCGTGGACCGCGACACCGGCGCTGCCGAGGTCATCGCCGAGGCGGGCGTGCCGTACGTCTTCGCGTACACCCAGGGCGACCTCGGTCTGTGAAGCCACCCGGCCGGTGAGGGCACCGGAGCTGGGAGGCCACCCGGCCGGTGAGACAACTCGGTCTGTGAGGCGCTGAACACGGGGTGTGGTTTCACGTGAAACCACACCCCGTGTTCAGGGTCAAGGCACCACGCCAGGTGGACCCGCGCCAGGAGTCTGGAAAGATGGGCGGCGACGATGACGTCGCCCCCAGGTCAGGGACCAGTTACGCACACCCGCACATCCCAAGGAGCGGACAGATGCCCATCGCAACCCCCGAGGTCTACAACGAGATGCTCGACCGGGCGAAGGCAGGCAAGTTCGCCTACCCGGCCATCAACGTGACCTCGACCCAGACCTTGCACGCGGCGCTGCGCGGCTTCGCCGAGGCCGAGAGCGACGGCATCATCCAGATCTCCACCGGCGGTGCCGAGTTCCTGGGCGGCCAGTACGCCAAGGACATGGTCACCGGATCGGTCGCGCTGGCCGAGTTCGCGCACATCGTCGGCGAGAAGTACCCGGTCACGGTCGCGCTGCACACCGACCACTGCCCCAAGGACAAGCTCGACGGCTATGTCCGGCCGCTGCTTGAGGTCTCCCGCAAGCGCGTCGAGGCCGGTCTGAACCCGCTCTTCCAGTCCCACATGTGGGATGGCTCCGCCGAGACCCTCGCCGACAACCTGGCCATCGGCCAGGAGCTGCTCGCGCTGGCGGCCGCCGCCAAGATCATCCTTGAGGTCGAGATCACCCCGACCGGCGGCGAGGAGGACGGCGTCAGCCACGAGATCAACGACTCGCTGTACACGACCGTCGACGACGCGCTGCGGACCGCTGAGGCCCTCGGCCTGGGCGAGAAGGGCCGCTACCTGCTGGCCGCGTCCTTCGGCAATGTGCACGGCGTCTACAAGCCGGGCAACGTCGTTCTGCGCCCCGAGCTCCTGAAGGACCTCCAGGAGGGCGTCTCCGCCAAGTACGGCAAGCCCGCCGGCAGCCAGCCGTTCGACTTCGTCTTCCACGGCGGCTCCGGCTCCTCCGCGGAGGAGATCGCCACCGCGCTGGAGAACGGCGTCGTGAAGATGAACCTCGACACCGACACCCAGTACGCCTTCACGCGTCCCGTCGTGGACCACGTCTTCCGCAACTACGACGGCGTCCTGAAGGTCGACGGCGAGGTCGGCTCCAAGAAGACCTACGACCCGCGCACCTGGGGCAAGGCCGCTGAGGCCGGTATGGCGAAGCGCGTCACCGAGGCGTGCGCCAACCTGCGCTCCACGGGCACCCGCATCAAGTAGGCGCGTCCGCCACGCCGGGCCCGGTACCCCGCCCAGGGGTGCCGGGCCCGCGTCATACCGGGGGGCAGTCCTGTCCGGGGCCGGGTCCCCGATCACCCGCAGCCCGCAGCTCACCACAGCCCACAGCCCACAGCCCAGCGAGAGGGTGCCGCACATGGAGATGGAGTACGGCGTGGAGTACGACTTCGACACGGCCGTCGACCGGCGCGGCTCCTGGAGCGTCCAGTGGGACGGGGTCGCGGACCGGTTCGGTGTGGACGGGCTGCTGCCCTTCACCATTTCGGACATGGACTTCCGCTGCCCGCCCGAGGTCCTCACGGCCCTCCACGAGCGGATCGACCACGGGGTGTTCGGCTACACCGACTGGCGGCTCGGGGACTTCCGGGACGCGGTACGCGACTGGTACGCGACCCGCTTCGACACCCGGATCGACACCGGCCGGATCGTGTACGGGCCCTCCGTGCTCAACCAGCTCTCGCAGCTGCTGCGGATGTGGACGGACGAGGGCGACGGAGTGGTGGTCCACACCCCCACCTACGACGGCTTCACCAAAGCGGTCTCCGGTCTGCGCCGGGAACTGCGCGGCTGCCCGGTGGACGACGACGCGGAGCTGGAGCGGCAGCTCGCCCGGCCGGGCAGCAAGGTCCTGTTGCTCTGCTCGCCGCACAACCCCACCGGCCGGGTGTGGACGCACGACGAGCTGACCCGGTTCGCCGCGCTCGCCGAGCGGTACGGCACCGCCGTGATCTGCGACGAGATCCACGCCGACTTCGTGCACGAGGGGCACCGGCATCTGCCCTGGACCCGGTACGGGCGGGGCCGCTGGGCGCTCATCACCTCCGGCAGCAAGGCGTTCAACTTCCCGGCGCTGACCGGTTCGTACGGCATGATCGGCGACCCGGACGACCGGGCGGAGTACCTCAGCCGGATGGAGACGGGCGAGGGGCTTGCCTCGCCCGCGGTGCTCTCGCTGACCGCGCACATCGCGGCCTACCGGCACGGGGCGGCCTGGCTGGACGCCGTCCGCGCGTACACGGCGGCGAATCTTTCGATGCTGGCCGAGCGGCTGAACACGGCCTTTCCCGAGCTGCGCTGGACGCCGCCGCAGGCCGGGTATCTCGCCTGGATCGATCTGCGCCCGCTGGGCATCGACGGTGCGGCGCTCCAGCGGCAGCTGATCGAGGTGGAGAAAGTGGCGATCATGCCGGGCGCCGTCTACCGCGCCGAGGGCTTTGTCCGGCTCAACGTGGGCTGCCCCCGGGCCAAGGCGGAGGCAGGAGCCGAGGCCCTCGTACGGGCAGCCCGCGCGGTGCGGCTCTAGGCCCACGCGTCCGGGTCAGGCCCCCCCCGCGTCCGGGTCAGGCCCTTCGCGTCCGGGTCAGGCTCTTCGCGTCGCGTCGCGCCGGCCCGGGGCCCTGGTCCTGCTGGGTCCAGCGGCCCCTGGCAGCCGCATCCGCGCGGGCCAGGCAGACTGGCCCCCATGTCCATTCACGAGAATCTGCTCGGGGGCCCTCCCGAGACCCGTCTTCCCGACGACCCCGAACCCCGCGAGCTGCTCGCGGGCGGCACCGCCCCCGCCGATGTGGCGGCGAAGTACCCGACCTCCTCGCTCGCCTGGGCGCAGCTCGCCGACGACGCCTTCGAGCACGGGCGGGTCGTCGAGTCGTACGCCTACGCCCGTACCGGCTACCACCGCGGCCTCGACTCGCTGCGCCGGGCCGGCTGGAAGGGCCACGGCCCCGTGCCGTGGGACCACGAGCCGAACCGCGGCTTCCTGCGGGCCCTGCACGCCCTGGCGCGCGCCGCCCAGTCGATCGGTGAGGACGCCGAGTACCAGCGCTGCACGGAGTTCCTGCGCGACTCCTCACCGGCCGCGGCGGACACGCTGGGCTGACCTCGGCGCATTCCCTGCGGCATCGATGCCGTAGGCCGCATCGGTGCCGCATACGCGCCGCACCGGGCGAGGGCCGGACACCCACCGTGTCCGGCCCTCGCCTGCCTGCCTCGCCTGCCTGCCTCGCCTGCCTGCCTCGCTTGTCCTGCCTTGCTTGTCTTGCCGTGGACCAGGTTCCGCGTCAATGATGAAGGTGGGGACCGGGGCCCACCTGTCGACGGAAGGGGCGGACCGCTACCTGGAGCACCACCGAGGAGACAGCGATGTCTACGCCTTCGCACGACCCGGCCCCGCATCACGACCCGGCCCCGAATCCGGCCCCGAGCCACGACCAGGCCCCGAATCTGGACTTCGCGGGGACCACCCCGTACGAGGACTACGTCCAGGCGGACGTCCTCACCCACCTCCAGCAGCTGCGCTCCGACGACCCGGGCGAGATGGTCTTCCTGGTCACCACCCAGGTCATGGAGCTGTGGTTCACCGTGATCGTCCATGAGTGGGAGACCGCCGCTGAGGCCCTGCGCGGTGACGATCTGCCGGTCGCCCTCGCCGCCCTGAAGCGCTCGACGTACGAGCTGCAGTCGCTCAACGACTCCTGGCGGCCGCTGGCCCAGCTCACGCCCGCACAGTTCAACGCGTACCGCGGCGCACTCGGCGAGGGATCGGGCTTCCAGTCCGCGATGTACCGCAGGCTGGAGTTCCTGCTGGGCGACAAGTCCGCCTCGATGCTCGTCCCGCACCGCGGAGCGCCCCGGGTCCACGCCGAACTGGAGAAAGCGCTCCAGGAGCCGAGCCTGTACGACGAGGTACTGCGATTCCTGGCCCGGCACGGGCAGCCGGTGCCCACGGCCGTGCTCCAGCGCGATCTCGCGGCGAAGTACGAACCGTCGCCCGAGGTCGAGGCGGTCTGGACCGCGGTGTACACGGGAGAGCAGGACTCCCCGCTGGTCCGGCTCGGCGAGGCGCTGACCGATGTCGGTGAGCTGGTGTGGCGCTGGCGCAACGACCATCTGGTCGCCACCCGCAGGGCGATGGGGTCGAAGACCGGCACGGGCGGCTCGGCCGGGGTCGCCTGGCTGGAGAAGCGCGCCGCGAAGAGCGTCTTCCCCGAGCTGTGGACGGCGCGCAGCCATGTCTGAGCGCACCACAGGGACAGCCCCGCAGCCCCCGACGACCGAGGATCAGCCGATGAAGCCCGCACCGGCCCAGCCGAAGCCCGATCTGTCCGCCCTGGCCCGCCGAGCGGCCGAGCTCGACGCGGCCGATGAACTGGCCCCGCTCCGGGAGCTGTTCACCATCGCCCCCGGAACGGTCTACCTCGACGGCAACTCCCTGGGCGCCCTGCCCCGGCACGTTCCCGCACGGATGCAGGAGGTCATCACCCGCGAGTGGGGCGCGCTCGGCATCCGGTCCTGGGAGGAGTCCGGCTGGTGGACCGCGCCGGAGCGCATCGGCGACAGGATCGCGCCGCTCGTCGGCGCTGTGCCCGGCACGGTGGTCGTCGGCGACTCGACAAGTGTGAACGTCTTCAAGGCACTTGTGGCCGCCGTCCGGTCGGCCGGGGACGACCGTGACGAGATCCTGGTCGACGCCACGACCTTCCCGACGGACGGCTACATCGCCGGGTCGGCGGCCCGGCTGACCGGCCGCCGTGTCGTCCCGTACGCACCCGGCGACCAGGTCGGGCCCCGTACCGCCGCCGTCCTGGTCAACCATGTCGACTACCGCACCGGGCGGCTGCACGACCTGCCCGCCGTGACCGGCGCCGTGCACGCGGCGGGTGCGAGGGTCGTCTGGGACCTCTGCCACAGCGCGGGCGCGCTGCCGGTCGGGCTGGCCGCGCACGGGGTGGACTTCGCGGTCGGCTGCACCTACAAGTACCTGAACGGCGGGCCCGGTTCCCCCGCCTTCCTGTACGTACGCCCTGACCTCCAGCCGTCCTTCGACTCGCCGCTGCCCGGCTGGAACTCGCACGCGGACCCGTTCGGGATGGAACCGGGATACACCCCGGCGGACGGCGCCCCGCGCGGCCGGGTCGGCACCCCCGACATCCTGTCGATGCTCGCGCTGGAGTCGGCGCTCGACGTGTGGGACGGGGTGTCGGTCGAGGCGGTCCGGGCCAAGTCGCTCACCCTGACGGACTTCTTCCTGGAGTGCGTGAGCCTCGAATCGGTGACACCGTCCGCGCCTGAACAGCGGGGCAGCCAGGTGTCGCTGAGGTGCGAGAACGCCGGGGCGGTCATGAAGGAGCTGATCGCCCGCGGGGTCGTCGGGGACTTCAGGCCGCCGGACATCCTGCGCTTCGGTTTCACCCCGCTCTATGTCGGGTTCGGCGATGCGCTGCGTGCCGCGCGCGTTCTGGGGGAGGTACTCGCCTGATAGCGTCCCGGCTGGTCAGGGCAGCCCGGCCCGCACAGAGAGAGGTTGGAGCCGTATGTCGGACGACGCAGAGGCCGATTCGGTCCTCGGGCATCCCGCTGTGGCCCCCGATGCGACCGCCGCATACGGCGATCACCCCGACCAGACCGTCGACTTCTACGCCCCGCACGGCGGCGAGGGGCCGGTCCCGCTCGTCGTGGTGCTGCACGGCGGCTCCTGGCGGCAGCGCTACGACCGCCGGCACATGTCTCCGTTCGCGGCCTTCCTGGCCCGCCGGGGCTTCGCTGTCGCCAGTGTCGAGTACCGGCGGGGCGGTGCCGCCGAGGGCAGCGCGGGCCGGTGGCCGGACACCCTCGACGACGTCGCCGCCGCCCTGGACGCGCTGCCGGAGCTCGTACCGTCCGCTCTGCCGCGCGCCGACCTGCGGCGTACGGTCCTCACCGGGCATTCGGCCGGCGGACATCTCGCGCTCTGGGCGGCCGCCCGGCACGTACTGCCGCCCGAGGCGCCGTGGCACCGGTCGACCCCGCCGTTCCGTGGCGTGGTCGCGCTGTCCCCGCTCGCGCACTTCGGCCTCGCCAGGGAGCTGGGGGCGTGCGAGGGGGCGGTGGACCAGTTCCTGGCGGTCCCGGACGCCCCTGCGGCGGCCGGGGCTTCCGCCGTCCGCGCGGAGTGGGCCGACCCGTCCGCGCTGCTGCCCACCGGCATCGCGACCACGGTCGTCCAGGGCCGCGCGGACACCACGGTCCCGCCGCAGATCGCCGACGCGTACGCGGACGCGGCGGCCAAGGAGGGGGAGCTGGTCGGCGTGACCCTGCTCGACGGTGTCGGGCACTTCGCGCCGGTCGACCCGGCGGCCGACGCCTGCGCGGTGGTTGTCGCGGAGATCGAGCAACTGGCCTGGTGAGGACGGGCGCACCTGCCGGCGGTATCCGTATGGGCACCCGCGGCCGGTACCGCATGCGCACCCGCCGCCGGTACCCGTGCGGGCACCCGATCCGACGCAGGTAGTACCTGAGAGGGACCCCACAGGTTCCGTATCAGTGCGGACGACCGGGACCATGCCGCCGCCTACCGTGGGGCCTGTGACCGATACAGAGACGCGGAGCCCGGAGCTCCGGCTGGCCCAGGGGGTTCTGGCGGGCCTGCGCCAGGACCTCTTCCACGACGCCTTCGCCTACCGCCCGCTCCAGCCGATGCGTACGGACGGGGCGTTGACCAGGCGGTTGCCCCGCCGGATACGGGCCCGCGCCGGCTGGACCCCGCACGCGGTGGTGCTGGCCTTCGCCCTGATCACGCTGCTGGTGTCCGCCCACGGCACCGTCGACTTCGACGGCCCCCTGGCTCTCGTCACCGGTCTGATCTCGGCGGGAGCGGTCGTGATGACCCTGCTCAGGCCGGTCGGCGCCTGGTGGGTGTCGCTGGTGTCCGCCCCCGTCGTCAGCCTGTTCGGCAGCAGCTGGGGGTCCTGGCCCTGGGCCGACAGCGCCTTCCTCGCCCATCTCGTGGTGCTGACCGTGGTCGCGGCCAGGACCAGGCCGCGAACGGCCGCCTGGATGTGGGCGGGTACGGCGCTGTACGGGTTCGTCGCGGGGGCCGTGGTGAACCCCGGCGGCATAGGCGGATCCGACACGGCGATGATGCTGTTCCTCTCCGCGGTCGCCGTCCTCATCACGACGACGGTGCAGGTACGCCGCGAGGCGTACCGCGAGGTCACCGCCCAGCAGACGGTCACGGCCATCGAACGCGACCGGCGCACCCTCCTGGAGGAGCGCACCACCATCGCCCGTGAGCTGCATGACGTCGTCGCCCACCACATGTCGGTGGTCGCCATCCAGGCCGAGGCCGCCCCGTACCGGGTGACCGATCCGCCGCCCGAGCTGACCAGGTCGTTCGAGGTGATCAGGGAGAACGCGGTGGCGGCCCTGACCGAGCTGCGCCGGGTCCTCGGTGTCGTACGTGCCGAGGACTACGAGGCCCCGGACGCCCCGCAGCCCACCCTCGCCGAACTGGAAGGGCTGCTCACCAATGTCAGGGAGGCCGGCCTGACGGTGGACAAGACCGTGACCGGCGCTGTACGCGAACTCCCGCAGGGCGTCGAGCTGTCGGCGTACCGCATCGTCCAGGAGGCGTTGAGCAACGCCCTGCGCCATGCGCCGGGCACACAGGCCCGGGTGGAGGTCAGCTACGTCCTGGGCGGGCTCGGCCTGCGCGTGGTCAACGGCCCGCCGCAGGGGCTGGTCAAGCCGTCCCCAAGCTCTCAATCCGATTCGAGCAGGGGATACCCCATTCCGGGCGCCGGGCACGGCATCACCGGAATGCGGGAGCGGGTCACCATGCTGAACGGGGAGATCACCACGGACCGTACGGAGGACGGCGGTTACGAGGTCGCCGCGTTCATCCCGGTGCAGCGAGCGGCGGAGGACTCCGAATGACCACCGTCCCGGCCGCCTCGGTCCCGGCCGACTCCGTTCCGGCCATCAGGGTCCTGGTCGTCGACGACCAGATGATGGTGCGCGAAGGGTTCTCGGTCCTGCTCAACGCGATGCCGGGCATCGAGGTGATCGGCGAGGCGGTCAACGGTGTCGAGGCGGTGTCCCAGGTGGCCGCCCTGCGCCCGGACGTCGTGCTGATGGACATCCGGATGCCCGAGCTGAACGGCATCGAGGCGACCCGGGCGATCGTCGCGGCGGACGAGTCGGCGAAGGTGCTGGTCCTGACCACGTTCGACCTGGACGAGTACGTCTACCAGGCGCTGCGCGCGGGGGCTTCGGGCTTCCTGCTGAAGGACGCGTCGGCCCGTGAGCTGGCCGACGGCGTACGGGTGGTGGCGTCCGGGGAGGCGCTGCTCGCCCCCACGGTCACCAAGCGGCTGATCGTCGAGTTCTCCCGGCTCTCGGACACCCCGAAGCAGCCCTCGCTCGCCCGGGCCGAGGAGCTCACGGAGCGCGAGAGCGAAGTGCTCGTGCTGATCGCGCAGGGTCTGTCGAACGCGGAGATCGCCTCCCGGCTGATCGTCGCCGAGTCCACGATCAAGACCCACGTGAGCCGGATCCTGGTGAAACTCGGCCTGCGGGACCGGACCCAGGCGGCGGTCTTCGCGTACGAGACGGGGCTGGTCAGGCCTGGGTAGCGATCACTCGGACGGTTTGTCGCCGGCGGATTGGGCCCGAACTCGGGCTGTACGGCGGTGACCAGGGCCTGAAGGTCGAGTCGTACCGCAAGGGCAGGGCGCGTCCGGACGGGTCTCTCGCTCCGCGGGGGAACTTCGCGGGGCAGGGTGAATGGGCGGATCCGGACGGAGTGCTCATGACTGTCGAGATCACGTCCTACGACCGCGACACCGACCGTCGCGACCGCAAGGAGAAGCCCGTCGCCTACGCGGACGCCGGGATTCCGGTCTACCTGCTGGTCGACCGTGAGGCCGGTGCCGTCACGGTGTTCAGCGCGCCGGACCCGGAGGGCGGCGGCTACCGCGACAGCCACACCGTGAAGTTCGGTGAAGTGGTCATGCTGCCCGACCCGGTGGGCATCGAGCTCGACACCGAGGTGCTGACGCACTACGTGCGCTGAGGCTTGCGGAGGGGGTGGCGCCACCGCCCCCTCACCCGCTCAGCATGTCCCGCCGCCGCAGCGCCGCCAGACCCGCCGCCACCAGTGCCGTCATGAGCAGCAGCAGGCGGCCGCCGATCCCCCGAAGGCGACCGCGAGATGGCCGGCCGCCCACCCCGGCCGCCCACCGCAGCCGCCCGACCGCGCCCGCCAGCAGCGGTTCGGCACGGCCGGCGGTCTCCTCGCCGTGCAGTCGCAGCACCGACGCGACCACGTACAGCACGGCGACCGTGCCGAGCACCCCGGTCATCGCCGCGAGGAACGCTTCGGTGAGGCCGGAGTGGCCGCCCATCCGCTCGAAGGTCTCGTGCCCTGCTCCGTCCCGTCCCGTCCCGCCCCCCGGCGGGACCGAGCAGCATCACACCGCCACCGCGGGCAGCGTCAGCCCCCACACCCCCGCCCGCACCCTCCACGTCCGGGTCCGCACCGGGCCGCCCAGCAGGCCGTCCCTCCGGTACCGGAAATCCGCCCCGGAAACCGTCACCGCCAGCGCCTCGGCGGTCAGCCGGTCGCCGGACGGCAGCTCGACCGCCACCTCCGCCTTCCCCGCCCCGCCGCGCGACGAGACCCGTACCCCGGCCACCGGCCGGTCCAGATCGGCCAGCAGCACCCCGTCCGCCTCCACCCGCAGCCGCTGCACCCGGGGCGCCTCCGGCGCGGGCGCAGGGGAGACGAGGGTCCGTACCAGCGAACGGCAGGCGCCCCACACCGACAGCGGGCCTTCGCCGTCCGCGTCCGGCGGCCCGGACCGCGGGCCCCCCGCGGGGATCCGCAGATCGCCCAGCACCACCGCGTCGCTGTCGTCCACCAGCAGGTCCAGCCAGCGCACCGCACCGTCCAGCACCGACCGCGCCGCGGCCACCGCCCCCACCGGGACACCCAGTGACCCCGCGAGCTCCAGCGCGTGCGCCGGGCCCACCGGCACCAGGGACAGGGCGTCGCGCGCCCGGTTCCGCTCGTGGTGGAGCAGCGTCACCGCCCTGAGCAGCGCCTGGTCGTCACCGACCACCACGAGGCGCCGGTGGCCGCGTCTGGCGAGCGCCCGCGCGAACTCCTCCGGCCCGTCGGGCAGGCAGATCTTGGCGTGCGCTCCGGCGCACAGCACGTCCTTCGCGATCCGTACGGACTCGCCGTCCGCACGGCGGGCGACCGGGTCGATGACCACCAGCAGCTGATGCTCGGTGCTCGCTGCGGGATCTGGAGCCGACACCTCGGTCCTTCCTCGGGTAGCATCTTTGTGCAAGAGCCCCTTGCGCTATTGCGCCAGGGGCTTCGTCTATTCCGGGGCAGCCGGTTCGACGGTTCAGGTATCGGCGTACGACAGACGTGCGCCCCCTGGCCTTGGACATGCCCCGCCCGGAAGGGGTGTACGCCTGTGCCCGCACTTGTGCTGCTCGGTGCTCAGTGGGGTGACGAGGGCAAGGGAAAGGCCACCGACCTCCTCGGTGGATCCGTGGATTACGTGGTGCGCTACCAGGGCGGCAACAATGCCGGCCACACGGTCGTCGTAGGCGACCAGAAGTACGCGCTCCACCTCCTCCCTTCCGGAATCCTCTCGCCGGAGTGCACTCCGGTGATCGGTAACGGAGTCGTCGTCGATCCAGCGGTCCTGCTCTCCGAGCTGAGCGGGCTGAACGACCGCGGCGTGGACACGTCCAAGCTGCTGGTCAGCGGTAACGCGCACCTGATCACGCCGTATCACACCACCGTCGACAAGGTGACGGAACGGTTCCTCGGCAAGCGGAGGATCGGCACCACCGGCCGGGGCATCGGCCCGGCCTACGCCGACAAGATCAACCGCGTCGGCATCCGCGTCCAGGACCTCTACGACGAGTCGATCCTGGAGCAGAAGGTCGAGGCCGCGCTCGACGGCAAGAACCAGATCCTCGCCAAGCTCTACAACCGGCGCGCGATCGAGGCCGGCCAGATCGTCGAGGAGCTGCTCGGCTACGGCGAGCAGATCCGCCCGTACGTCGCGGACACCGCGCTCGTCCTGAACAAGGCGCTGGACGAGAACAAGGTCGTCCTCATGGAGGGCGGACAGGGCACGCTCCTGGACGTCGACCACGGCACGTACCCCTTCGTCACGTCGTCCAACCCGACCGCGGGCGGCGCCTGCACCGGCACCGGTGTCGGCCCGACGAAGATCACCCGGGTCATCGGCATCCTCAAGGCGTACACCACGCGGGTGGGCGCCGGGCCGTTCCCGACCGAGCTGTTCGACGAGGACGGCGACAAGCTGCGCTCGATCGGCCACGAGTACGGCGTCACGACCGGCCGCGACCGCCGCTGCGGCTGGTTCGACGCGGTCATCGCGCGCTATGCGACGCGGGTGAACGGGCTCACCGACTTCTTCCTCACCAAGCTCGACATCCTCACGGGCTGGGAGCAGATCCCGGTGTGCGTGGCGTACGAGATCGACGGCAAGCGCGTCGACGAGCTGCCGTTCAGCCAGACGGACTTCCACCACGCGAAGCCGGTCTACGAGTACCTGCCCGGCTGGACCGAGGACATCACCAAGGCGAAGACCTTCTCCGACCTGCCGAAGAACGCGCAGGCGTATGTGAAGGCGCTGGAGGAGATGTCCGGCGCACCGATCTCGGCGATCGGCGTGGGCCCGGGCCGGACCGAGACGATCGAGATCAACTCGTTCATCTGAGAGGTCTGAGGGGCCTGAGGGACCTGAGAGGTCTGCGGGACCTGCGGGATCTCCGAGATCTGGGAGACACCGGGGACGCACTGCGCGGCGGCCGGCCTGTAGTCACGGGCCGGCCGCCGTCGCCGCGTCCGCCACCGCGCGGGCCGTCGCCCGTGCGATGCCCCGTACCGAAGCGTCGACGCCCGGCAGACAACGGTGCTCCGTGGGGTCGTACACACAGCCCAGCACCCCGGCGTGGTCGGTGGCCGGTTCGAGCAGCTCCGAGTCCCAGCGGTGGGCGAGCAGCGCCTCGTGCAGTTCCCGTGAGGCGTCACAGGGGACGACCGTGTCGGCCGTGCCGTGCACCAGCCGTACCGGAACCGGTGTCACCGCCCGGCCCAGCGCCTGGAGGGGCACCGTGCCCGTGGTACGCGCCGGACGCTGGTAGCCGCCCGCGATGCCGACCACCGCGGCGGGCCGCCAGCCGTCGAAGAGCTCCGGGTGCAGCGCCACCCCCAGGGCGGCTCCCGCCCCCGCCGACCAGCCCGCGAGGACGACCCGCCCGGGTCGGGGCCGGCCGGTCGAGTCGCTTGCGTGATCACGGACGAACCGCAACGAGTCGGTGAGATGGGCGCGGCCCTCGTCGGGCAGGTCCGGGCGCCAGTCGGGCACGAGGACGGCGGGGCCCAGAGCGGCGATCTCCCGTGCCAGCGGGGCCATTACGTCCCGCTCGTCGGGCCCGACGCCGTGCCACAGCAGCACGCACGGTCCGTTGCTCCGGGCGCCGGTGTACAGGTCGAGCGGCTTGGTCCCGCCGCCGGTCGGGTAGTGCGCGGTGCGGACCGTCACGCTCAAGGCCGTTCCTCCGGGCTGTGGGTGAGTGAGGGGAAGGGGGCGCGCACCTTCAGGAGGCGGGAAGCAGGAAGAGGGAAGCCGGAAGCCGAGCCTGCCCCGACTACCGCTTCACGGCCCGCAGGATCACGAACTTCGGATCGCTCGTCACCACCCGGCAGTTGCCGAAGGTGCGCTGGAGCATGACGTGGTAGCTGAGGTGCCGGTTGCCGACGACCCACAGCTCACCGCCCGTCCGCAGTGCGTCGCGCGCGCCGCGGAACATCCGCCGGGACGTCTGGTCGCTGGTCGCCTGGTGGGTATGGAACGGGGGGTTGTTCAGTACGAGGTCGACCGAGCCGGCCGGCACGCCCGCGAAGGTGTCGCCGGTGCGGAACTCGGCCAGGGCCCCGGGGCCGAGGTTCTTCCTGAAGGTGGCCTCGGCCGAGGCGATGGCCTGGAACGACTCGTCGGTGAAGATCACTTCGGCCCGCGGGTTCGCCAGCGCGACGGCGGTGCCCACGACACCGTTTCCGCAGCCCAGGTCCACCACTCGCTCCGGGCCCTCGTGCTGGGGGAGGTGCGGAAGGAAGAAGCGGGTGCCGATGTCGAGGCGTTCGGCGCAGAAGACCCCCGCGTGGTTGACGACGGTCCGCCCCGAAGCGGCACCGATGCCGGCGGGGAGTTCGTAACTGCGCGGCCAGGGGCTGGGCCCCGGGGTGAGTGACGGGTCGGGGGTGCAGAAGATCAGCCGGGCCTTCTTCACCGCGAGGGACGTCTTCGTGACCCCGATGATCTGCTCGAAGAGCTTGAGGGTCGAGGTGTGGATCTCCTTGACCATGCCGGTGCCCACGACGACGGTCCCGGCGTGTACGGCGGGCGCGAGCCGGTGCAGCTGGTCCTCCAGCAGCGCGAGGCTCTTCGGAACGCGGACGACCAGCAGATCGATCCGCTCCGGTGGCGCGTCCTGTGTGGAGAGCAGCCGCACGGCACCGGTTCCGATCCCGTTCCGCTCCAGATTGGCCCGGGTCGCCTCCTGCCCGAGGAAGGAGTCGGTGATCTGCACGACCTCGCCGGCTCCGTCCTGCGCGGCCCCGGCCAGGGCGGTGGTGAGCGCACCCCACCGGTCACCCGCCACGACGGTGGTCCCCGGGGCGGTGCCCGCAGCGGCCGGCCCGTTCTCCTCAAGATGGCGCAGGAGATATTCGTCAGCGGCGTCCCAGGCGCGCAGCTGGTCGCGGGGGTCCTCGGGGAACCGGGTGAGAGCGAGCGAGCCTGATGACGTCGGCAAATGGTTCATTGCCGACCAGGCTAGCCGCCTCAGGAAGCGGCCGTCTTCTCGGCCAGTTTCTGGAATTCGCCCAGGTCGTAATTTGCCAGGGCGGAATCGAGGTTGGTGAGTGCGCCCAGGTGCTCGACGAAGCCCTGGGGGTCGTACTCGATCTGGAGCGTCACCCGGCTCGTCGTGTCGGTGAGGTGGTGGAAGGTGACCACACCGGCATGGTGGACGCCCTCGATGGTCCGCCAGGCGATCCGGTCCTCCGGTACGACCTCGGTCAGCTCGGCGACGAAGTTCTTGTCGGCGCCGGGCAGCGAGAGCTGCCAGGCGAAGCGCTTTTCGTCGATCGGCTCGACGAGGCGGACGTGGCTCAGGAAGGCGGGCCAGCGGGTGACGTCGCTCCACAGGGCCCAGCTCACGGCGACCGGGGCGTTGATGTCCACGGTTTCGATCAGCGATGACGACATGCGTGCCTCTCTTCGTTCGCGGGCTCGTTCTTCACGGGACCGGCTACCCGGAGCCTGATCGGCCACACGGAACGACGGGTCGGTCACAGAGAACGACGGGTCGGTCACAGAGAACGGCCGAACGCGCGAGGCGGCCGTCATCCCGGCGAGTGCGGACTGTGCGGACCGCGTTCACACGGGGATGACGTCGACGCCCTCTTCCAGCCCCTTGAAGTCGTCGGCGTTCCGCGTAGAGAACGGGAGCCCCTGTGCTGCGGCTGTGGCAGCGATCATCAGGGCCATCCCGTGTGCCGGGGCCGGGTGCGGGGAGCCGGTGGTGGTGTGGGGTGCCGGGGTCTTCGACGCGCTGCCCGTGTTCATGACCGCGTACACCGATCCGCCCGCGCCCACCGCCACTATCAGGGCCACCAGGATCAGCGCGAGCGTCCAGCGACGGCTGCGGTCCGGTGGTCCGGGCGCCGGCGCGGGGGTGCAGTAGCTGTACCCGGGCAACGGGGGGCCCGGTCCGGGGCCGCCCGTACCGGCGGCGGCACTCTCTGCGCCGGTGTGGTGTGGATCGCCCGGCTGGAGCTTCTTCATGGCTGTGCCGCCTCCCCCGTGGCCGCGCCACCGCGCGGGCCCGCTGGAGGCGAGGATAGTGCGCCCGTGCGAGGCCCGGTACGGCTGGGAGAACCGGTTCTGCCGGCCATTCCGTAACGCCGGCGGCCACCTCGTCGGGCAGTGTGACACTCTGCCGACGAATCCCGCCGAGTACATACAAGATGGCCATGTCCGTCCCGACCTGCGGCTCTCTACGCTGGGGTGCATGACCCCTCAGATCCCGCAGCCCGATCCCCGGACAGGTGCGGCCGTCAAGGCCGCCGACCGTGCGCATGTGTTCCACTCCTGGTCCGCCCAGGACCTCATCGACCCGCTCGCCGTCGCCGGTGCCGAGGGTTCGTACTTCTGGGATTACGAGGGCAACCGGTACCTCGACTTCACCAGCGGTCTCGTCTTCACCAACATCGGCTACCAGCACCCGAAGGTCGTTGCCGCGATCCAGGAGCAGGCGGCGACGATGACGACGTTCGCCCCCGCCTTCGCGGTCGAGTCGCGCTCCGAGGCCGCACGCCTCATCGCCGAGCGCACCCCCGGCGACCTCGACAAGATCTTCTTCACCAACGGCGGCGCCGAGGCCGTCGAGAACGCCGCCCGGATGGCCCGGCTGCACACCGGCCGCGCGAAGGTGCTGAGCGCCTACCGCTCGTACCACGGCGGCACCGCCACCGCGATCAACCTCACCGGCGACCCGCGCCGCTGGGGCTCCGACACGGCCACGGCGGGTGTGGTGCACTTCTGGGCGCCGTTCCTCTACCGCTCGCCGTTCTACTCGGCGACCGAGGCCGAGGAGAGTGCCCGTGCCCTCCAGCACCTGGAGGACACCATCGCGTACGAGGGCCCGCAGTCGGTGGCCGCGATCATCCTGGAGACCATCCCGGGCACGGCGGGCATCATGACTCCGCCGCCCGGCTACCTCGCGGGTGTCCGCGAGATCTGCGACCGGTACGGCATCGTCTTCATCCTCGACGAGGTGATGGCGGGCTTCGGCAGGACCGGCACCTGGTTCGCCGCCGACCTCTTCGACGTCACCCCCGACCTGCTGACCTTCGCGAAGGGCGTCAACTCGGGTTACGTCCCGCTGGGCGGTGTGGCGATCTCCGCCGAGATCGCCGAGACCTTCGCCAAGCGCCCCTACCCGGGCGGACTCACCTACTCCGGCCACCCGCTGGCCTGCGCGGCGGCCGTCGCGACGATCAAGACCATGGCGGAGGAGGACATCGTCGGCCAGGCCGCCCGCCTCGGCACCGACATCCTGGCCCCGGCCCTCGCGGACCTGGCCGCCCGCCACCCCTCGGTCGGCGAGGTGCGCGGCGTGGGCGCGTTCTGGGCGCTGGACCTCGTACGGAACAGGGAGACGCACGAGCCCCTGGTCCCGTACAACGCGACGGGCGAGGCCAACGCCCCGATGGCGGCGTTCGGCGCGGCCGCGAAGAAGCACGGCCTGTGGCCCTTCATCAACATGAACCGCACCCATGTGGTGCCCCCGTGCAACATCACCGACGCGGAGGCCAAGGAGGGCCTGGCGGCGCTGGACGCGGCGCTCTCGGTGGCCGACGAGCACGTGGTCGCGTAGCCGGCGGGGGAGGAGGGTGACGCGGGGGCGCCCGGCGCCTCAGCGTCACCTCCCCGTCCTCGCGTACAACCTTCAGCGGTACGTGCGTGCCGTGTGGCCCGTGTTGCTGGGCAGCACTACCCGCTCAGCCGGACCCGGTCGAGGTCGTTGCCGACCAGGACCCGGCCGTGGAAGCCCTGTTGGGCACGGCGGTGCCAGGAGTCGCGGGGGACCAGGAAGGTGTCCGCCGGGGTGATGTGCGTGAGGACCAGCGTGTGCACCCCGCAGCGCTGGGCCAGCGGGCCGACCTCGGTGACGTCCGTGTGTGCCGCCGCCATGTGGTGCAGCAGCGCTTCGCTGTAGCCGGTGCTGTTGCGGTAGAAGTCGAGGTCGATCACCTCGTGCACGAGGATGTCGGCGCCCCGCGCCAGGCGGACCATGTTGTCGGAGAGCGCGGTGTCTCCCGAGAAGACCACCGAGCCGTCCGGGGTGTCGAAGCGGTACGCGAAGCACGGGAAGACCAGCCCGTGCGGGACCAGGACCGCGCTGACGCGAACCGTTCCATCGTCCATGACCAGGAACGGTTCCATGTCCGGCGCGAGGTTCCGGAGCGGGTCGGAGCCTGTCCCGGGAGGCAGCTCGATCTCGTGTACGCCGACATGCGTGTGCGGGTCGGGGCGGCCGGACTCGCGCATGAAGATGTTGCTGCTGTACGCGGTGGCTTCGAGCGACTTCTCCGTCAGGTCCTGGAGACCGGGCGTCGGATCGGCCGGGCCGACGGTCCCCGGCTGGCCGCCGCCGTAGGCGTCCGGCAGCGCACCCGCGGGGCCGGGGCCGTAGGCGTCGAACGGGGACAGGGCGGCGTCACCCACGTCATTGACACCGTGCGCGGCCAGCAGCACGAAGTTGGCGTAGTCGGCGATGTGGTCGATGTGCAGGTGGGTGATGAAGACCGACGTCAGATCCTGGAACCTCAGTCCGGTCCTGCCGTACTGAGTGACGGCGGAGCGCCCGCAGTCGACGACGTAGACCTTTCCGCGGACGGAGAGCGCGGAGGCGGTTCCGGCCCGGGTGGTGACCGGCGGTGGGCCGCCGGCGGTGCCCAGCAGGAACAGTTCGGTTCCGGCCGGGGAGATGCGCGCGGGGCGCGCGTCCGCCGCCGGGGACGCTTCGGCCGCTTGAGCCGTTTCCGTCTGAGCCGTTTCCGTCTGAGCTGTTCCCGGCAGAGCTGTTTCCGTCTGAGCCGTTCGCTGAGCCGTTTTCGCTTGAGCCGTGTCCGCGCCGATGGCGGTCGCGGCGGCCCCGCCCGCGGTGAGCACCACGGCCGAGGCGCCCAGCAGTTGGCGTCGGGAGAGGGGTCCTCCCGCGTCACGGAGCCGGTCCTCGCCGGGTGCTTCCGAGCGGTCCTGGCGGCGGTCTCGGGCAGGTGTCATGGGACCAGTCCTCGGCGGGTGTGGAGGAGGCGGACGCGTCGAGCATAGAGATAGTTAAGGGGTTAGAGAAGATGGGCGGCCGCGTCAGCACACCTGCGCCGGCAACCCTGCGTCACAACCCCGAGGACCAGCACAGCCGGCCGGGCCATGGGCCACGACCGCCGGGGCCTCTCCGTCGATCCGGGCTGAGCCAATCGGAAGGCGCTGTCGGCCGTAGGGTGTCCCAGAGTCGGACGAGGGGAACAGGACCATGCCCGCGAGCGGAGCGGTGACCCGCAGTACTCTGCGGCAGCAGATCGCCGACGCGCTGCGTGACGAAGTGCTTGCGGGCCGTCTTCAGCCGGGCGAGGTCTTCACCGTCAAGCAGATCGCCGAAGGGTACGGGGTCTCGGCGACCCCGGTCCGTGAGGCGCTTGTCGAGATGTCAGCTCAGGGGCTCCTCGACTCGGACCAGCACAAGGGGTTCCGGGTCCATCAGTTCTCGGTCGATGACTACTGCGCCATGGTCGAGGCCCGGTCGCTGATCGTCGACGGGATCTTCCGGCGGCTCGCGCTGCGGGGTGTGGCGGGGGAGCCACTGCTGTCCGTACGCCGCCGGGCCGAGGAGGCCGGGCAGGCCGCGCGGACCGGCAGTCTGGAGATTCTCATCGGGTACGACCTGCGGTTCTGGCGTGAGCTGGGCGCACTGACTGGCAACCGCTACATCTCCGACTTCCTGCACCGGCTGCGGGTGCAGTGCTGGGTGTTCGCCGTGCCGTATCTGCGCGGCTGCGCGGAACCGTCCGACTGGCTGTGGCAGGGGCACGAGGAGCTGGTCGACGCGGTGACGAGCGGCGACGGCGAGCGGGCCCACGCGGTGATCGAGGCGTACAACGCGCACGCCGTCCGCTGGGCCGAGCAACTGCGCGACAGCGGTAGCGATGCACCTGATACCGACGTTTCTGGCGGCGGTGTTTCCGGCATCGGTGCTTCTGACGTGGATGCGGGCGGGGCCGCCCGGTGAGCGTCGTGGAGCCGCGCACCGCGGAGGCGACGGTCGAGCTGTCCGTCGTCGTGCCCGCGTACAACGAGGAAGGGCGCCTCGGCCCCACGCTGGACGCCGTCCGGAGTCATCTGGACGGGCGGCCCGGCAGCTGGGAGCTGCTGGTCGTCGACGACGGTTCGGCGGACGGCACCGCGCGCATCGCCCGTGAGGCAGCGGCCGCCGACCCGCGGGTCCGGCTGGTCAGCAGCCCCGGCAACCGCGGCAAGGGACACGCCCTGCGGCTCGGTGTGGCCGCGTCGAAGGGCGTGCGGGTGCTGGTCGCCGATGCCGATCTGGCCACGCCCATCGAGGAGTTGGACCGCCTCACCGATGAGCTGGAGACCGGGTACGAGGCCGCGGTCGGCTCACGCGCGCACCCCGATTCCAGCGTCGAGGTCCACCAGGGGCGGCTGCGCGAGTGGATGGGGCGGATGGGCAACAGGCTCATACGGGCTGTCGCCGTCCCCGGCATCCGCGACACCCAGTGCGGATTCAAGCTCCTGGACGGCGACAAGGCGCGCGAGGCGTTCGCCGACGCCCGTCTCGACGGCTGGGGCATCGACGTCGAGATCCTCCAGTACTTCCGCCGGAAGGGCTGGGCGGTCGCCGAGGTCCCGGTGCGCTGGTCGCACCAGGAGGGCTCCAAGGTCGGCCCGCTCGACTATCTGCGCGTCCTCGCGGAGCTGATCCGGCTGAAGGCCCGCGCGGTGCGCGGCACCGACCTGGCGGTCTGCGGGCTCTTCCTGCTGGCATCCGTCCTGCTCTACAAGAACCTCTGGGCCGACCTCGGCCACGGCTACCTCCGTGACTCGCTCCAGGACCAGAACCAGTGGGAGTGGTTCTTCGCGGTCACCGCGGACAACGTCGCCCATCTGCACAACCCGTTCTTCACCACCGTGCAGAACTTCCCCGCCGGGGTGAACCTCATGGGCAACACACCCATGCTGGGACTCTCCGTCCCGCTCACCCCCGTGACCCTGGCCTTCGGGCCGACCGCCACCTGGGCGCTGGTGCTGACCGGCGGGCTCGCGGTGACGGCGGCCGCCTGGTACTGGCTGATCGCCCGGCGCCTGGTCCGCAACCGGTGGGCGGCCGCGCTC
This sequence comes from Streptomyces sp. SID10853, assembly GCF_010548145.1. Taxonomy (GTDB): domain Bacteria; phylum Actinomycetota; class Actinomycetes; order Streptomycetales; family Streptomycetaceae; genus Streptomyces. The sequence goes on from NZ_JAAGLN010000075.1 coordinate 25,350, forward strand.
GGTGCGGCGCTCGCCGCCTTCGCGCCGCCGATGATCTCGCACGGCAACGCGCACCCCAACTTCCTGGTGCTGTTCATGATCCCGGTCATCATCGACCGGGCGCTGCGGCTCTGCGCAGGGGAGCGGCCGGTACGGGACGGGGTGCTGCTCGGGCTCTTCGCCACGTACCAGGTCTTCCTCGGGGAGGAGCCGTTCCTCCTCGCGGCCCTCGGCATGCTGCTCTTCGCGCTCGCCTACGGGCTGCTGCGCAGGGACGTGGCGCGGGCGGTGTGGCGCCCGCTGCTCAAGGGGCTCGGGGTCGCGGCGCTCACCGCGCTGCCGCTCGTCGCGTACCCGCTGGGCTGGCAGTTCTTCGGCGCGCAGAGCTACCACAGCGTGCTGCACGGGAACAACGCCGGCAACAGCCCGCGCGCCCTCCTGGAGTTCTCCGGACGCGCGCTGTTCGGCAGTGACGCGACAGCCGACAAGCTGGCGCTCAACCGGACCGAGCAGAACGCCTTCTACGGCTGGCCGCTGGTGGCGCTGGCCTTCGCGATCACCGTACGGCTGTGGCGGCACACCCTGGTCAAAGCGCTGGCCTTCACCGTGGTGGCGGCCGCGGTGCTCTCCCTGGGCCAGAAGATCCGGATCCCTTACACGGACGTGGTGTTCCCCGGCCCGTGGCGGCTGCTGGCGCACCGGCCGCTCTTCGAGTCGGTGATCGAGGGCCGGGTCGCGATGATCTGCGCCCCGGCGCTCGGGGTGCTGATCGCGCTGGCCGCCGACCGGCTGGTCCGCACCCCCGTGCGGGGATACCGGGTCGTCGGTGCGCTGGCCGTCGCCGCGGCGCTCGTCCCGATCGTGCCGACTCCGATGCCGGTGCAGAAGCGGCCGGACGTCCCGGCGTTCATCGCCGACGGGCTGTGGAAGAAGTACGTGGGCCCCGGCGAGTCCGTGGTCCCGGTGCCGCTGCCCGACCCGGGCAGCGCGGAGGCCCTGCACTGGCAGTCGGCCACCGGGGTCGGCTTCCCGGTGCCCGGCGGCTACTTCAACGGGCCGTACGGGGCGGACCGCACCGGCATCTACGGAGCGCCGCCCCGCTTCACGTCGAACCTCTTCCACGACGTCCGCTACGGCGCGAAGATCCCGGTGATCGGTCCCAACTGGCAGGCCCAGGCGCGCTACGACCTGGCCTACTGGAAGGCCGGCGTGGTCGTCATCCCGCCCGAGGACAACGACGCGGCGCTGTACGTCACGGTGGAGAAACTGCTGGGCCGGCCGGGCAAGCGGATCGGCGGCGCCTGGGTCTGGCCGGTGGGCAAGGAAAGCGGCGGTGCGGCTGCTCCGGCGGAGTAAGCAGCGGGGCGGGGCGCGGGGCGCGGGGCGTGGGGCGCGGGGCACTTGCGGGCGGCCCCGTGCGGCGGCCCGCACCGCCGTGCGGCCTGCCCGGTCGCCCCGGGGCGCCCACTC
>NZ_JAAGLN010000076.1 GCF_010548145.1 Streptomyces sp. SID10853
GCTGCCGGCCGTCCGTGAGCGCGGCCGCGCCGAGCGTGGGGGCCAGCGGCCCGCCGCCCAGGTCGCGCGGCGGCCCCCACTGCCCGCTGCCCGGCGCCGTCTCGCGCCAGCGCACCGCGCGCAGGCCGAGCACCCCGTACCCGACGAGGCGCCCGTCCTGCCCGGCGGCCAGCACGGGGCGCGGGCCCGGATAGCGGTAGTGGGTGGAGCGGACCCACCCCTTCTTGTTGGTCAGCGGTCGGCCGACCCCCACGTTGTAGTCGCCGCAGCCGCCCGGATTCCCGCAGTTCCAGGCCTCGTTGCCGCCGTACGGGAGCAGGTTCGCGGCCTTCTGGGCGAGCACCTTCGGCGACAGGTTCTTCGGCCAGTGGCGGTTGTAGTAGCCCCGGTAGGCGGTGGCGACGAACGCCGGCACCTCGCCCTTGCCCTGTGTCGCCTCCGCAACCCAGCGGATCATCGCCGCCCAGCTGAAGGAGGCGGTGGCGGTGTGGTCCGCGTGGTCGGAGTAGCCGACCTGCTCGCTGTCCTTGCGGCGGACCGCGTTCGGGCTGTGCTGGATGTCCGGGTCGGGGTCGAGGGTGTGGATCACGGTCGGGCGGTACTGCGCCATCAGGCCGGTGAGCACGTCGACCAGCTGGTCGTACGTGTACGCGTCCGTCTCCTGGAGCGGGGATCCCTCGGCCACCACGGTCCGCAGGCTGAGCCCCCGGTCGGTCCAGAGGGACGGCAGGCCAAGCCGCCCGTGGGAGGTGTGCATGGCCGTGTTCAGGAAGACCAGCTCGACCCGGCGGGCGCCCCGCACCAGGGTGTTGACCTCGGCACGGTGGCCGCCGCGGAGCGTGACGACGTCCTTCCGCCACGGGGTGAACGGCGGCAGACCCAGCTGCACCGCGTACGCCTGCCGCAGCCCCTGGTGGCGGGCCGACGAATAGGCGGGCTTGTCGGGGACGGGGCGGGGCTGACCTGCGATGACGTTGATGCCGGTGGCCTCACCCGCGGTGACGTACACACAGACCAGGGGCGTACCGGAGTCCAGCATCCGCTGGGTGTCCGGATTCATGAAGTACATGTCGTCGTCGGGATGGGCCAGTATCTGCATGAGCCGGTCGTGCCTGGCTATGGATATCGCCTTGCCCGGCATCGGGTCGGCGGCACTGGTGGTGCGGCGCGGCGACGCGGGTACGGAGCAGGCGCTGAGCGCGGCGGACGCGGCAGCCGTACCCAGCCCGGCGAGCACGAACCGACGGGAGGAACCGGACCCCGGGTGCACGGGGCCCGGCCCCTCGGGTATCCGCCCGCTCGGTATCGGTTCCCTCGGTACCGGCCCGCTCGGTATCGGTCCGTTCGGTACCGGCCCGCTCGGTATCGGCCCGCTCGGTACCGGCCCGTTCGGTACCGGTTCCTGCGGGACCCGCCCGCCCGGTACCGGCCCCTGCGCTGTCCGCCCCCGCGCTGACCACCGCCGCACTCTCCACCCCTGCGATATCCCCATGTCAGGCGCTCCGTCCGCTCCCCTGCACGGGCCCTCCCGTGCTCTCCCGGACTGCTTGACGGGGTTCTCGGACCCGAGGTTGCCTCCGCGGCCGGAAGCCGTTACGGGAGGTGAGAGCGGGAGGGCATGGCCACTCGCGCGACGGCTGAACAACTCGACGGACCCGACGACTGAGCGAACGGATCCGCGGGAAATGGTCGGACATACCTTTCGTCACCGCCCTCGGCCCACCCCCGTCCGACCGCCCGGCGTCTCAATAACCGGACGGAATGGCACAGGCGTTCTCGCCGGGGCGATTGTCGAGGGGAGACACTGGGGCCGACGGCCGCCCGCCGCACACGGGCGGCCGCCGACTGCGCCCGACCTGAAGGGACACCTGTGACACCGCCAACCACGAGTTCTTCGAAGGACAAGCTCGCTGCGCTGCGCGCCGAGATCGAGCACCGCAACCCGGCCCAGCCGGAGTTCCACCAGGCAGTTCACGAAGTGCTGGAGAGCCTGGCGCCGGTGCTGGCCGTGCGTGAGGACTACGCGCAGGCGAGCCTGGTGGAGCGTCTCTGCGAACCCGAGCGGCAGATCATCTTCCGCGTGCCCTGGCAGGACGACCGGGGGCGCGTCCACGTCAACCGCGGCTTCCGGGTCGAGTTCAACAGCGCCCTCGGCCCCTACAAGGGCGGCCTGCGCTTCCACTCATCGGTGAACCTGGGCATCGTGAAGTTCCTGGGCTTCGAACAGGTCTTCAAGAACGCGCTGACCGGTCTCGGCATCGGCGGCGGCAAGGGCGGCAGCGACTTCGACCCGCACGGCCGCTCCGACTCCGAGGTCATGCGCTTCTGCCAGTCCTTCATGACGGAACTGCACCGCCACATCGGCGCGCACACCGACGTGCCCGCCGGTGACATCGGCGTCGGCGGCCGGGAGATCGGCTATCTCTTCGGCCAGTACCGACGCATCACCAACCGCTGGGAGTCCGGTGTTCTCACCGGCAAGGGCCCCTCCTGGGGCGGCTCGGCGATCCGCCCCGAGGCGACCGGATACGGGAACGTCTACTTCGCCGCCGAGATGCTGCGCCGCCGCGGCGAGGACGTACAGGGCCAGACCGCCGTGGTCTCCGGCTCGGGCAACGTCGCGATCTACACCATCGAGAAGCTCAAGGCCCTCGGGGCCAACGCCCTGACCTGCTCGGACTCCGGTGGCTACGTCATCGACGACAAGGGCATCGACGTCGACCTCCTCAAGCAGGTCAAGGAGGTCGAGCGCCTGCGCATCAGCGAGTACGCGGAGCGCCGCGGCGCCTCCGCCCGCTACATCAGCGGCGGCAGCGTCTGGGACGTCCCCGCCGACATCGCCCTGCCCTCGGCCACCCAGAACGAACTCGACGCCGACGCGGCGGCGACCCTCGTACGCAACGGCGTCAAGGCCGTGTCCGAGGGCGCCAACATGCCCGCCACCCTGGAGGCCGTCGACGTCCTCCACGAGGCGGGAGTCGCCTTCGGCCCCGGCAAGGCGGCCAACGCGGGCGGAGTCGCGGTCAGCGCCCTGGAGATGCAGCAGAACGCGGCCCGCGACACCTGGACACCCGGGCGCGTCGAGGACGAACTCCTGCAGATCATGCGCGACATCCACCACACCTGCTACGAGACCGCCGAGCGCTACGGCGCGCCCGGAAACTACGTGACCGGCGCCAACATCGCCGGCTTCGAACGCGTCGCGGACGCGATGCTGGCCCAGGGCGTCATCTAGAGACCCGCTGACTGAAACCAGAGGACTGGCCCGGCTCCGGGTGGAGCGGGGCCAGTCCGGCTCCGGGAGCCGATCGCGCAGGGCCGCCTCAGCCCCCGAAGGTTGCGCTGCGCCTCAGTGATGATGTGTGCTGTTTTCCGCACCGGCAGTAACCGGGTCGTCCGATGTGTTTCACATCTCTGAGGAGTGACTCAGCTGCCGGAACGGCGGGGCAGCGACATGGACCGAGGGGGAGTCGGCGTGAGCGACCAAGTGGCGGACATCGAGCGGATCAAGGAATGCGCGCAGGCACTCAAGCGCATCCACGACACCTTCGAGAAACGGAGCGACCCCTCGCAGGGATACGGCGTGGGTGACCTCGGTTCGCAGAAGCTGCTCGACGCGTTCGACGATTTCGGCAGCAACTGGAAGATCCACCGCAAGAAGCTCGCGGAAGAGTTGCAGACCCTGTACGGGATCACCAAGACGGCAGCCGAGTCCTACGTGAAGATCGACCACGAGCTCGCGGAAGCGCTCCGGGGCACGGACAAGAAACCCAAGAAGCCCGCAGGACGGACGGCTGGGAAATGACCGCGAACCGTCCGGCTGCCCACCGCTGGGAAGTCCTCGGCGAGTCCTCCGACCCGATACCCGGGGATCCGGAAGAAGTGGCAGGGCTCGGCCGGCAACTCCGGAAGACCGCCGACGCCATCGAGAAGGAAGCCCGCGAGATCAAGGCGCTCGCCTCTGTCGAGAACTGGCAGGGCAAGGCCGCCACGAAGTTCCGGGGTTCGGCCGACGGCGCAGGGGACAAGCTGCGCAAGGCGTTCAAGCGCTACGACGTGGCTTCCCGGGCCCTGGGGACCAAGGTTGTCGATGGGGTGTGCAGCAAGGAGTACGCGTCCGAACTGCACCGGGCACAGCAGATGGCCGACAAGGCCCTTACGGACGCGGAGAGCGCCCAGGGTGGCATGGACTCCGCGCAGCACTCGCTCGATGCCCAGCCGAAGGACACACCCGACGACGACCCGGCCACCCGCAAGCTCAAGCACCACAAGGAGCAGGCGTCGTCCGCGCTGTCGGCTGCCAAGGACGCCCTGGATGCTGCCAAGGGGGTTCGTGACGCAGCGGCGAAGTCGGCTGCGGACGCGATCCATCACGTCATCGAGCACGACGGGCTCAAGGACGGCTGGACCGACAAGTTCAAGAACTGGGTCCACGAGAACGCCGGCTGGCTCACCGAGATCTCCAAATGGGCGGGCCGGATCGCTCTATGGGCGGGAGTGGCAGCCCTCGCGCTCGGCTGGATCCCGGTCATCGGGCAGGCCATCGCCGCCGTCGCCAACGTCATCGCCCTGGCGGCAAGCGTGGTGGCCCTGGCGACCGACCTTGTACTGGCCCTGGGGGGCGAGGGCAGCTGGAAGGCAGTGTTCCTGGATGCGGTCGGTGTCGCCACCTTCGGTATCGGGCGCGCGGCCATGTCGGGTGCGAAGGGGGCGGCGGCCGGAAGCAAGGCGCTGGCGCGCAGCGGCCTGTTCAAGAACGCGGTGGCTTCGGGCATGAAGACCAACAAGGCGTGGAACCTGGCCAATCGAGGCACTCAGGGGGCGCTTCGCGGTAAATCTGCCGCTAAGGCGCTGGCGGCCGCACCGAAGGGGCGTCTGCCCAGCTGGAGCAACGTCAAGGAAGGCTTCAGCCCGGTTTCGATGTACCGGGACACTGTCGACGGTGTGAAGTCGGTCAAAAACGCCTTCTCCGGCCAGGCGTGGCGCGACGGTGTGAAGAGCGTCGCGGCACCGCGGTCGGCGGGGACTCTGGACCCGGATCTGGCCAGGACCGCGGCAGACCTCAAGGGCATTGCCCCTGCCGCACTGAAAATGCCTGCTGTTGCCTCGTCCGTGGGCAACTTCACCGGTCAGGCCAATGTCTGGGCGGGCAGCACCGCTACCGGAGTCGTCGCCGGGGCTGAGGGGGCGTACGGCACCGTGACTTCCCTCTATGACAAGGTCACTGGTTGATGCCGACTCCGCCCCCGATCTGGGAAATCCCATGAACACCGGCTTGCTCCGGACGACAGCCGCTCCCGCAGAACCCGCTCTCAGGCCCGTGGCCCAGCGGGGCCCGGGCCTTGAGCTCTGCTACCGGTCCCGACTCTTCCTGGACAGGGGCGAGTTGGTCCTGCGCAGGCGTTCCGGGGACCGCCGGTTCGCGGTCGGGGGTACGGACGGGATCGCCCGCGCGGTCTTTGTCGATGCCGTCGGGCCGGACCTGGCGGGACGGATGGGATCACCGCTGCCCGGCTCCTGGGGCAGGATCCAGTTCCAGAACGGCGACGGCCGGCTGATCGGCTACCTCGATCTGGACGACTGGCTGCCCGAGTCGGGCGAGCTGCCGAAGGGGGCGGTCAGCGGTGAGCAGCTGCTGGCCCGTACCGGGATGTCCGCGCTGCTGACCGCCGCCGGGATCGCGCTGCACACGGTGCGGGACCAGAGCGACCCATCGGTGGCGAGCACCGATTCCTCCCGCTCGGGCCTCTCGATGGGGCCGGGTAGCTCCTTTCCTTACTGGTACTGGGGTGTACGGCTGGCCGCAGGAGCCGTCTGGTTCGCCACTTTCACTGTCATTCTCTTCTCAGGCAGCCGCGCGCCCTGGCCGATCCTGGTGTCCGCGGTCGCGGCTGTGCTGGCCCCCGTGGCCAGGCTGGTACTGCGGCTGTGGACGTGTGTACGGATGCGGCGGTACTCGCCCGGGGTCCAAGCCAAAATCTCTCCCCACCCCTCGGGAGACGCGACGATCCGGTTCCGGCGGGACACCGAACTGCGGGTCCAGGACCGTGATCTCGTACTGCGTGATCTGTCAGGGCAGGAAATCTGGCTGCCGCGCGGCGGGCCACATCGAGTGGCATCACTGGTCCGGATACTCGACCACACCGGACACCCACTGGGCGCCGAACTGCGCGGCTCCGACGGGCAGGTCCGTGCGGTGCTGCCCTGGGGGCCGTGGTTCGGTGGTCGTGGGGGCGGCAGTGCCTGGTCGGAACTCCAACGAGCGGCCGGGCTCACGGCCGGCGACCACCGGCTGAGCCGCCGGGCCTCGTGGCCCAAGAAATTCTTCGCAGCCGGGCTGGGAGTTCTTCCGCCCACAGCAGCCGAAGCGCGCAGGGTCTCCCGCTTCCCCGGCACGATCGCTGGTATGTCCTCGACGGCCTTCATCATCATCAGCTCGCTGATCGCGGTGGCCCAGGGCGTATGGATCTCCGACACCCACCCCACCGCAGGCGATACAGCGGCCTTGCTCGGAGCTCTCGGCTGCTTCCTGCAGGCAGCTCCCTATGTGGTGCATCAGCTGGACAGCCGCCTGCGGCTCGACCGGCCCGTACGGAGTGAGAAGGGCGCGTCATGACCGATCCGGACCAGCAGCACACAGATCTGGACGGGGAGCCGGCGTCCGCCGCCCCTGCCGACTATCGGCTGCTGCTTCCCGACGGCTGGTTCCGTATCGCGCTGGAACCCGATAAGCGCGACAGTTCGGTCGCGGCGCTCGTGGAGCGGCAGTTCGACGGGGTCGACAATGCACCGCACCTCAAAGCGGAACTCCGGAAGGACCTGTTGCGCCGGGCAGCCAAGGCGTACCGCAACGGCGGGATAGAGCTCTATCTGAGCCTTCAGCAGGCCGGGCCCTTCACCATCCCGGCCTCGCTCCTGGTGACACTCGCCCCTTTGAAGCACCGGGAACCGCTGCCGTTGGACGTGCTCGCACGGTCCCTCGCCGAGAACGGCCCGACCGGCCAGGAGGTCGGCATCGGCGAGCTGTCGTCGGGGCCCGCGGTCCGGGTACGTAAACAGGTCGAACAGCCCGGTGACGGTTCCGGCGATACCGCCCGCTTCTCCACGTCCGTGGAATACCACCTTCCAGTGCCGCGGGCGGCGGCGTTCCTGCTGCTGGACTTCTCGACCCCCCTGGAGCCACTGGCTGACGCGATGGCCGGTCTGTTCGACGCCATTGCTGACTCACTGTGCTGGACGGAGTGACCGCAGATGCTGATCGATCTGACAAACCTCGGCCTGGAGTGCTCGGAGGACTGGGTGCCTTTTCCCGTCACCGACATGGACCTCGACTACTGGGCGACGGAGGAGGCTCGGAACCTCACTGAGCGTTACGAGCGGGACGGTAAGCAGGCCGACACCGCGCGACTGAAGCAGAGCCTCAAGCGTGCCGCGACGGACAGCCGTACGCGGACACCGGTGGGTGCCTTCGGCTGGTACCTCAGTGGCGAGCATGAGGTTGTCGCCATTCTTGAGATCGATGCGATCCTTCCGGACGACACAGTCCCGGACGTGACTCTCGACTGGCTCGCTGGGTGTATGCGGGCGGGTGATTTCGGGGAGCCGGATGTCCGGTACGTGCGACTGCCGCTCGGAGAGGCCGTCCGTATCAGGGAGAACATGGCCGGTGAGCGCAAGTGGCGCTTCGGTGCCCGTCCGGTGATCCGGGCGCTCACCTACGGAGTGCGTCCGCCGGACACAGAGGGGTTGCTCACCATGCATGTCTCATGGACTGAGCCGGTGGTCGACGAACCGCTCGAGCAGATCGTCGACGGGATCGCCGGGACGCTGTCCCTCTGAGCGACGCCGGGGGAACGCCCCGGCGGACCGCCCCGCCCGGCCCCACCCGGTGGCCCCCGTCCGGCCGTGGGAGTGCTGGGGTACAGTCTCCGGCCGCGATTGGCGTCCGTGGTGACCCGTATGGCAGACTATCGGGGTTGCTCGGTTGAGTGCCGATGCTGCGCGCCTCCCGTCGGGAGGACTGGAAGCAAGTCCCACAGTACTCGTCGCCCCAACTGCCGTAAGGCAGCGCTGAGGCGGACGTACGGGAATCTTCCGGGAAGCGTCAGCGGGGTGCCGACCAGGCGCCCGGTGGGTGTTCGTCCCCCGGCTCGCGGTCACTGGCCCGCACCCCTTGGTTGGGAAATCCTTCGGGAGATCTTCGTAGAGGGAATGCGACACGCCCGACCGCGTGGGTCGGAGGCGGATGCAGGACCCGCCGGGTCCCAGAGCGTTACGAGAGACAGGACTACTGAGTAGCCATGGCGGGACAGAAGATCCGCATCCGGCTCAAGGCCTACGACCACGAGGTCATCGACTCTTCGGCAAAGAAGATCGTCGAGACGGTGACGCGAACTGGTGCGTCGGTCGCAGGCCCGGTGCCGCTGCCCACTGAGAAGAACGTGTACTGCGTCATCAAGTCGCCGCACAAGTACAAGGACTCGCGCGAGCACTTCGAGATGCGCACGCACAAGCGCCTCATCGACATTCTCGACCCCACGCCGAAGACGGTCGACTCGCTCATGCGCCTCGACCTGCCGGCGGGCGTCGACATCGAGATCAAGCTCTGAGGTGACGCGCGAGATGACTAAGAACATCAAGGGCGTCCTGGGCGAGAAGCTCGGCATGACCCAGGTCTGGGACGAGAACAACCGGGTTGTCCCGGTGACCGTCGTCAAGGCCGGGCCGTGCGTCGTGACGCAGGTCCGTACGAACGACAGCGACGGCTACGAGTCGGTCCAGATCGCCTTCGGCGAGATCGACCCTCGCAAGGTGAACAAGCCCCTCAAGGGTCACTTCGCCAAGGCCGACGTGACTCCGCGCCGCCACCTGGTGGAGCTCCGCACCCCTGACGCCAGCGAGTACACGCTGGGCCAGGAGATCACCGCCCAGGTGTTCGAGTCCGGCATCAAGGTTGATGTCACGGGCAAGAGCAAGGGCAAGGGCTTCGCCGGTGTCATGAAGCGCCACAACTTCAAGGGTGGCAAGGCTTCCCACGGTGCCCACCGCGTGCACCGTAAGCCTGGCTCCATCGGTGGCTGTGCCACCCCGGGCCGTGTCTTCAAGGGCATGCGCATGGCGGGCCGCATGGGCAACGAGCGGGTCACCACCCAGAACCTGACCGTCCACGCCGTTGACGCGGAGAAGGGTCTGCTGCTCATCAAGGGCGCGGTCCCCGGTCCGAACGGCGGCCTCGTCCTGGTCCGTACCGCGGCCAAGGGGGCTTGAGGAACCGATGAGCACCATTGACATCCTTTCGCCGGCAGGCGACAAGGCCGGGACCGTCGAACTCCCCTCGGAGATCTTCGACGCCAAGATCAGCATCCCGCTGATCCACCAGGTCGTTGTCGCACAGCTGGCCGCGGCCCGTCAGGGCACGCACAAGACCAAGCGTCGCGGCGAAGTCCGCGGTGGCGGTAAGAAGCCTTACCGCCAGAAGGGCACCGGCCGCGCGCGCCAGGGTTCGACCCGTGCGCCGCAGTTCGCCGGCGGTGGCGTCGTCCACGGCCCGCAGCCGCGTGACTACTCGCAGCGCACCCCGAAGAAGATGAAGGTCGCCGCCCTGCGCGGTGCCCTCACCGACCGGGCGCAGAACGCTCGCGTCCACGTCGTCTCCGGCGTGGTCGAGGGCGCTGCCTCCACGAAGGCCGCGAAGTCCCTGCTGGGCAAGGTCAGCGAGCGCAAGCACGTGCTCCTGGTCGCCGAGCGCTCGGACGAGGCCGCGTGGCTGTCCGCCCGCAACCTGCCCCAGGTGCACCTCCTGGAGCCGGGCCAGCTGAACACGTACGACGTGCTCGTATCCGATGACGTGGTCTTCACCAAGGCCGCCTTCGAGTCCTTCGTGTCTGGCCCCAAGGCCACCACTGAGACCGAAGGGAGCGACGTCTGATGGCTGAGACGACCGTTACCAGCAAGACCTTCACGGACCCGCGCGACGTCCTCGTCAAGCCGGTTGTTTCCGAGAAGAGCTACGCGCTGCTCGACGAGAACAAGTACACGTTCATCGTCGCGCCGGGCTCCAACAAGACCCAGATCAAGCAGGCCGTGGAAGCGGTCTTCTCGGTCAAGGTCACCGGAGTCAACACGATCAACCGCCAGGGCAAGCGCAAGCGCACCCGCACCGGGTTCGGAAAGCGCGCTGACACCAAGCGCGCCATTGTGACCCTTGCCGAGGGCGACCGTATCGACATCTTCGGCGGCCCGGTCTCCTAACGGAGTCCGAGTCGTCCGGAATCGGACGAGGACTGAGAAATGGGTATCCGCAAGTACAAGCCGACGACCCCGGGCCGTCGTGGCTCCAGCGTCGCCGACTTTGTCGAGATCACGCGGTCCACGCCGGAGAAGTCGCTGGTTCGCCCTCTGCACAGCAAGGGCGGCCGTAACAACACCGGCCGGATCACCGTTCGCCACCAGGGTGGCGGACACAAGCGCGCCTTCCGCGTGATCGACTTCCGTCGTCACGACAAGGACGGCGTGCCGGCCAAGGTCGCGCACATCGAGTACGACCCGAACCGCACCGCGCGCATCGCGCTGCTCCACTACGCGGACGGCGAGAAGCGCTACATCCTCGCCCCGGCCAAGCTGGGCCAGGGCGACCGGGTGGAGAACGGCGCAGGTGCCGACATCAAGCCGGGCAACAACCTGCCGCTGCGCAACATCCCGGTCGGTACGACCATCCACGCCATCGAGATGCGTCCCGGTGGCGGAGCGAAGATCGCCCGTTCCGCGGGTGCTTCGGTCCAGCTGCTCGCGAAGGAAGGCGCCATGGCGCACCTTCGTATGCCGTCGGGCGAGGTCCGCCTGGTCGACATCCGCTGCCGCGCCACCATCGGCGAGGTCGGCAATGCCGAGCAGTCGAACATCAACTGGGGCAAGGCCGGCCGTATGCGCTGGAAGGGCGTCCGCCCGTCCGTCCGCGGTGTCGCGATGAACCCGGTCGACCACCCGCACGGTGGTGGTGAGGGCAAGACCTCCGGTGGTCGCCACCCGGTCAGCCCGTGGGGTCAGAAGGAGGGTCGTACTCGCTCGCCGAAGAAGGCTTCGAGCAAGTACATCGTCCGCCGCCGCAAGACGAACAAGAAGCGCTAGGAGCGGGTTTAGATGCCGCGCAGTCTCAAGAAGGGGCCTTTCGTCGACGGACACCTTGTCAAGAAGGTGGACGTACAGAACGAAGCAGGCACCAAGAACGTCATCAAGACCTGGTCCCGGCGCTCGATGATCATCCCGGACATGCTGGGACACACCATCGCGGTGCACAACGGCAAGATCCACGTCCCGGTGTTCGTCACCGAGTCGATGGTCGGCCACAAGCTCGGCGAGTTTGCGCCGACCCGCACCTTCCGCGGCCACGTCAAGGACGACCGCAAGTCGAAGCGCCGCTAAGGCGGGGTGCGAAGACTATGAACGACACCGAAGGGACAACCATGGAAGCCAGGGCCCAGGCGCGGTACATCCGCGTCACGCCCATGAAGGCCCGCCGCGTGGTGGACCTTATCCGTGGCATGGATGCCACGGAGGCTCAGGCGGTCCTGCGTTTCGCCCCGCAGGCCGCGAGCGTGCCGGTTGGCAAGGTGCTTGACAGCGCCATCGCCAACGCTGCACACAATTACGACCACACCGACGCCGGCAGCCTCGTCATCTCCGAGGCGTACGTCGACGAGGGCCCGACCCTGAAGCGGTTCCGTCCGCGCGCCCAGGGCCGTGCCTACCGGATCCGCAAGCGGACCAGCCACATCACCGTGGTCGTCAGCAGCAAGGAAGGAACCCGGTAATGGGCCAGAAGGTTAACCCGCACGGGTTCCGACTCGGCATTACCACGGACTTCAAGTCCCGTTGGTACGCCGACAAGCTGTACAAGGACTACGTCAAGGAAGACGTCGCCATTCGTCGCATGATGACGAAGGGCATGGAGCGCGCCGGCATCTCGAAGGTTGAGATCGAGCGCACCCGCGACCGCGTCCGCGTCGACATCCACACCGCTCGTCCGGGCATCGTCATCGGCCGCCGCGGCGCCGAGGCCGACCGCATCCGCGGCGAGCTGGAGAAGCTGACCGGCAAGCAGGTCCAGCTCAACATCCTCGAGGTCAAGAACCCCGAGGTGGACGCTCAGCTGGTGGCCCAGGCCGTCGCCGAGCAGCTCTCCTCGCGTGTCTCCTTCCGTCGCGCCATGCGTAAGAGCATGCAGTCGACGATGAAGGCCGGCGCCAAGGGCATCAAGATCCAGTGCGGTGGCCGTCTCGGCGGCGCCGAGATGTCCCGTTCGGAGTTCTACCGCGAGGGCCGTGTGCCGCTGCACACGCTCCGCGCGAACGTGGACTACGGCTTCTTCGAGGCCAAGACGACCTTCGGCCGTATCGGCGTGAAGGTCTGGATCTACAAGGGCAATGTCAAGAACATCGCCGAGGTCCGTGCCGAGAACGCCGCGGCCCGTGCGGGTAACCGCCCGGCCCGTGGTGGCGGCAGTGACCGTCCGGCAGCCGGCGGCCGTGGTGGCCGTGGCGGCGAGCGTGGCGGCCGCGGCCGCAAGCCGCAGCAGACCGCGCCGGCAGCCGAGGCCCCCAAGGCCGAGGCTCCCGCCGCAGCTGCTCCGGCTGAGAGCACTGGAACGGAGGCCTGACCGACATGCTGATCCCTCGTAGGGTCAAGCACCGCAAGCAGCACCACCCCAAGCGCAGTGGTATGGCGAAGGGTGGCACTGAGGTCGCATTCGGTGAGTACGGCATCCAGGCTCTGACGCCGGCGTACGTGACGAACCGCCAGATCGAGGCTGCTCGTATCGCGATGACCCGCCACATCAAGCGTGGCGGCAAGGTCTGGATCAACATCTACCCGGACCGTCCGCTCACCAAGAAGCCCGCCGAGACCCGCATGGGTTCCGGTAAGGGCTCCCCGGAGTGGTGGATCGCGAACGTCAAGCCCGGCCGGGTGATGTTCGAGCTGTCCTACCCGAACGAGAAGGTCGCTAAGGAGGCGCTGACCCGCGCCGCCCACAAGCTTCCGATGAAGTGCCGCATCGTGCGGCGCGAGGCAGGTGAGTCGTGATGGCGGCCGGTACCAAGGCGACCGAGCTGCGCGAGCTGAACGACGAGGACCTCGTCGCCAAGCTGCGTGAGGCCAAGGAAGAGCTGTTCAACCTCCGCTTCCAGGCGGCGACCGGACAGCTCGAGAACCACGGTCGGCTCAAGTCCGTCCGTAAGGACATCGCCCGGATCTACACCCTGATGCGTGAGCGCGAGCTGGGCATCGAGACGGTGGAGAGCGCCTGATGAGCGAGAAGAATGTGACTGAGACGACTGAGCAGCGCGGTTTCCGCAAGACCCGTGAGGGTCTCGTCGTCAGCGACAAGATGGACAAGACCGTCGTCGTCGCTGTCGAGGACCGCGTCAAGCACGCGCTGTACGGCAAGGTCATCCGCCGTACGAACAAGCTCAAGGCGCACGACGAGTCCAACGCCGCCGGTGTCGGCGACCGCGTCGTCATCATGGAGACGCGGCCGCTCTCGGCGACGAAGCGCTGGCGCATCGTCGAGATCCTCGAGAAGGCCAAGTAAGAATCCCTGAGCTCATCGCTCAGGTCAGTTCCGCCAGGCTCGGCGGGGGATCCGCGCAGTTCAGCTGTGCGGCCCCCGCCGGGAACCGGCAGACGATCAGGAGACAGACGTGATCCAGCAGGAGTCGCGACTTCGTGTCGCCGACAACACGGGTGCGAAGGAAATTCTCACCATTCGTGTTCTCGGTGGCTCGGGTCGCCGCTACGCGGGTATCGGTGACGTAATCGTCGCCACCGTCAAGGACGCGATCCCCGGTGGCAACGTGAAGAAGGGTGACGTCGTCAAGGCCGTCATCGTTCGCACCGTCAAGGAGCGTCGTCGTCAGGACGGCTCGTACATCCGCTTCGACGAGAACGCCGCCGTCATTCTCAAGAACGACGGCGACCCCCGCGGCACCCGTATCTTCGGCCCGGTGGGCCGTGAGCTGCGCGAGAAGAAGTTCATGAAGATCATCTCGCTCGCGCCGGAGGTGCTGTAAGCATGAAGATCAAGAAGGGCGACCTGGTTCAGGTCATCACCGGTAAGGACCGCGGCAAGCAGGGCAAGGTCATCGTTGCCTACCCCACGCAGAACCGTGTCCTCGTCGAGGGTGTCAACCGGGTCAAGAAGCACACCAAGGCCGGCCAGACCGCTCGTGGTTCGCAGACCGGTGGCATCGTGACGACCGAAGCCCCTGTCCACGTCAGCAACGTTCAGCTGGTGGTGGAGAAGGACGGCAAGAAGGTCGTCACCCGCGTCGGCTACCGCTTTGACGACGAGGGCAACAAGATCCGCGTTGCCAAGCGGACCGGTGAGGACATCTGATGACTGCCACCACTGCGCCGCGTCTCAAGACGCGCTACCGCGAGGAAATCGCCGGCAAGCTGCGTGAGGAGTTCTCGTACGAGAACGTCATGCAGATCCCCGGTCTCGTCAAGATCGTGGTCAACATGGGTGTGGGCGACGCCGCCCGCGACTCCAAGCTGATCGACGGTGCCATCAAGGACCTCACCACGATCACCGGTCAGAAGCCGGCCGTCACCAAGGCCCGCAAGTCGATCGCGCAGTTCAAGCTGCGCGAGGGGCAGCCGATCGGCTGCCACGTCACCCTCCGCGGTGACCGGATGTGGGAGTTCCTGGACCGTACGCTGTCGCTCGCGCTTCCGCGTATCCGCGACTTCCGCGGTCTGTCGCCGAAGCAGTTCGACGGCCGTGGCAACTACACCTTCGGTCTCACGGAGCAGGTCATGTTCCACGAGATCGACCAGGACAAGATCGACCGGGTCCGGGGCATGGACATCACCGTGGTCACCACGGCGACCAATGACGACGAGGGTCGTGCCCTCCTTCGTCACCTCGGCTTCCCGTTCAAGGAGAACTGACCGTGGCGAAGAAGTCCCTGATCGCTAAGGCCGCCCGCAAGCCGAAGTTCGGCGTCCGCGGGTACACCCGCTGCCAGCGCTGCGGCCGGCCCCACTCCGTCTACCGCAAGTTCGGCCTGTGCCGTGTGTGCCTTCGTGAGATGGCCCACCGCGGCGAGCTGCCGGGCGTGACCAAGAGCTCCTGGTAATTCCCTTTCCGGGAATTATCCGAGGCTCTCGGTAAGCATCAGGTCGGCAGAAGCCCTCCTCCGTATGCCGTAGGCTTGCGGGGTTGGGCCTCTGCCGCCCGACCGCCCGCGGGCAAAGCCCGCTGACAAAACGCTTACTACGCCGTAGGTCCCCGCACCGCACCCGTCCCGCCACTGAGCGGGGAGAGGGATGGCGCATACAGGAAACCCCGGCGAGAGAGGCCGAAGGCCAATTCATGACCATGACTGATCCCATCGCAGACATGCTCACGCGTCTGCGTAACGCAAACTCGGCGTACCACGACTCCGTCGTGATGCCGCACAGCAAGATCAAGTCGCACATCGCGGAGATCCTCCAGCAGGAGGGCTTCATCACCGGCTGGAAGACCGAGGACGCCGAGGTCGGCAAGAACCTCGTTCTCGAGCTGAAGTTCGGCCCGAACCGCGAGCGCTCGATCGCCGGCATCAAGCGGATTTCGAAGCCGGGTCTGCGTGTTTACGCGAAGTCCACCAATCTGCCGAAGGTTCTCGGCGGCCTGGGCGTGGCGATCATCTCCACGTCCCACGGTCTCCTGACCGGCCAGCAGGCCAGCAAGAAGGGCGTAGGTGGGGAAGTCCTCGCCTACGTCTGGTAGTCGGGAACGGAGGAAAAGCTCATGTCGCGAATCGGCAAGCTCCCCATCCAGGTTCCCGCCGGTGTGGACGTCACCATCGATGGCCGCACGGTCGCGGTGAAGGGACCCAAGGGTTCCCTCTCGCACACCGTCGCGTCGCCGATCGAGGTCACCAAGGGCGAGGACGGCGTGCTCAACGTCGTCCGTCCTAACGACGAGCGTCAGAACAAGGCCCTTCACGGCCTGTCCCGCACGCTGGTGGCGAACATGATCACCGGCGTGACCACGGGATACACCAAGGCGCTCGAAATCAGCGGTGTCGGTTACCGCGTCCAGGCGAAGGGCTCCAACCTGGAGTTCGCCCTGGGCTACAGCCACCCGATCGTCGTTGAGGCCCCCGAGGGCATCACCTTCAAGGTCGAGTCGCCCACGAAGCTCAGCGTCGAGGGCATCGACAAGCAGAAGGTCGGCGAGGTCGCCGCTAACATCCGCAAGCTGCGGAAGCCCGACCCGTACAAGGCCAAGGGCGTCAAGTACGCCGGCGAGGTTATCCGCCGCAAGGTCGGAAAGGCGGGTAAGTAAGCCATGGCATACGGTGTAAAGATCGCCAAGGGTGACGCGTACAAGCGCGCTGCCATCAAGCGCCGCCACGTCCGTGTCCGCAAGCACGTCTCCGGCACGCCGGAGCGTCCGCGCCTGGTCGTGACGCGCTCCAACCGCAACATCGTTGCGCAGGTCATCGACGACATCGCGGGCCACACGCTCGCTTCGGCGTCGACCCTGGACACCTCGATCCGCGGTGGCGAGGGCGACAAGAGCGCCCAGGCACAGCAGGTCGGCGCGCTCGTCGCCGAGCGTGCGAAGGCCGCGGGTGTCGAGGCTGTCGTGTTCGACCGTGGTGGCAACAGGTACGCCGGGCGCATTGCCGCTCTGGCTGACGCCGCCCGCGAAGCCGGGCTGAAGTTCTAAGCCCCGGTTCCGGGACTAACGGACGTAACAGAGAGAGGTAAATCCAATGGCTGGACCCCAGCGCCGCGGAAGCGGTGCCGGTGGCGGCGAGCGGCGGGACCGGAAGGGTCGCGACGGTGGCGCTGCCGCCGAGAAGACCGCTTACGTTGAGCGCGTAGTCGCGATCAACCGCGTTGCCAAGGTTGTCAAGGGTGGTCGTCGCTTCAGCTTCACCGCGCTCGTCGTGGTCGGAGACGGTGACGGCACCGTAGGTGTCGGATACGGCAAGGCCAAGGAAGTTCCCGCGGCCATCGCCAAGGGCGTCGAAGAGGCCAAGAAGAGCTTCTTCAAGGTCCCGCGTATCCAGGGCACGATCCCTCACCCGATCACGGGCGAGAAGGCCGCGGGCGTCGTCCTGCTCAAGCCTGCTTCCCCCGGTACCGGTGTTATCGCCGGTGGCCCGGTGCGCGCCGTTCTGGAGTGCGCCGGCGTTCACGACATCCTGTCGAAGTCGCTCGGCTCCGACAACGCGATCAACATCGTGCACGCGACCGTGGCGGCCCTCCAGGGCCTGCAGCGTCCCGAGGAGATCGCGGCTCGCCGTGGTCTGCCCCTCGAGGACGTCGCCCCCGCGGCTCTGCTCCGTGCGCGTGCGGGAGCGGGTGCGTAATGGCTCGCCTCAAGATCACGCAGACGAAGTCGTACATCGGCAGCAAGCAGAACCACCGCGACACGCTGCGTTCGCTCGGGCTCAAGCGCCTGCACGACGTGGTTGTCAAGGAGGACCGCCCCGAGTTCCGCGGAATGGCTAACACCGTCCGCCACCTCGTGACGGTTGAGGAGGTCGACTGACATGGCGGAGAACAACCCGCTGAAGGTCCACAACCTCCGGCCCGCCCCGGGTGCCAAGACCGCCAAGACCCGTGTGGGCCGTGGTGAGGCGTCCAAGGGTAAGACCGCAGGTCGTGGTACCAAGGGCACGAAGGCCCGTTACCAGGTTCCGGAGCGCTTCGAGGGCGGGCAGATGCCCCTCCACATGCGCCTCCCGAAGCTGAAGGGCTTCAAGAACCCGTTCCGCACCGAGTTCCAGGTCGTCAACCTGGACAAGCTCGGTGAGCTCTACCCGCAGGGTGGGGACGTCACGGTGGCCGACCTGGTCGCCAAGGGCGCGGTTCGCAAGAACAGCCTCGTCAAGGTCCTGGGCCAGGGCGAGATCTCGGTGGCGCTGACGGTTTCGGTTGACGCCGTCTCCGGCTCCGCCAAGGAGAAGATTGCCGCCGCGGGCGGCACCGTCACCGAGCTCGTCTGAGACGACTCGATGACGTGAACACCCAACCGGGGATGCCTTTTTGAAAGGGCATCCCCGGTTGGTCGTTCCTAGGCGGGCAGGGTCGCCGGTATGGTGGCGCTGCACTGTCTGTACTCAGCGTGGTGTGTCCGCGCGGGGCTATTGACCGATACGCATACCGTCCATCGTCGAATTCTCAAGACCGTCACCTCTACGCAGACGCGCGGGGGTCGCAGGAGGCACCGTGCTCACCGCGTTCGCCCGAGCGTTCAAGACGCCCGACCTGCGCAAGAAGCTGCTGTTCACACTCGCCATCATCGTGATCTACCGGCTCGGAACGCACATCCCGATCCCCGGGGTCAGCTACTCGAACGTCCAGCAGTGTCTGGACCAGACGAAGACCAACCAGGGGCTCTTCGGCCTGGTCAACATGTTCAGTGGTGGCGCACTGTTGCAGATCACCATCTTCGCGCTCGGCATCATGCCGTACATCACGGCGAGCATCATCCTGCAGCTGCTGACCGTGGTGATCCCGCGGCTGGAAGCCCTGAAGAAGGAGGGGCAGTCCGGTCAGGCGAAGGTCACGCAGTACACGCGTTATCTGACCGTGGCGCTCGCGATCCTCCAGGGCACCGGTCTCGTGGCGACCGCCAGGACCGGCGCACTCTTCGGCAGCTGCCCCGTGGCCAACCAGATCGTGCCCGACCAGTCGATCTTCACCACCGTGGTCATGGTCATCTGCATGACCGCGGGCACCTGCATGGTCATGTGGCTCGGCGAGCTCGTCACCGACCGCGGTATCGGCAACGGCATGTCGATCCTGATGTTCGTCTCCATCGCGGCCGGCTTCCCCGGTGCGCTGTGGGCCGTCAAGCAGCAGGGCAAGCTGGCGGGCGGCTGGATCGAGTTCGGCGCGGTGATCCTGGTGGGTCTGGCCATGGTCGGACTCGTCGTCTTCGTGGAGCAGGCCCAGCGCCGTATCCCCGTCCAGTACGCGAAGCGCATGATCGGCCGGAAGTCCTACGGGGGTACGTCGACGTACATCCCGCTCAAGGTGAACCAGGCCGGTGTGATCCCGGTCATCTTCGCTTCGTCGCTGCTCTACATCCCCGGCCTCATCGTGCAGTTCAGCGGTTCGACGGCGGGCTGGGCGACATGGATCAAGGACAACCTGGTCAAGGGCGACCACCCGGCCTACATCGTCACGTACTTCCTGTTGATCGTGTTCTTCGCCTTCTTCTATGTGGCGATCTCGTTCAACCCCGAGGAAGTCGCCGACAACATGAAGAAGTATGGTGGCTTCATCCCGGGCATCCGGGCTGGCCGACCGACCGCTGAGTACCTGAGCTACGTGCTCAACCGGATCACCTGGCCGGGGTCGCTGTATCTGGGTGTGATCGCTCTTGTCCCAACGATGGCGTTGGTGGGCTTCGGCGCGAACCAGAACTTCCCGTTCGGCGGGACGAGCATCCTCATCATCGTGGGTGTGGGTCTGGAGACCGTGAAGCAGATCGAGAGCCAGCTCCAGCAGCGTAATTACGAAGGGTTCCTCCGCTGATGCGTATCGTCCTCGTCGGACCGCCCGGGGCGGGCAAGGGAACGCAGGCTGCGTACCTTGCCAAGGACCTGGTCATCCCGCACATCTCCACGGGCGACCTCTTCCGTGCCAATATCAGTCAGGGCACGGAGCTGGGCAAGCAGGCCAAGGCGCTGATGGACGCCGGCGAGCTGGTCCCGGACGAGGTCACCATCGGGATGGCGCAGGAGCGGATGTCCCAGCCGGACGCCGAGGGCGGTTTCCTCCTCGACGGCTTCCCGCGCAATGTCATCCAGGCCCAGGCACTCGACGAGTGGCTGAGCGCCGAGGGACAGAAGCTGGACGCGGTGCTGGACCTCGAGGTCCCCGAGGACGAGGTCGTGAAGCGGATCGCCGGACGGCGTATCTGCCGCAACGACTCGAGTCATGTGTTCCACGTCGAGTACAGCCGGCCGAAGAAGGACGGCGTCTGCGACATCTGCGGCGGCGAGCTCTACCAGCGCGGTGACGACACCGAGGCGACGGTGCGTACCCGGCTGGAGGTCTACCACACGCAGACCGAGCCGATCATCGACTACTACAAGGCCCAGGGCCTGGTGGCGACGATCTCCGCGCTCGGCAAGGTCACCGAGGTGACCGAGCGGGCCATGGAGGCCCTGCAGACCGACAAGGTCTGACAGCCAGTACGTGTACGCACGGCCGCGGTGTCCCCGGGACGCCGCGGCCGTACTGTTGAGCAGACAGACAGAGCGCGGACAGTTCACTGTCCGGCGGACAGATCCGGTTCGATGCGGAAGGCAATTTCGATGGTGGAGATCAAGACTCCCGAGCAGATCGCGAAGATGCGTGAGGCGGGGCTGGTCGTCGCCGCGATCCACGCCGCGACCCGTGAGGCCGCGGTGCCCGGGGCCACCACGAACGACCTGGACCAGGTGGCCCGCAAGGTCCTCGCCGATCACAACGCGAAGCCGAACTTCCTGGGTTACGGCGGTTTCCCCGCCACGATCTGCACGTCGGTGAACGAGGTCGTCGTCCACGGCATCCCCGACGAGAAGACCGTCCTCAAGGACGGCGACATCATCTCGATCGACTGCGGCGCGATCATCGACGGCTGGCACGGTGACGCCGCCTACACCGCGTTCGTCGGCACCGGGCACGCTCCGGAGCTGGTCGAGCTCTCCCGGGTGACCGAGGAGTCGATGTGGGCCGGTATCGCCGCGATGAAGAAGGGCGCCAGGCTCGCCGAGGTGTCGAAGGCCATCGAGGGCTACATCCGGCGCCAGCCCCGGCCGTCATCCGGCAAGTACGGGATCATCGAGGACTACGGCGGCCACGGCATCGGCTCCGAGATGCACATGGACCCGCATCTGCTGAACTACGTCGACAAGCGCCGCCTCATCGGCCGGCACAACCCGAAGCTGGTCCCCGGCTTCTGCCTGGCGATCGAGCCGATGGTCTCGCTGGGCACGCCCCGCACCCAGGTGCTGCAGGACGACTGGACGGTCATCACGACCGACGGGACCTGGTCCTCGCACTGGGAGCACTCGATCGCGCTGACCGACGAGGGGCTGATCGTGCTGACGGCGCCCGACGGCGGCAAGGCGAAGCTGGCGGAGCTGGGTGTGACGGTGGCCCCGGACCCGCTGGGCTGAGCGCGGACCGGTGGCCGGGTGGTGTGCCGACCGGTGTGCCGGCGGGCCCGAGTACGGCCGAGTGGCTTAAGGATCTTGACAGCAGGGCATCCTTCCCGGATTCGTCTTTATGGATGCCCTGACGTAGACTGACTCGTCGGCTCGCGTATACCCGTATGTCTCCGTGCATCTCAGGGCGGCATACGTGCTGTACGGAGCCGATCAAGGTAGCCGATTCGAAGGGCGAAGCGTGGCCAAGAAGCAAGGTGCCATCGAAATCGAGGGCACCGTGATCGAGTCCCTCCCGAACGCAATGTTCAAGGTGGAACTTCAGAACGGTCACAAGGTCCTAGCGCACATCAGCGGCAAGATGCGGATGCACTACATCCGCATCCTTCCGGATGACCGGGTCGTCGTGGAGCTGTCTCCGTACGACCTGACGCGTGGTCGGATCGTCTACCGCTACAAGTAGATCTTGCCCGCACCCCGCTTCACGGCGTGGTGGTGGCACCGACCCGGAGAACCTGACATCCCATGAAGGTCAAGCCGAGCGTCAAGAAGATCTGCGACAAGTGCAAGGTGATCCGCCGTCACGGTCGGGTCATGGTCATCTGCGACAACCTGCGCCACAAGCAGCGCCAGGGCTGAAGCACGACCTGCACCTCGCAGTTCTTCGCGCGACGCACGTAAATACGTACATACGCAGGGCCCGCCCAGCTGACACAGCGGGCGACACCTCCGGCGGGGGCCGGGGACCCGGAAGAGTGCCTACGCATCAGTAGGCACTTTCGTCTGGGAGAGGCTCTGCGGAAGACCCCCGATATCAACAGGAGCCATTGAATGGCACGCGTTTCAGGTGTTGACATCCCGCGCGAAAAGCGCGTGGAGGTTGCCCTCACCTACGTCTTCGGCATCGGGCGCACCCGGTCCAAGGAGGCCCTGGCCGCCACCGGTGTTGACCCCAACACCCGCGTTCGTGATCTGGCCGAAGAGGACCTGGTCAAGATCCGCGAGTACGTGGACGCCAACCTCCGCACCGAGGGTGACCTCCGCCGCGAGATCCAGGCCGACATCCGCCGCAAGGTCGAGATCGGCTGCTACCAGGGTCTGCGTCACCGTCGTGGGCTGCCGGTCCACGGCCAGCGCACCAGCACGAACGCTCGTACCCGCAAGGGCCCGCGTCGCGCGATCGCCGGTAAGAAGAAGCCGGGCAAGAAGTAGTCCTCAGCTAGGGACGCTGTTCAGCGGTCTTCGCTGTAGGACCGATCACCTCCACTCCACCGGGAGTAAGACATGCCTCCTAAGGGCCGTCAGGGTGCTACCAAGAAGGTGCGCCGCAAGGAAAAGAAGAACGTCGCTCACGGGCATGCCCACATCAAGAGCACGTTCAATAACACGATCGTCTCGATCACGGACCCCTCGGGCAACGTGATCTCCTGGGCCTCCGCCGGCCACGTCGGCTTCAAGGGCTCGCGCAAGTCCACCCCCTTCGCCGCGCAGATGGCCGCCGAGTCGGCCGCCCGTCGCGCGCAGGAGCACGGCATGCGCAAGGTCGACGTCTTCGTCAAGGGTCCCGGCTCCGGCCGTGAGACCGCGATCCGCTCCCTCCAGGCCACCGGCCTGGAGGTCGGCTCGATCCAGGACGTCACCCCCACCCCGCACAACGGCTGCCGCCCCCCGAAGCGGCGTCGCGTCTGACGCTCCGGCGTCGGACTGTTCTCCAGGGTTATGCGGGCGGTACGGCCACTTTCCGGCGTACCGCCCGTACCCTTGTAGGACTCGTACTCTTGTAGTACGTGCAGCACGGCTGGACCGTGCACCACAGCAGCACCTTGGGGGCGTCAAATAGTGGGCGCCCACGACTGAAGGATCACCGCATGCTTATCGCTCAGCGTCCGTCGCTGACCGAAGAGGTCGTCGACGAGTACCGCTCGCGGTTCGTGATCGAGCCGCTCGAGCCGGGCTTCGGCTACACCCTCGGCAACTCGCTCCGCCGCACGCTCCTCTCCTCGATCCCCGGCGCCGCTGTCACCAGCATCCGCGTCGACGGCGTCCTGCATGAGTTCACCACCGTGCCGGGCGTCAAGGAGGACGTGACCGACCTCATCCTCAACATCAAGCAGCTGGTCGTCTCCTCGGAGCACGACGAGCCGGTCGTGATGTACCTGCGCAAGCAGGGCCCCGGCCTGGTCACCGCTGCTGACATCGCCCCGCCGGCCGGTGTCGAGGTGCACAACCCCGACCTGGTCCTCGCCACGCTGAACGGCAAGGGCAAGCTGGAGATGGAGCTGACCGTCGAGCGCGGCCGCGGCTACGTCTCCGCCGTGCAGAACAAGCAGCTGGGCCAGGAGATCGGCCGTATCCCGGTCGACTCCATCTACTCCCCGGTGCTGAAGGTCACGTACAAGGTCGAGGCGACCCGTGTCGAGCAGCGCACCGACTTCGACAAGCTGATCGTCGACGTCGAGACCAAGCAGGCCATGCGTCCCCGTGACGCCATGGCGTCGGCCGGCAAGACCCTGGTCGAGCTGTTCGGTCTGGCCCGCGAGCTCAACATCGACGCCGAGGGCATCGACATGGGCCCGTCGCCGACGGACGCCGCGCTCGCCGCCGATCTGGCCCTGCCGATCGAGGAGCTCGAGCTCACCGTCCGGTCGTACAACTGCCTCAAGCGCGAGGGCATCCACTCGGTGGGCGAGCTGGTGGCCCGCTCCGAGGCCGACCTGCTCGACATCCGCAACTTCGGTGCGAAGTCGATCGACGAGGTCAAGGCGAAGCTGGCCGGTATGGGCCTGGCGCTCAAGGACAGCCCGCCCGGATTCGACCCGACCGCCGCCGCTGACGCCTTCGGCGCCGACGACGACGCGGACGCCGGGTTCGTGGAGACCGAGCAGTACTGAGCAGTACGGCTCGCGCCGACTTCCGGCGGGCAGCAGCCCGTCGGTAACTGACACCGGTACCTGATACGGCCGGTGCAGATCACAAGGAGAAACACATGCCGAAGCCCGCCAAGGGTGCCCGTCTGGGCGGCGGCGCCGCGCACGAGCGTCTGCTTCTCGCGAACCTCGCGAAGTCGCTGTTCGAGCACGGCCGCATCACCACGACCGAGGCCAAGGCTCGCCGCCTGCGTCCGGTCGCGGAGCGTTTCATCACCAAGGCGAAGAAGGGCGACATCCACAACCGTCGCCTCGTGCTGAAGTCGATCACGGACAAGGGCGTCGTCCACACGCTCTTCACCGAGATCGCCCCCCGGTACGAGAACCGCCCCGGTGGCTACACCCGCATCACCAAGATCGGCAACCGTCGTGGCGACAACGCCCCGATGGCGGTCATCGAGCTGGTCGAGGCGCTGACCGTGGCCCAGGAGGCCACCGGTGAGGCCGAGGCCGCGACCAAGCGTGCCGCCAAGGACGCTGCCCCGAAGACCGAGGCCCCGGCCGAGGTCGTCGAGGACGCCAAGCCGGTCGAGGCGGAGTCCAAGGACGCCTGATCTTCTTCACGAAGACAGTGTTCTGAGGGCTGTGCTCTTCTGAGAACTGTGCTCTGAGGACAACGTTCTGAAGACAGCTGAACGGGCTCGTATCTCCCTCCGGGGCGGTGCGGGCCCGTTCTTCTTGTGTGGTGGTCTCTGTGCGGTGCCGCGCCTCGCGCGCCGCCGTGCGGACGGTGCGAGGCTGAGAGGATGCGCTGGTGAGTGACGAGGTGGAGCCCGGTTCGGTACGGGTGCGGCTGGACCTTGCGTACGACGGCAGGGACTTCTCCGGCTGGGCGAAGCAGACCGAACGCCGCACGGTCCAGGGCGAGTTGGAGTCGGCCATCCGTACGGTGACCCGCTCGGCGAGGACGTACGACCTGACGGTCGCCGGACGCACCGACGCCGGGGTGCACGCCCGCGGCCAGGTCGCCCAGGCCGACCTGCCCCGCGAGGTGTGGGAGGAGCACCGGGAGAAGCTGCTGCGGCGGCTGTCCGGGCGGCTGCCCCAGGACGTCCGGGTGTGGCGGGTGGCCGAGGCGCCCCCCGGGTTCAACGCCCGCTTCTCGGCGATCTGGCGCCGGTACGCCTACCGGGTGAGCGACCGGCCCGGCGGGGTCGACCCGCTGCTGCGCGGACACGTCCTGTGGCACGACAGGGAGCTGGACCTCCCGGCGATGAACGCCGCATCGCAGGCCCTCATCGGGGAGCACGACTTCGCCGCGTACTGCAAGAAGCGCGAGGGCGCGACCACGATCCGCACCCTCCAGCAGCTCATCTGGGAGCGCGGCACCGACGGCATCGTCACCGGGACCGTGCGGGCCGACGCCTTCTGCCACAACATGGTCCGCTCCCTGGTGGGGGCGCTCCTGTCGGTCGGTGACGGGCACCGGCCGGTGGAGTGGCCGGGGCAGGTGCTCGCCGCCGCGGTGCGCGACTCGTCCGTGCGCGTCGTGCGGCCACACGGGCTGACGCTGGAGGAAGTCGGCTACCCCGCCGACGAGTTGCTCGCGGCCAGGAGCCGCGAGGCACGTAATATGCGGACGCTGCCGGGGGCCGGCTGCTGCTGAGCCGGCTCGGCCGGCGGCCCGCCGACGAGCGCAGACGCCCCCGACGTACGGAGATCCGATGCCCCAGCCCTCCGCGACCGGGCAGCTCCCCCAGGAGTGGGGCACGCTGCCGCTGACCGTGGTGATGCCGACGTACAACGAGGCGGACAGTCTGCCGCGGACCGCCGAGGCCGTGCTGGCCCTGGGGCTGCCCGGCCTGCAGCTGAAGGTCGTGGACGACGCCAGCCCCGACGGCACGGGCCGGCTGGCGGACGAACTGGCCGCCGGATACAACGCAGACCGCCCGGAAGAGGCGGGGGCGCGGCCGCGGATGACCGTGCTGCACCGCACCGGGAAGGACGGCCTGGGGCGCGCCTACGCGGCCGGGATGCTGGCCGCGCTGGACGAGGGCGCCGAGTACGTCGTACAGATGGACGCCGACGGCAGCCACCCCCCGCATGTGGTGCCGCAGCTGCTGGGGACCGCGCTGGCGACCGGGGCGGGCTTCGTCGTCGGCAGCCGGTATGTCGACGGGGGCTCGCTGGACGAGGACTGGGGCGTGCACCGGAAGGCGCTGTCGCGCTTCGCCAACCAGTACGCGCGCACGATCCTGGACACCCGGATCCGCGACATCACCGCCGGGTTCAACCTGTGGCGGGCGCGGACCCTGCGCGCGGTGGACCTGACGACGCTGGGCAGCGCCGGATACAGCTTCCAGGTGGAGCTGAAGTTCCTGGCGATGCGCCGCGGCTTCAGCGGTGTGGAGATCCCGATCCGCTTCGAGGAGCGCACGGACGGGGTGTCGAAGATGAACCTCGCGACGCAGATCGAGTCGGCGCTGGTGCCGCTGCGACTGCGGCTGCGCCACCGGGGCGGCAGCGGGCGCTGAGCCGTGCGCCTCCGCCGCCGGCCGGCGGGCG
>NZ_JAAGLN010000077.1 GCF_010548145.1 Streptomyces sp. SID10853
GTGGTGCTGGTCGCGGCCTCCCCGGCGGCGTCCGCGGCCGTACGCCCGGTACTGTCCCTGGCCTGGGCGCCTCCGTAGGCGGCGGCCCGGGCCGCCGCCCGGGCGGCACGTGCGATGTGGCGCGCCAGTCCCTGCTCGGCGGACTCGGCCCGGCGGATGGGACCGTCCGCGAAGCCGTCGGACTCGGTGGGGTGCGGGGTACTCATCGGTGTTCCTCCGGCGTCTGCGGACTGACGGCAGACATTCGGAGCTGACACGGTGATGGATTGGCCACGCCCCGGGAGGCCCCAACGGGCGCTTCGCCGGGGCGCCCTGCCGGGGCATCAGGCACGGCCGCCGCACCGGCACGGCCGCCCTGACGCGAGTTCGCGGCGCGGGGTTCCGTGACGATCATCACGTGCGTTTCCCGGTACCCGGTGTCAGCCGGATGCCCGGCCCCGGGCGTATTCCAAGGAGAGCGAAAGACGCAGGAACCGCGGGTGACACCGGTCGTCCCGGTACACCCCCACACCAGGAGAGAGTCCCATGCCGTTCTTGCCGTCCGGGCTGCGTGAGCGCACACCCGAATCCGTACGGTCATCCGGAGCACCGGACCGGCGGCCGCACACAGCGCGGAGCGGGGCCGGGCGGGACAGAATCAGCGGGCACGGGGCCGAGCCGGGGCCCCGCGCGCGGGCGGCCGCCCTCCGCGCACTCCTCCTGCGGGTGAGCCCCGCCGACCGGCAGGTGCTGTGGCTGTATCTGACGACCCGCCTGGGCGTCTGGACCACGGCCTACTGCGTCCGGTGGCTCTTCCCCGCCGACCACGACTCCCGTGACGCGGGCCCGCTCCTGGCACCCTTCCAGCAGTGGGACTGGGAGCACTATCTGCAGATAGCCCGCGACGGTTACTTCCCCGGCCAGGGCGAACTCCTGCACCGCACCCTGGATCACCGGGAGGCGTTCCTGCCCGGTTTCCCGCTCGCCCTGCGGGCGGTCCACACCGTCGTCACGGACTGGACCGCGGCCGGGCTGCTGATCTCCTTCGTCGCCGGGGCCGTCGCCGTCCTGGCACTCTCCCGGATCACCCGGCTGCATCTGCCCGACCACGGGGCCGGCCGGCGTTCCGTGATGTTCCTGCTGCTCTCGCCCTGTGCGATATTCCTGGCCGCGGGCTATACGGAGGCGCTCTTCCTCGCCCTCGCCCTGCCCGCCTGGCTCGCCGCCCAGCGGCGCAACTGGCCGCTCGCGGCCTCCCTGACCGCCCTGGCCACCGTGGTCCGGGTGAACGGCCTCTTCCTCGCAGCCGCCGTCGCGCTGCACTTCCTCCTCACCGCCCGGGCCGGCCGGCACTGGCGCCAACTCCCCTGGCTCGCCCTGCCCGCCGTGCCCGTGGCCCTCTACAGCGGCTACCTCCACGCGCACACGGGTGACTGGATGGCCTGGAAGCACGCCGAGGAGGAGGGCTGGAACCGCACGTTCCACACCCCCTGGGCCGCCTGGTCCAACACCTGGCACGCCGCGTTCACCCACGCCCAGACCACCGGTTACGCCGTCATGTTCCAGGCCGAACTCCTGGCCATGGCCGCCGGACTCGCCCTCCTCGTGCTGCTGGCCAGGCAGCGCCGCTGGGCCGAGGCCCTGTACATCGGCCTCACCCTGTGGGCCCTGGGCACCTCGTACTGGTACGTGTCCATCCCCCGCTCCACCCTCCTGTGGTGGCCGCTGTGGATCACCCTGGCCGGCTGGAGCCTGCGCAGGCCGGCGTTCAAGACCCTCTGTCTCAGCCTCGCCGCTCCCGTGACGACCGCCGTCGCGCTGACCTTTCTGTCGGGCCGCTGGGCGGGGTGAGCGGGCGGCAGGCCGACTACCCGAACCGCGAGCCATAGGTTAGGTTAGGCATGCCTAAGTAGATGCAGTGAGGTCTACCCGCCGCTCCTCTGGAGAACTTGGATGCGTCCTTTCAACTCCCGTGTCACGCACCCGACACCCGCCGAACGCGTGCTGTCGATCCTGACCGCAGCCCACTCCATGACGGTGGTGAGCGACGGGCACGACCCCATCGAGGTGCACCGCCTCGACGGTACGAGCGCGATGGGCCACATCCACCTGCACGCGCCGCCCGAGGCCCGCCCCGAGCACCCGGGCACCCGCGTCCCGGTGCGGCTGGAACTCACCGACATCGCGCCCACGCCGGTACGGGAGCGGATGCGGGCCCGCGTCACGGTGACGGGTCTGCTGCTGGCCGAGTACAGCACGGAGTCGGCCGCGAGCACCTGCATGGAGTTCGGCCAGGCGGTCATCGACGACCACGACGGCCGGGCCTTCGTCACCCACGCCGAGCTGCGCAGGACGGACCCCGACCCGATCGCCACCAGGGAAGCGGCGATGCTGACCCACCTCATGGACGGCCACGGCGAGCTGGTCCCCCTCCTCCTGCGCCTCGCGCAGCCACAGCCGCACAAGGGCATGGTGCGTGTCCTCCCGCTGGCGATGGACCGCTACGGCCTGACGCTGCGTCTGGAGTACCCGGGCAGCCACCGTGACGTACGTCTGCCGTTCCCGAAGCCCGTGGGCCGGATCGACCAGGCCGGCCCCCAGATCCACTCGCTGCTGTCCGCCGCACGTCGCGCCTCGCACCGCAATCAGCTGCTCACCTGACGACGGGCCGGGGCCCGGTCGGCCCGGACTACGGCTGTTCCGGGCTGACCTGCCGCGACCAGCAGGAGACCACGACCAGGAAGGGCCACAGCGCCTGGGCGAAGGTCAGGACACGCTCCGCGATTCCCGGCAGCCAGTGCAGCTGGAGTCCGACGAGGAACCAGACCGCGCAGACCCCCATCGCGGCGGTGACCCCGATGGCCACGCCCTGCCGCAGGCCCCACGACGCACCCCCGTCATGGACCACGCCCGCGCGCAGCGCCCACGGCGCGTTCCCGCCGCGGTCCACGGCCAGTACCGGCCAGACGGCCAGCAGCCCGAACCCCACGGTCACCACGGCCCCGTGGCCGAACGATCCTCCCGTGGGAGGTGCGGGGACCAGCGTCAGCAGCATCGCGGAGACACCGCCCCCGGCGAGTGCGGCCCGGCCGAGGACCGTGGCGGTGCGCAGACCGACCGCCGTGGCGACGTAGCAGGCCCCGAGGACGAGCAGCATCCCCGTCATCACTCCGTACCCGGGCATGCCGTACGCGGCGAGGACACTGATCGTGCGGGTCCTGGGGTCGTAGCCGGGCCCCTGCATCATCTCCGCGACGTTCCAGCCTCCGAGCAGCAGCACAGGGGCACACCCGGACGAGAGCAAGGCCCACCAGGGTACAAGTCGCATTGCATCACCATAAGATGCCCCACTCCACGGCCGCCGGATCACACGCGGGAAGCGGCTTCAGGCGGAGCAGCGGGCCGGCTCGTACCGCCGGGTCACCTCACCCCGTGGCCTTCGTGAACGGCAGCACGAGCCGGGAGGGGTGCGCGGCGTCGCGGTAGATCTTGTGGGTGACCGGGCGCCCCACGGGCAGGTGGAAGGCGTCCGGCGGCAGCAGGGCGTTGTGCTCATCGGCGAGCGGCTCCGCGTTGGAGAGCTCCATCACCAGCCTGTGCCCCGGCAGGAACGTCACCCCGAACGGGTAGACGCGCAGCACGTACTCCTCGATCCTCCCCGGCTCGACCGGCACCGCACGGGTGTGCGGGTGGTGGGGATCGCCCTCCGTGGTGCGTTCCTCGTCGAGTTCGCGGTGCGACGCCTTGAGGTAGGCGGTGGTGATGAGCTGACGGCCGCCGTTCGGTGCCGCGTCCCACAGGCGCACGATGAAGTTCGTGTCGGGCTGGTCGATCTCCGCGAAGATGTGCGCCGCGCCCTGGCCGATCATCTCGGTGGGCTCGGTGAACGGGGCGGTGCTCCAGCTCAGGATCTCCACCTTGTCGGTCACCGTCAGCGGCGCCTGGTAGAAGCCGTCGGGCGCGGCGTGCTCGGCGCCCATCAGCTCGGGTCCGGATGAGAGCGTGCGGCGTGGGCGCAGATAGAGCGGCTTGTACTCGACGTCCTTCGGCGGCCACTGGGCGCCGGTGACGGTCTCGCGCGAGCCCTCGACGTGCACGGTGACGGCCGGCTCGTCCATGACCCCGTTGTCGATGCCCTTGAGCCAGTACTCGTACCAGCGGAACATCTTGTCGTGCTCCTCGACGAAGGGGCGCGACTGCATCGGCGGGTAGGGGCCGATGTCCAGCTTCTTCGGACCCTTCAGCGCGTGGTAGAGCTCGATGGTGCCGTCCATCGTCCAGCCACGGCCCTGGTCGATCTGGAGCCATACGGGGATGTCGATGCGGGGCGCCAGCGTGACCGGGTTGCGCTCCTCGTACCACTCGCCGTCGACCTCGTTCATCACGATGTCGAACCATGCCTCGTGGTTCTTCGGGTAGTTGAGCACGTGGAACAGGTTGGGCCAGGCGGCCACGTCCGGGTCCTTCAGGCGCTCGGCGACGCGCTCCTCGATCTCCTGCGGGGAGTAGGTCTCCAGCATGCGTGACTTGACGCCGTCGGTGAAGGC
Organism: Streptomyces sp. SID10853; assembly: GCF_010548145.1. GTDB lineage: Bacteria > Actinomycetota > Actinomycetes > Streptomycetales > Streptomycetaceae > Streptomyces. Next base: position 4,527 of record NZ_JAAGLN010000077.1, read on the forward strand.
CCAGCCGGAGTCACCGCCGCGGCCCTCACGGGCGGCGCGCGGCATGAACCACATGACGCCGCCGTGGTACGTGGTCTCGTAGAAGTCGAAGTGGCCGCCGCTGACGAAGACCGCCTTGAGGCTCGGCGGACGTTCGGCGGCCGCCAGGACCTGCATCGAGCCGAAGTACGAGATGCCGATCATGCCGACGTTCCCGTCGCACCACGGCTGTGCCGCGACCCACTCGATGAAGTCGTACGCGTCCTGGCCGAGCGGGACTCCACCGGCGTTGTAGTTGCCGATGTGCTCGCCCTCGGACGCGCCGGATCCGCGCAGGTCGCCGATGACGTGGACATAGTCCTCAGCGACGACGCGCGCGATGTCACCGGCCTCGATGCAACCGTCCCACATCGGGCTGGGGCGCCGCTGCGGCGGAGTGGTGAGCGCGAGGGCCTGGAGCTCCTTGCCGTACGGGCTCAGCGCCACCAGCGCCGGACGCGGCTTGTCGTCGACGCCGCTGTAGGTGTCGGCAGCCAGCATGGCACCGTCACGCATCGGCACCCGGAAATCCTTGCCGACGGCGATCTTCTGCCCGCCCGCCTGGATCGTCTGGAAGTCAGTCATGAGTGCGAAGCTCCTGTACTACGAGGCTGGTTGTGCTGCGTGCGGTAGCCGTGCAGCGAGGTGAAGAACGGCGACGGCTCCAGCGTGGGGTCGCCGGTGTAGCCGAGGTCATCGGCAGCGGGGGCGAACGGGGAGTACGGCGAGTCCGTCTCCCGCAGACCGGCCTCCAGACAGCCGCAGGCGGCTTCGGCGACACGGCCCTCGGCTTCGAGGCTCTGGGAGAGGGCCTCCCGGGCCTGTGCGGCGTCGAGTTCGACGCCGTACGGGGTGCCGTCGGCGCGGCGGTAGGGGTGGCCGAGGTACAGGTGCTGCGGACGGAGCTCGTCGCGCACGTACTCCAGGCCGGCGCGGTAGGCAGCCGGGTCCGTGTAGCCGGGGAACCCGTTGGCGGCCCCGTGGACCTGTACGGCGTCACCGACGAACACCGACCGCCGGCCGTCGATGGCGTAGGCGACCGATCCGGGTGTGTGGCCGGGGATCGAGTGCACCGAGACGGTGACGCCGCCGCCGAGCGAGAGGGTCTCGCCGCCCCTGACGAGCAGGGTGGGCTCCATCTCGCCGGAGATGACGGCATCGGTGGCGGCCGTCACCTTCGCCTCGCCCTCGGGGTCGCCCAGGTACTGGCCCCGCCCGGAGAGGTACTCGTCGACGTGGGCACGCCGTGAGCGGAGCATCGGCGCGTCGGCCTCGTGGATCACCACCTGGGCGCGCCGGCCGGTGAGTTCCCACAGGGCGTGCGCCCCGCCGATGTGGTCGATGTGACCGTGGGTCAGCAGGATCCAGCGCACGTCCTCGATGCGCCGCCCGATCGCCTCCAGTGCGGGAGCCATCCCCTCGGCGGGCGACGAGGCGATGCCCGTGTCGACGATGGCCGGTTCCGGCGCGTCGATGTAGAAGCTGTAGAGACCGAACCGGCCCCACGGCGAGACCAGGGGGTGGACGTTGACTGGGTGCGTCATGGCTCTCTTTCCGAACGCGTACGTGGGGTCGGCCGGATCAGCCGCGGCTGAGGAAGTCGCGTGTCTCGGTGAAGACCTGGTGGTACTCGGGGATCCAGGAGAAGTGCTGGACGAAGCCGTGGCCGGCGCCCTCGTACCGGCGCACCGTCGCCTCCACACCGGCCTCCCGCAGCCGCCGGCCGTAGAGTTCGCCCTCGTCACGGAGCGGGTCGTGCTCAGCGGTGACGACGAGGGCCGGCGGCAGCCCGGTGAGGTCCGCCCGCTTGAGCGGCGAGACGAGCGGGTCCGCGGGATCGGCGCCGCTGTCGGTGTAGAAGGCGTTGAAGGGCTTCAGCCCTGCCGTCTCCATGCCGTAGCCCACGGCGTTCTCGCGCAGCGAGGCATAGCGGCCGGTGTCGAAGTCCAGGTCGAGCGAGGGGTAGTAGAGGACCTGGTGCGTGATCCGGCCGAAACCGTCGTCGTGCGCCTTCGCCGCGACCGCTGCGACGAAGGTGCCGCCGGAGCTGTCGCCGGCGATGGCGAGGGTCGTACCGTCCCAGGACAGGCCGTTGCCCTCGTCGGCGGCCCAGCGCACCACCGCGTAGCAGTCGTCGAGGCCGGCCGGGTAGGCGGCCTCGGGTGCCCTGCGGTAGCCGACGGATATGACCTTGAGGCCGGTCTCCTTCGCCAGCGAGCGCGCGACGTGGTCGTGGGTCTCCAGGCTGCCGAGGAAGAACGCGCCGCCGTGGAAGTAGACGAGCAGGCCGTGGCTTTCGGCCTCGGCCGGGGTGTAGATCCGTACGGGAACCTCGCCCGATGCCGTCGGCGCCGTCATGTCCTCGACCGCGTGCAGCGGGAGCCGCTCGTCGAGGGGCGGGACGTGTGCCTCCTCCCCCGCCCGCATGGCGACCGGGTCGAGCGGGCCGTCGGGCGGGGCCGGCAGAGCGGCGATGAACTTGGCGATCTCGGGGTGCAGCGTCATGGTGTCAGTCCTTCGCAGCGGCGGCCGCGGGCTTCTGCCCGGGGAAGACCTCGTCGATCTCGTCCTCGGCCCAGCCCTGACGCGAGATCGCCTGCAGCTTGTCGGTCACGGGCTTGCGGGTGGCCTGGAACAGGGCCAGTGCCTCCGGCACGGATGCCGCGTCGCGCAGGGCGTCGGCGAGCGCACCGGCGTCCTCGACAGCCGAGTTGGCGCCCTGGCCCTGGTGGTGCAGCATCGAGTGGGCCGCGTCCCCCATGAGGACGACGGAGTCCGAGTGCCAGGTGTCGACCGGGTCGATGTCGTAGACGGCGCGGATGTTCACGGTGTCCATGTCGAGGTTGCGCGTGATGTCCACGAGGCGCTCGTCGAAGCCCTCCACCGTCGCCAGGAGGTCGTCCTTGGTGACCTGCGGTGCCCAGGTGCCGTCCGGGCACAGGGCGGTGATGTCGAACGACACCTGACCGCGGTGGCGCAGCGGCAGCAGATAGATCTTCGTGCCCCTGCCGATGTACATCCGGAGGTCGTCGTCGACGACCATCCCGTAGGCATCGTCGACGGAGATGACCGCGCGGTAGGCGTGCTCGCCGGAGAACACCGGGTCCTTGTCGCTGAACAGCCGGCTGCGCACCACCGACTTGATGCCGTCGGCACCGATGACCAGGTCGGCCTCGACGCTCTCGCCGCCCGCGAAGGTGAGGACGGAGCTGTCGCCCTTGTCCTGGACGCTCTCCAGCCTGTGACCGAGGTGCACCATGCCTTCGGGGAGCACACCCAGGAGCGCGTCGATGAAGTCGCCGCGGTGGATCAGGTGGGTGTGGGTCTGCTCGCCGGAGACCGGCCATGCCTCTTTCATGATCGGGCCGCCGGTGGGCGTGAGGATCTGGAAGTACTCGCTGGGCGAGCTCACTCCGGCGATCGCGTCGAAGATCCCCCACTCGCGGAACCGGTTCATGGTGGAGGGACGCAGACCGATGCCGGCCCCCGCCTCCCGGATCCGGGCGGCCTGTTCGTAGACGTTGACGTCTGCGCCGAGCAGGCTCAGTGCCTTGGCCGCCGCCGCGCCGCCGTATCCCGCCCCGACGACGGCGATCTTCAGGTTCTTCAGGTCTGAGAGCTGCATGGTGGTTCTCTCTGCTTCTGGATGGTCAGGACTTCTGGATGGTCAGGAAGCCGGCCGGGTTGTCGACGAAGACCGTCTTGATCGCGGCCTCGTCGAGGCCGGCGGCGCGGAGGTCCGGGATGAGGTCCTCGAAGAGGTAGTTGACGGTGTGGCCCTTCACACCGGGCCAGCCCAGCGGGCTGCAGTTCGCGTCCGCGGACGCGAGGACCTGCGTCAGCCGGCCTTCGCCGATGAACCGGAGGAAGTGGTCGAGCCGCTCGCCGCGCGGGCGGGCCCAGAAGGGCGGGTCGGGCAGCTCGGTCTCGTAGCCGAAGGTGTCGAAGCCGATGCGGCCGCCCTGTTCGGCGATCCAGACGTCGCGGGTCTTGTCGGCGTTCACACCGTCGTCCACATGCCCGAACAGGACGCGGTCGAGGGGAAGTCCCTCGTCGTTGAAGATCGCGATCGCGTTCTCGGCGTCGATCGCGAGGTGCGTCAGGATCGGCACACCCGTGGTGAGTGAGGTGCGGGCGGCGGCGCGGTAGATGCGCTTGTCCAGGTCCGTCATCCGGCCGCCGCGGCTCACCCCGACCTTGATGACACCGGCGAGGCTGCCGGTGTCGCCGATGCCCACGGTGATCTCGTGGACGAACTGCCGGGTGAGGTAGTCCACGCTCGCCCGGGCGAAGTGCGGCAGTGCGGTGTCGCCGCCGACGAAGCCCGTACAGGCGACGATGTGGACGCCGGTCTTGGCCGACAGCGACTTGTAGTAGTCGACGTCACGGCCGTTGCAGATCCCGGTCGCGTCGACGAAGGTGCCGCCGCCGTACTCGTGGAACCTGCGCAGCTTCGGGACGGTCTCCTCGTACCGCTGCTCCGGTTCCTTCCACCACTTGGTGTCCAGCTCGGAGCCTGGCATCCCGTAGCCGATGTGCTCGTGGATGGCCACGAGGCCCAGCTCCTCGGCGGGGATCGGCCCCAGGACGGTGTTCACTCTCGACACAGCACTCACCTTCGGAGAAAGAGACTTGACGGTCGTTCGGGCGGGCGCCCTCAGCGCACGGACAGCAGGTCGCGCGCGTTGTCCACGAGAATCCGCCGCACGTCCTCGTCGCTGAGGCCCTGTGCCGTCAGGAGCGGGACGAAGCGGGTGAGGACGTGGCTGTACGGCACGTCGTTGCCGGCGTGGCCCTTCGCCACCCCGGTCGCGCGGCTGGAGAGCAGGATCCGGTTGCCGAAACCGGCCTGTACGAGGTCGGCGACCAGGGTGGCGCGCTCGGCGTCGGTGAGGTGACCGTCGTCCTCCACGCCGACGTGGTCGAGCGCGACATAGGCGCCGCGGCGGGCGATCTCCAGGGGCGCGCCTGCGGCGACGGCGTCCTTGCGGTCGAGTCCGCCGACGACGACGCGGTCGGCCGGCAGCTTCTCGTCGAGGACGACATCGAGGTCGTGGACGGCGTCGCTCCCGTAGCGGACGGAGACCGCGACGCCGGTGGCGAGGGCGGTCCTGGCCGCGCCGCGGAAGAGGCTCTCGTCGGTCGCCGTCATGCCGTCGGCGGTCGCGGCGGTCGCCACCAGACCGGCGGCGCCCCGGCGCTCCACCCGGGGGACCACCATGCCTTCGGTGACCTCCTTGGTGAAGAGGTCGGCGAACTTCTCGGCCGGCCACGGCGCCGGCGGGTTGGTCTGCGGGGTGAGGAAGTAGCCGCCGAGCAGCTCCTCGGGACCCTGGCCCGTCGAGGCGACGATGTGCACGCCGGTCGTACGGGAGAGGGTCTCGTACAGCCGGACGTCCCGGCCGTGGAACATGCCGGTGCTGTCGACGATCGTCCCGCCGCCGTGGGCACGGAAGTCCGCCAGCTTCGCTGCGAGGGTCTCGAAGATCTCCGCGCGGTCGATGGTGATGTCGAAGGCGTGCTCCGCGCCCGGAACCACCGACAGCAGTGCCTCATGGACCGAGACGATGCCCAGCTCCTCGGCCGGCAATGGGCCCAGCACGGTATTCACGGTGTTGCTCTTGACGCTCATGCCTGCCCTCACGTGTCCGGGTAGGGGTGCGCTGCACCCTTGTGGCTGTGATCACGACGGTAGCCTTTCGCTTTACAGCATGTCAATGAAACGAACACCAGGAGAAAACAATGGACGACTAGTCCAACCAGCCTTGTGGATCATGCATCAGATGCATGTGACGGCATGTAAATCATTCACTTGCTGGATCCAAGATCCGGCCACTTCACTGGGGGCATGACCACCCCACCTGCCTCAGACGTCGACCTCTTCGCCGACGAGGTCGTGCTCGACCCGTACCCCGTCTACGCCGAACTGCGGGAACAGGGCCCCGTCGTCCACCTCCGCAGGAACGACGTCCACGCGCTGACGCGCTACGACGTCATCCGTGGCGCGCTCGCGGACTGGGAGGCGTACTCCTCGACCTCGATCGGATTCAACGGCGCGGTCAACGAGGCGCTCAGCGGCACCTCGCTCGCCTCCGATCCACCACTGCACACCCAGCTGCGCGCCACGCTCGCCGAAAACCTCTCGCCACGTGCGCTGCGCGGTCTGAAGGGGCGCATCGAGACGAAGGCGGACGCTCTCGTCGCCGGCCTCGTCGAGCAGGGCACCTTCGACGCGATCGACGCCCTCGCCCGGGTCTTCCCGCTGGAGGTCGTCGCTGACCTGATCGGCTTCACCGGCCGTGTGCGCGACAGCATGCTGCGCTGGGGGCAGGCCGCCATGCAGGTCATCGGCCCGATGAACCAGCGCACGGCCGAGAGCTTCCCGGTCGCGGGCGAGCTCTACGAGTGGTGCTCCCGGGTCACGGCCGCCGACCTGGCCGAAGGGTCGGTGGGCCGCGGCATCTTCGACGCCGAGGCGCGGGGCGCCATTCCGCCGGGCACGGCCGGGCAGATCATCCACCAGTATCTCGGTGCCGGCGTCGACACCACCGTGGCGGCGATCGGCAACACCGTCGCCCTCTTCGGCGCGCACCCCGACCAGCTCGACCTGGTACGCCAGGACCCGTCGCTGGTACCGGCGGCGTTCAACGAGGTGCTGCGCTTCTGGGCACCCGTCCATGCCTGGGGCCGCCGCGCCACCAGGGACATCGACATCGACGGTGCCGTCATCCCCGCGGGCGCGCAGATCGCGGTCCTGTTCGGCGCCGGCAACCGCGACCCCCGGCACTACGAGAATCCGGACGCCTTCCTGGCCGGACGCAATCCGGTCGACCATCTGTCGTTCGGCTACGGCCCGCACGGCTGCGCGGGCCAGGGGCTCGCCCGGCTGGAGGCGCACGCCGTGATCGAGGCGCTGTCCCGGCGCGTGAAGCGCCTCGTGGTCGGGCCCGGCGTCCGTGTTCCCAGCAACATCACCCGGAGCATCGAGCAGCTCCCCGTCCTGGAAGTGGTCCCCGTATGAAGATCGTTCTTGACCGCCCCCGCTGTGAGGGTCACGGCCTGTGCGAGGAGGCGGCCCCTCAGCTCATGCACCTCGACGACGAGGGCGAGCTCGTGCTCGACAGCGAGCAGGTCGGCGAGGCCGACGCCGCCGCGGCCCACGCCGCTGTCCGGGTGTGCCCGGTCGCGGCGCTGAGGATCGTATGAGCACCCGGAGGCTGGAGCGCGTCGTCGTGGTCGGCAACGGGATAGCCGGACTCACCGCGGCCGATACGCTCCGGGAGACCGGCTTCGACGGCGAGCTGACCATCGTCGGCGACGAACCCCACCCGGCGTACAGCCGCCCGGCACTGTCGAAGGCACTCCTGCTCGACAGCGGTGACACGGCGTCGCACGAGCTTCCCCCGGCCGGACACGGGGCGACGGAACGTCTGGGTGTCCGGGCGACGGGGCTCCGTCCCGATCGCCGGCTCGTCACTCTCGACGACGGTACGGAACTGCCGTACGACGGCCTCGTCCTCGCCACCGGCTCCCGGGCACGGCGGCTGTCCGCCTTTCCCGATGAGCTGACCCTGCGCGGTCTCGATGACGCGCTGTCGCTGCGCGTCCGGCTGGCGGGCCGGCCGTCGGTCGTCGTGGTCGGCGGAGGCCCGCTGGGAATGGAGATCGCTTCGGCGTGCCTGGCGGGCGGCTCCCGGGTCACCCTCGTCTCCCGGGAGGCGCCGCTGAGCGGCCGGCTCGGTCCGTACCTCGCCGGTGTCTTCGTCGGAGCCGCGCGTGAACTGGGCCTGACGATCGTGGAGACGGGATCGGCGCGGCTCGAACGGCACGCGGAAGGCACCCGCGTGGTCCTTGCCGACGGGGCGTTCCTCGATGCGGAGGTCCTGGTCAGCGCCGTCGGGGACATCCCCAACACGGAGTGGCTCGCGGGCACCGGACTCCTCAAGGACCCGGGACTCGTACCGGAGGGCGCCGTCCCGGTCGACGCACATGGGCTGGTCCGCCCCGGTATCGCGGCCGTCGGAGACCTCGCGGCCTTCCCCACGCCGGACGGCCTGCGCCGAATCCCTCTGTGGAGCAGTGCGATCGAGCAGGCGAAGACCGCCGCCAGAGCGCTCGTCCACGGCGCCGGAGCGCCACCGCTCCGGTTCCAGCCGTACTTCTGGACCGAGCAGTTCGGACTGAGCCTCAAGGCGGCCGGCGGTCTGCCGCTGGAGGGGGAACCGGTGTACGTGGACGGGGAACCCGGCGGCGGGCCGGCGCTGATGCACTGGCCGCACGAGAGCGGCGAGGGCGCGGGTGCGGCGGTGGCGCTCAACTACCGGATCCCGGTCCCCCGGCTGCGTCGCATGACCCTGGCCGCTGCGTAAGGTCTGCTCCATGGGCGACGACGAAGAGGGCACCACGGGTCCGGGGCTGTACCGGCTGGCGTCGGTCAACCTCAATCTCCTGGTGCCCCTTCTCGCGCTCCTGGAGGAGCGCTCGGTGACCAGAGCGGCGGAACGGGTCGGCCTGTCGCAGCCCGCGATGAGCCACGCCCTCACGAGAATGCGGCGTCTGCTGGGTGACGACCTCGTCGTCCGGCAGGGTACGGGTGTCACGCTGACCCCGCGGGCGCTGGAGCTGATCGCGCCGCTGCGCAGTGCCCTGCAGCAGACGGCGCACATCATGGACTTCCCGCACTTCGACCCGGCGACGGACCGGCGCGTCATCACGATCGCCATGACGAACAGCACGGCGTTCGTCGTCGGTCCCCGGATCACCCGGCTCATCGCCGAGCGCGCTCCGCACGCCACACTGCGGGTGCGTACGATCACCGTGCCGACCGAGGCCACGTTCACCGACCAGGGCGTCGACGTCGTACTGATCTCGGAGGGGCACTTCTCCCCTTACCCTCGCGAACGCCTGTACAACGACCGCTGTGTGGTGGTGGCCGCCCCGGACACACCACCGGAGGCAAGCGCGCTCGAACTCCTCAGCACCCAGCCGCACATCGTGGTGGACACCGAACGGCGTGTCTTCCCCTACTCGGTCCTGGAGGACGAGGGAATCCCGTACCGCGTCGGCCAGTTGATCTCCGACTTCCTGCTGGTGCCGTTCCTGGTCGCACGTGCGGGCGGTGTGGCGCTCCTGCGATACCGGGTGGCCGCCGCCATGGGAACGCTCGCGGATGTCCGGATCGAGGAGTTCCCGTTCCCGCTTCCCGGGCTCGGGATCGACATGGTCTGGAACCCCAGGCTGGCCGACCAGTACTTCACGGAGTGGCTGCGGGCACTGCTGTTCGACGCCGCGACGCAGCTCTGACCAGGACCGGAAGCCGGGACCCGAACAGGCCGGGTCAGGTCAGCAGCCCCGCCCAGCTGGCGCCCAGCTCGTCCAGCATCTGGTCCCGCGTGAGCTTCCAGTCGGTCCGGTCCCAGTTCTGAGCGACGAAGTCGAGCTGGGCCATCGCCAGAACGCCGCGGAAGTGGCGCTGGTACGGCTCGAACCGCCCGGCCGTCGTCAGTCCGTCCTCGATGTCGCCGACGGCCTCCTCCATCCACCGCTCGACCAGGCCGGTGAGCTCCGGATCGACCACCGCGGCGTCGCGGCCGACCCGGATGATGGGGTGGATGGCCGGCCAGCTGTCGGCGGTCCGCCGCAGCCACGCCGTGATCGCCTCCGGCGTGCCCTCGGCGATCGTGGCGACGAGGCCCTGCGCCGTGGAGCCGTGCTCGGGCGAACCGACGCGCTGCAGCGCCTCGTTGAGCTGCTCGTCGATGAGCGCCTTCATCAGTTCGCTGCGGGAGGGGAAGTACGCGTAGAAGGTCACCCGTGTGGTGCCCGCCGCTGTCGCGATGTCATCGACCGTCGTGGCGGCGTACCCCTTCGTCTTGAACAGTTCAAGTCCTGACTCCAGCAGCAGACGGCGGGTCATCCGCTTCTGTGCCTCACGAAGGTTCGCCATGGCCCGATCCTAACGCGCCCCTGTACGCCGAGCGCACACACCGGCTCCATACAGTACGCACCGTACTGATTCCGGACACACCGTAAATCGGTGGTCAGGCGCCTCCTGTGACGGCGTCCGCCTCCCCCGCCACGGCCTCGGACAGCGCTGTCGGGGACAGCGGCACCGAGGAGAGCGGTATCGGGGTGAACATCGCGGGCTCCTCGTCCGGGAGCAGCGCGGTCGGCCCGTACACCCAGTCGGTGAAGCCGTAGTCGTGGGCGTCCCGCGCACGCATGATCGCGTTGCGCTGCAGCCGCTTCCCGCCGTCCAGGTGCCACAGGTCGCCCCAGGCACGGGCGGTGGACTGCACCCGTCGGCAGTGTTCGACGCGGACCGCTTCGTAGGAGGCCAGTACGGCGTCCCAGTCCAGGGCCGCGGCCCCGGTGGACGACTGGCGGGCGACGTGCCGGGCGAGGACCCAGCCGTCCTCGATCGCCATGATCGCGCCCTGCGCCATGTACTGCAGCGGCGGATGGGCGGCGTCGCCGAGCAGCGCGGTCCTGCCGTGCACCCAGGTCTCGACCGGGTCCCGGTCGAGCATCTGCCACCAGCGGTCCCGCCACATGAGCGGGATGCCCTTGCGTACGGTGTCGCAGGTGGCCGCGAAGGCCGCGTCCAGCTCGTCCGGGGTGCCCCAGTCGTCCTTCCCCGTCACCGCCTTCGGCGACTCGAACACGGCGACCTGGTTGAACATGTCGCCGCCGCGCAGGGCGTACTGCACGAAGTGGCAGCGCGGGCCGACGTACACGGTGACGTCCTGCTCGGCGACGCCGTTGTCCCGCACCTTCTCGATGGGGACGGCCGCGCGGTAGGCGACGTAGTCGGAGCTGACCACGTCGTCGCCGACCAGTTTGCGGCGGGCCGCCGAGTGCAGGCCGTCGGCGGCGATGACCACCGGTGCCTCATCGGCCGTGCCGTCAGCCAGGCGGACCCGGGCGCCGTTCTCGGTGTGCTCGTAGTCGATGACCGTCCGGTCGGTCAGCAGCTCCACGCCGGCCCGCCGGCAGGCGCGCAGGAAGATGCCGTGCAGGTCGCTGCGGTGGATCACCATGTACGGGAATCCGTAGCGCCGTTCGACGTCCCGCAGGTCGAGCCGGGTCAGCTCTTCGGCGTCGAGGGCGTCGCGCATCACCATGTGCTCCGGGAGCACGCCCAGCTCCTTGGCCTCGTCGAGCAGGCCGTACTCGTCGAGGATGCGGGTGCAGTTGGGCGCGATCTGAATGCCGGCGCCGACCTCGCCGAACTCCGCGGCACGTTCGAGGACGCGCACGCGCAGCCCCTCCCGGGCCAGGGCGAACGCGGAGCTGAGGCCGCCGATGCCTCCTCCGACGATGAGCACGTCGGGTGTGCCGCCGGCGGGAGGGTGCGCAAGGGTCATGGTCCGTCTCTTCCTCGAGTCACAGAAGTGGTGGGGCCGCGGGGGCGCGGGGCTGGGGTTCGCCGGGAGGCCGGGGATGCCGGGACCGGCCGCCGTCAGCCGGACGGCCGGTCCCGGTCCTGCCCGGCGGCGGTCAGAGCCAGCGAGTCAGGGCGGGCGCGGGCCCGCCGCCGGGGGCTGTGAGGGCGTGTTCGCGCCCGGTGAGGTACGCGGTGATGTCGTGCAGGGCGCCGGTGAGCACGGTCGGCTCACCCTCGCCCGGGAGCTCCCAGCGGGCGCCGGTGCCGGCCGCCTCCAGGATCAGTGCCGGACCGCCGTCCTTGGCGCGTTTGGCGGCGACGTCGTCGCAGAGCGCGGCGAGGAAGCCGGCGGGCAGGTCGGCGAAGGTCGGTCCGGTACCGAGGTCGATCGCGTGGACGCACACCTCGCGCGAGCGCATCCAGGGGAGTTCGGTGGCGGGCACGGTGCGGCCCTGTGCCGTGACGACCGGGGACTGCCACTGCTCGTCGCTGAGCGCGGACATCGAAGCGGCGAGCCCGGTCGCGGAACGGCGCAGCCACGCGGTCAGTTCACCGGCCGGCAGCACGGCGCCCCGCTCGATACCGGCGGCGCGTTCCTCCGGGGACGCGTACATCGGCGTGTGCTCGCCGGTGGCGGCCCAGTGGACGAGGTTGCCCAGGGCGTCGGCGTTGGCGGCGATGTGAGCTACGAGGTGTTTACGGGTCCAGCCGGGCAGTGTGCTCGGCCCGTCCAGTCCGGCGTCATGGAGGTCCGCCGCCCGGATGAACAGGCCGGTGCCGAGCTGCGCCCAGCTGCGGGCGTCGTCGAAGGTGCGGGGCATCAGGAGGTGCCCTCCTTGACGACACGGTTCTCCAGCCGGCCGATGCCGTCGATCTCGGCGACGACGCTCTCGCCGCCCTGGAGGTAGCGCCCCGGCTCACGGGCGTGGCCGACGCCGCCCGGGGTGCCGGTGGCGATGATGTCGCCGGGGTTGAGCCGCACGATCGTCGAGACGTACTCCACCAGGTGCACCGGGTCGAAGAGCAGGTCGGCGGTGGTGTCGGACTGCATGACCTCACCGTCCACGCTCAGCCGGACGTCGAGAGCGGGGCGTACACCGCCGGGCAGCTCGTCGGGGGTGGCGAGGAAGGGGCCGACCGGGGTGCTGGAGTCCCACATCTTGCCCTGCAGCCACTCACGGGTACGGAACTGCCAGTCACGGCAGGTGATGTCGTTGAGTACGGTGAAGCCGGCGATCGCCTGCTCGGCCTCCTCACCACGGGCACGGCGCACCTGCTTGCCGACGACCACCGCGAGCTCCACCTCCCAGTCGAACTGGCCGGTCTCGTCCGGCCGGACGATGTCGTCGCCCGCGCCGATCAGCGAGTCGGCGAACTTCGCGAACAGAGTGGGGTGCTCGGGCAGGTCGCGGCCCATCTCCTGGATGTGGGTGCGGTAGTTGAGCCCGACGCAGATCACCTTCGTGGGCCGGGGGACCACGGGCGCGTACGCGGCGCCGTCCACGGCGTACGTAGCGGCGTTCGCGGCGGTGGCGGCCGCGGCGTGCCCGGCCCAGCCGTCCTGACCGAGCAGGGTGCCCACGTCCGGGGCGCCGAGATCGACCAGGGTGTCACCGTCGAGCCGGACGGCCCTGGTGGTGGCGCCGGTCCTGAGGGTGGCGAGCTTCATCGGGTGGTTCCTTCCACATGGGTGCGGTTGAGGCGCAGGGCTTCGAAGACCGGGGAGTCGCTGAAGCGGAACAGGTCGAGGGCACCGGAGTCGGAGTCGGTGGAGCCGGCCTCGGAGCGCACGGAGAACGGCTGCCAGGATGGGACGACGAACAGGTCACCGCGCGTCACTGACCAGGTCTTCTCGCCGACGGTCACGGCGCCGGAGCCGTCGAAGACCTGGTAGACCGACGAGCCGGTCTCGCGGACCGGCGCGGTCCCGGCGCCGCGCGCGACCCGGTGCATCTCGGCGCGGATGGTGGGCAGTACGTCGCCGCCGGTCGCCGGGTCGGTGAACCGTACGGCTGCGTGGCCGGGTTCCACGGCCCCGTCGAAGCCCTCCGCCGCCAGGGCGAGTTGGTCGCCGAGCGCCCGGTCGGTGTGCTCCCAGCGGTACGCGGTCAGGGGCGACCCGGGGGTGCGCGCGCCGGCCGCGACCGGGCGCAGACCGGGGTGCCCCCACAGGCGTTCGGCGCGTGAGCGGTCCGGGGTGGTGCGCTCGGCGTCACTGATCTCGTCCCGGCCGAGCTCGAAGAACTGGGTCTCGTTGGCGTACTGGAACGGGATGTCGAGCCCGTCGATCCAGGCCATCGGTTCGGCCGTGGCGTTGTGGTGGGCGTGCATGTTCCACCCGGCCTGCGGCAGGAAGTCGCCGCGCCGCATGGCCACCGGGTCGCCGCCGACGACCGTCCACACGCCCTCGCCCTCGACGACGAAGCGGAACGCGTGCTGTGTGTGGCGGTGTTCGGGGGCGTCCTCCCCCGGCATCAGGTACTGGATGGCGGCCCACAGCGTGGGCGTGGCGAAGGGCCGCCCGCCCAGCGCGGGGTTGGCCAGCGCGATGGCGCGGCGCTCACCGCCGCGGCCGACGGGGACGATCTCGCCGGCCTGCGCCGCGAGCGCCCGCAGCTGTTCCCAGCGCCACACGTGCGGGACCGCGCGTGAGCGGGGGTGCGTCGGCATCAGATCACCGATCTCGGTCCACAGCGGGACGAGAAGTTCCTGTTCGAAGCCCCGGTACAGCTCTTCGAGCGCCGGGGTGACCTCGGGCTGCCCGGCTGCGGCAACGGCCCGCAGCCGTACGGGGGAGCCCGTAGCGATGTCTTGAGCGTGGGAGGTCTGAGTCACGGGCTCAGCGTGCTCCGGGTTCGCAGACAAGACATGTAGATTCTGGAGAGCAGAACAGGGAACAGGTCAGTTCCGCCCACCGGGACGGGCCGGAACGGAAGCCACCGGACGCCGCGCCGGGAGGCCGCACCGGGAGGCGCCGTGGACAAGCCGCTCAAGACACCACCGCCGTATCCGATCGCGAGCGTCGACCACGCGCTCAGGGCTGCCACCCTGCTGCAGATGGAGGGCGGCGCGACCGTGTCGCAGATCGCCGAGCGGCTGGGGGTCGCCCGGTCCACCGCCCACCGGCTCCTGGCGATGCTCGTCTACCGGGACTTCGCCGTGCAGGACGAGAACCGCGTCTACCGGGCGGGCCCCGTCCTCGAACTGGCGGCGCACTCGCAGTCGCAGGTGTCACAGCTGCGGGCCGCCGCGCTCCCCCATCTGCGCCGGCTGGTGGACCTCCTGGACGAGACCGCGAATCTCACCATCCGCACCGGGGACACGACCCGCTTCATCGCCAGCGTCGAGAGCGGACAGGCGCTGCGGGTCGGCTCACGGGAGGGGATGGTGTTCCCGGCGCACCGCACCACCGCCGGCCTGCTCCTGCTCTCCCAGCTCGACGACGCCGAACTGGCGGAGGTCTACTCCGCCGCGCGCTATCGCGACCGCCCCGCGGACCGGCCGGACCTCGCGCGGCTGCGGAGCGAGCTGGAGCTCATCGGCCGTAACGGATTCGCCGTGAACCAGGAGCGCTCCGAGCGCGGGCTCGTCGCCGTCGGGGTCCCGGTGCGCGGCCGGGACGGTACGGCGCAGGCGGGACTGTCGGTGTCGATGCCCAGCGTGCGCTACGACCCCCATGCCCTCCGGTCGGTGATCAACGCTCTCGGCGTCGCGGCTCGCGCGCTGGAGGCGGACCTGACGGCGGCGCGCTGACCCCGCCCGGGCCATTACGTTACGAAAACTTAATTTAAGCTGCGAACATTTCCTTGACGTTACGTAAAGCGAGATGTCATTCTCCACGGCACCACGCCTGACTCCGCTCGGTCTCCGCCCGGCCTCATCCCGGCCTCATCCCGACGAGAGACCAGTCGGCGTCCCACCCGGCGGCGGGGCACTTCACCTTCCCAGTCAGGGAGAAGCAATGACGCTCGACAACAGGACGGCGACGTCCCACGGCCCCACCGCGGGGGCGGCCCGCCGGCCGGGCTACGCGGGGACACTGGCGGCCACCTGCTCCGCGGTGTTCGTGGCGCAGGTGGCCAACGCACTGCCGGCCTCCCTGAACGGACTCCTCCAGGAGGACCTGCACACCCACGGCTCCCAACTCACCTGGATCACGGCGGCGTTCATGGTCGCGGTGGTCTGTTTCGAGTTCACCTTCGGAGTACTCGGCGATCTGTTCGGCCGTAAGAAACTGATCATGGCGGGGGCGGCCCTGGTCGCCGCCGGCAGTGTCGTGGCCGCGGTCGCGCCCAGCGTGCACGTCCTGTGGGCCGGTGCCGCGCTGAACGGTCTCGGTGCCGGAGCGATGTTCCCCGGCTCGCTCACCATGCTCGCGTCGGCCACCCGCAACGCCAGGGAACGGGCCCACGCCGTCGCGTTGTGGAGCGGGTGCCTCTCCGCGGGCGCGGCCCTGTCCCCACTGCTCGGCGGGGTGTTCGCCAAGGTCGGCTCGTGGCGTGGCTCCTTCTGGGTGCTCGTCGCCCTCGCGGTGGTGAGCATGGCACTCACCCTGGCGCTGACCTCGGAGTCCAGATCACCCGAGGGCCGGGAGCTCGACATACCGGGTCAGATCACCTTCGGTATCGGGCTCATCCTGGTGCTCTACGCGGCCGTCGAGGGCCCCGAGTCGGGCTGGACCGCCCTTCCCGTCATCCTGTCCTTCGGTATCGGCCTCTGCTTCCTCGTCGGCTTCGTGGTGGTCGAACTGGGCGCCGGGTCCCCCATCTTCGATGTGACGCTGTTCAGGAACCGGCCCTTCGCCGTGGCCTCCCTGGTCGCGGTCATCGGCATGCTCGCCTTCCTCGGCGCCTGCTTCGCGACGAGCATGTGGCTGGGCCCGGTGCAGCACCAGGACCCGCTGCGGGTCGCCGTGCCGTTCCTGCTGCTGCAGGGGCCCGCGTTCGTTCTGATCCCGGTCGTCTCCCGGCTGTTGCACCGGGTCGCCCCGACGTGGCTGCTGACGTCGGGCTTCGTCCTGATGAGCGCCGGCTGTCTGCTGTGCACCGGACTCGACCCCGCCGATCCGGGTCTGGGCGCCTTCGTCGTGCCCGACCTGCTGATCGGTGTCGGCTTCGCGCTGTGTGTGAGTTCGGTGACGGCCGTGGCGCTGGACAGCGTGCCCCCGCAGCTGGCGGGCATGGCGAGCGCCACGACCAATATGCTCCGCGATCTCGGCTTCGCCCTCGGCCCGGTCGTCGTCGGCGCGGTCGCCCTGAGCAAGGCCGGATCGGCGTTCTCGTCGCACCTGAACAGCGCGCACCTGCCTGCGGGCCCGTTGGCGGCCGCCCGCGGGATCGCCGCCGACGGCGGGCCGATCGCGGTCAACGGTCTGCCGCCCGGCGCCCCGGGATCGGCGGCCCACGGCCTGGCCCTCGACGCGCTCGGCAGCGGCTTCAGCAACGCCTTCCTCGTCTGCGGCATCGCCGCCGCCGTGGCCGCGGTCCTCACCGCCGTCGGCATGATCGGCGTCCGCCCGCACCGCTCCCCCGCGGCAGGGTGAGCCGCCGGGTGAAGTGATAGAGAAGCCTGGTCTGCGGGTACGTGAATTCAATGAACGCCTCGAAATACCAGCTCGCCGTCTCGGCCGACACCGCCCTGTTCATGCTCCTGGCCGGCATCGTCGTGGTTGCCGTGCTTCTCGCCGCTTTCGCCTGGGGGCGCCGGATCCGCGCCCGGGAACTCCCACCACCGCGGCCGAACGAGCAGCCTCATCTGCCCGCGGAGGGCGCGGTCCACGAAGTGCGGGAGTACCGGGAGCCGGAGGAAATGCCCCATGACGGCTCGCGCCTGCTGCCGCACGAGCTCAAGGGCTCCAGCACGCACCGCAGCCCTTCGCAGAAGCCGCCGGAGGACGAGGACGGCGACGGCAGCAGTTTCGGCAGTGGCGGCCTCGGCAGCTGATGCGGCCGTCCCTGGGGACGTCCGCGCGGAGGACGCCGGATGAATGAGCTGCTCCTGGCCCTGCCCGAGGCCCAGCAGCGGCTGCTGACGGTCGCTCCTGACGCGCACGCATCGGCCGCCGAGCCGATGCGTGCCGTCCGCACCGACCGCCGCGACTTCGGCCCGGGCTGGCTCTTCGAGCGCAAGCTCGACGGGATGCGGGCCCTGGCCACCCGCGACGCGGACCGCGTACGCCTGCTCTCCCGTACCGGCCGTACGGTGCAAGGGGGCTATCCGGAGATCGCCGAGGCCCTCGCCGGGCAGCCGTGCGACGGGTTCACCCTCGACGGCGAGATCGTCGCCTTCGCCCACGGAAGGACCGACTTCGCCCGCCTCCAGCAGCGTATGCAGCTCACCGACCCGCGCCGCGCGCTGGCCAGCGGAGTCGCCGTCACCTACTACGTCTTCGACCTGCTCCGGCTGGACGGTGTCGACCTGACCCGGCTGCCGCTGCGCACCCGTAAGTCCCTGCTGCGGCGCGCTCTCGACTTCCGCCCGCCCGTGCGCTTCACCCCGCACCGCAACCAGGGCGGGCAGCGGCAGCTCGACGACGCCTGCGGCCGCGGCTGGGAGGGCCTCATCGCCAAGCGCGCCGACAGCCGCTACCAGCGCCGCCGCTCCCCGGACTGGCTCAAACTCAAGTGCGCGGGCGGTCAGGAACTGGTGATCGGCGGCTTCACCGAACCTGCCGGGTCACGCAGCGGGTTCGGCGCGCTGCTCGTCGGCCACTACGACAACGGCAGCCTCGTCTACGCGGGCAAGGTCGGCACCGGATTCGACCACCGGGTCCTCGCCCGGCTCCGTGCCGGGCTCGACGCGCTGGAGACGGCGGCGTCCCCGTTCAGCCAGGCGGTACGGGAACGGGGCGCCCACTGGGTCGAGCCCGTCCTCGTCGCGGAGATCGGCTTCACCGAATGGACCCGCGACGGGATGCTGCGCCATCCGCGCTTCCTGGGGCTCCGGCAGGACAAGGCCGCGGCGGATGTCGTACGGGAGCGGCCGCGGAAGGCGCGGTGAGCCCGGGCTCCGGTGTCCTGCCGGCCCGGTCTCAGCGGCCGACGGCCTTGCGCAGCTGCTGCTTGTTCATCGAGGAGCGGCCTTCGACGTTCTTCCTCCTCGCCTCTTCGTAGAGCTGGTCCCTCGTCGGTCCCTGCGGGCCGCTGTGCGAGCGTTCGCCGCCGCGCTGGGAGGCGGACTTGGGGTCCCGGACCGAGACCTTGCCCGCCGACTTGGCCTCACCGGACCGGGCACGCTCCTTGTTCACGGTGCGCGCCGCGATCTCCTTGGCGCGGCCCTCCGATGTGCCTCGTTCCTCGGCACCCTCCTTGATGTGCTCGTACTGGCGCTCGCGCTTACGGCTGGATCCTGCCGGCATGACATTCCTCCCTGGCGATGTGTGCTCTTCCTCTGCGCCTGCCCGATGACCGGCACACCTCACACCATCGGTCCGGGAACGTGCGGCGGCAATCGGGGAGCCACCCGCGCGCCGATCGGACGAAGCGCCGTCGGCACAGGCCGGACGGCCCCCCGGCACCGGACGCAGGGTCAGCGCAGCCCCACCATCAGGGCGTCGCTCGGTGAGCACCACGCCTGCCTCGCCTCGGCGAAGCCCTGGGCGCGCAGGGTGTCCGCGTGCCACCGCGCGGACGTGGGCCGGTCGGTGGGCGTCTTCGCGGCGGCCGGATTCCTGGGGTCGCCGAGGCGTTCGAAGCGCAGCCGCGCGGGCTCCCTGAGCCCGGGGTCATCCGCTGCCTCGCTCCACCACGCGGCCCAGTCGAGTGCACCGCCGGACCGCTCGCGCTCCTTGCGCGCGGTGTGGAACGCCTGCGCCGCCGCGTTGATGCGGGGCGCCGACTCATCCACCATGTGATCGGCGTTGAGGAAAGCGCCGCCTTCGCGCAGCACCCCCGCGACATGCCCGTACAGCGCCCGGAGCGGCTCGGTGTCCAGCCAGTGCAGTGCGGTCGCCGTCAGCACGGCGTCGTAGGACCGGTGGGGCAGCGCGTCCGTCCACCGCGGATCCGTGAGGTCGGCGGTCACGAATTCCACCCGGTCGTCCCCGGCGAAGTGACCGCGGGCGATGGTCATCAGGACCGGGTCGAGGTCGACTCCGGTACTGCGTGCCCCGGGGAAGCGCCTCAGCACCCGGTCGGTGATGCTTCCCGTGCCGCAGGCGAGGTCCAGGACGACAGGCTCGGGCCCCACCAGGGCCTCGACCATGTCGAGCATCACCCGGAACCGCTCCTCGCGGTCCGGCATGTACCACTCCTGCTGGCGGTCCCAACTGTCCTGCCACGCCTGCCAGTCCTGGCCCGCGGTCGTCGTCTGCGTCATGGGGTGCCTCTCTCTCCTTCGGTGGGTACGTGTGGCGCTTCGGTCGTACGTGCCGTGCACGGCGCCCGGGCGCACGCCCGCCGGCCTGCGCTGCGCGCCCGGCTCACAGGTCGTCCGCCACCGCGGCGGCGTGTCCGGCGCCCAGGCGCTCCGCCCGGACCAGCAGCCGCGCGGTCGTCGATCCCGGCGCGCCCATGACCTGTGCGGGCGGGCCTTCTTCCACGATCCGGCCGTCGTCGAGGACGACGAGCCGGTCGGCCACCTGGCGCAACAGTCCCAGATCGTGCCCGATCCACAGGACGGCGGTCCCCTGCTCCCGCCGCAGCCGGGTCACCTCCTCCCGTACGAGACCAGTGGCCACCTCGTCGAGGGCGGCTGTGATCTCGTCGCACACCAGCACGTCGGGGGCCGCCAGCGCCGCGCGGGCGAACGCGGCGCGCTGGAGCTCTCCCCCCGACAGCGACTCCGGCAGCCGCCCCGCCGTGCTCTCGGCGACCCCCAGCCGGGTCAGCAGATCCGCCGCCTCCGCCAGGGCCCGGTCCGGCGGCAGGTCACGGAGTCTGACGGCCGTACGGGCCACCTGCTCCAGTACGGGACGGCGTTCGTCGAAGGAGCCCCGGACCTCCTGCCACACGTACTGCACCCGGCGCTTCTGCGCCCGGGTACGGCGGCGGAGTACCGGAAGCTCCGTACCGTCCAGGAGAATCCCGCCGCCGCGCCGCTCGTGGAGCCCGGCGATACAGCGGGCCAGTGTGGTCTTGCCGCTCCCCGAGGGCCCTGCCACCGCGACGCAGCCGCCCCGCGGCAGGGACAGGGAGATGTCGTGCAGCACCCCGCCCCGGCCGCCGGGGCGCAGCCAGGCCGTCAGATTCCGTACGGAGAGGACCGGTTCGTCCGGTGGTTGGTCTCCGGTGTCCGGTACGGGGTGCGCGGCGTCGGGAACGGCGCCTGCCGGCAGCAGGGTTCCGGGGGTGCCCGCACCGGTGACGCGGCCGGCTTCCAGCAGGACCACCCGGTCCGCCAGCGCACGCACCATGCCGTGGTCGTGGCTCAGCAGGAGGATCGCCATGCCTGTGTGGGCGAGCGCGGCGAGTTCACGGGCCAGGCCCATCCGGGTCACGGTGTCGAGCCCGGTGCCGGGTTCGTCCAGGACGAGCGCCCGCGGGCCGCAGGCCAGCACCTGGGCGAGGGCGACGCGCTGTCGCTGACCGCCGGAGAACTGGTGGGGGAAACGTCGCAGCGCCGTCTCCGGGGGAAGCTGGGCCGCACGCAGCGCCTGCGCCGCCCGGTCCCTGGCGGCCGCCCTGCCGTCCGGTGAGCCGGGCTCCGGCCGGTGGTGCAGCCGGGTCAGTTCGGTCAGTACGGCGCCGGTCCTGCGGGCCGGGTTGAGCGCACTGCCCGGGTGCTGCGGCATGTAGGCGACGGTGCCGCCGCGCAGACCGGCCGCCTCCCGGGTGACGCCGTGCTCGTCGACCACGGTGGTCCCGGCGACCCGGACCGTGCCGCTCAGCCGTACGCCGGGCGCCGTATCTCCCAGCAGGGCGAGCGCGACGGTGGTCTTGCCGCTTCCCGACGGGCCGACGAGCGCGGTCACACCACCCGCCTGCACATCGAGGTCCACGCCCCGCAGAAGTGCTGACGTACCGGCCCACGCGGTCAGTCCGCGTACCTCGATCACGGACATCAGTACGCGGTCTCCTTCGGGCCGGTGGTCGTTGCCGGGCCGGTTCCCGAGGCCGTCCCCGCCCCCGGGCCCGTACCCGCAGCCCGGCCCAAGACTGCGGGGCGCCTGAGCAGCCGGTCCGCCAGGAGGTTCAGTCCGACCGTGAACATCACGAGCATGGCCGCCGGCGCGCACACGGCCCACGGCTGGAGGAGCAGCGCCTCCCGGCTCCCCGCGATCGTGACGGCCCAGTCGGGTGAGGTGGGTTCCATCCCGAGTCCGAGGAAGTTCGCGGCGGCGACGGTGAACACCGCCGTGGTGACACGCGTACCGGCATCGGCCGCCGCCACCGGCAGGACCGCCCGTCCGACGTAGCCGAACAGGATCCGGGACCCGGACTCGCCCTGCATCCGCAGCGCTTCGGCCACCGGGCTGCTCGCCGCGTCGAGCGCCGCCGCCCGCACCAGCCGGGCCACGGCGGGCACGTTGATCGCGGCCACCGCCAGGGCGATGGCCGCGGCCTTGCCGCGCCACCCCACGGCGGTGACGCTGATGCCGAGCAGCGAGGGCACCGGCAGCAGCAGCTCCACCGGCCTCAGCAGGAGTTCGTCGAGCC
>NZ_JAAGLN010000078.1 GCF_010548145.1 Streptomyces sp. SID10853
CACCGCGGCGGCCGCTTCGGTGACGGCCGTGGTGTGCAGCCGGGCCCGGAGCAGGGCGGGGATCCCGTCGCGGGTGAGCCCGGCCGCCACGGCCGGTTCGAGCCCGGCGCTGTAGGTGTAGGCGCCGACCGGCAGCCGGCCGTCCGCGAGCAGCAGGGGCGCGAGCCCGGAGGTGCGCGCCGGGGCGGTACGCGTCAGGGTGGCATGCGTCGGGGTGGGATGCGCGGGGGCGGGATGCGTCAAGGCATTACGCATCAGAACATGCTGTACCGCTGGGTGAGCGGCAGTTCGGCGGCCGGGGCGGGCTCGACGAGCTCCCCGTCGATTCGGATGGCGAAGGTCTCGGGGTCGACGTCGATCGCCGGGAGCGCCGTGTTGTTGGGCAGATCCGCCTTGGTGAGGTGACGGGTCGGCCGTACGGCGACCAACTCCCGTACCAAGCCCAGCCGTTCGGCGAGCCCGTCCTCAAGGGCCGCCGGGGCGACGAAGGTCACCGAGAGGTGCGGGGCCGCGTCGGCCGCCGCCGTGGGACGGATGAGGACCGGCTGGGTGGTGGGGATCGCGGCGTTGGCGTCGCCGAGCGGCGCGCTCACCACCATGCCGCCCTTGAGCACGGCGGCGGGCCTGATACCGAAGAACGCCGGGTCCCACAGCACCAGATCGGCGAGTTTGCCGGGCTCGACGGAGCCGACGACATGGTCGATGCCATGGGCCACCGCCGGGCAGATGGTGTATTTGGCGATATAGCGACGGGCGCGTTCGTTGTCCGCGGGCAGCTGCGTGCCGCGGTCGCCGAACCGCTGCTTCATGGTGTGCGCGACCTGCCAGGTGCGGCAGATGACCTCCCCGATACGGCCCATGGCCTGGGCGTCGGACGAGGTGATGGAGAGCGCGCCGATGTCGTGCAGGACGTCCTCGGCGGCGATGGTGGAGGCGCGGATACGGGACTCGGCGAAGGCCAGGTCCTCGGGGACCAGGGGGTTGAGGTGGTGGCAGACCATCAGCATGTCGAGGTGCTCGGCGACGGTGTTGACGGTGTGCGGGAGCGTCGGATTGGTGGACGCGGGCAGCACATTGGGGTGTGAGGCCACCGTGATGATGTCGGGGGCGTGGCCGCCGCCCGCGCCCTCGGCGTGGAAGACGTGGATGCCGCGTCCGCCGATGGCGTCCAGCGTGGTCTCGACGTAACCGGCCTCGTTGAGGCTGTCGCCGTGCAGGGCGACCTGGAGCCCGTAGGTGTCGGCCGCGCGCAGGGCGGCGTCGATGGCGGCGGGTGTGGCGCCCCAGTCCTCGTGGACCTTGTAGCCGCCGGCGCCGCCGAGCGCGGCCTCGCGCAGGGACTCCTCGCCGACGGTGGAGCCCTTGCCGAACAGCATGATGTTGAGCGGGACCCGGTCCAGGGAGCGGTGCATCATCGCGAGGTTCCAGGCGCCCGGGGTGACGGTGGTCGCTTTGGACCCCTCGCCGGCCCCGGTGCCGCCGCCGATCACGGTGGTGGTGCCCGTGGCGAGCGCCTCGTGCAGGGTCTCCGGCATCAGGAAGTGCACATGGGTGTCGATGGCACCTGCGGTCAGGATGCGTCCCTCGCCCGACACCACGTCGGTACCGGGGCCGATCACCAGGCCGGGGTGGACGCCGTCACTCATGTCGGGGTTGCCGGAGCGGCCGAGTGCGACGATCCGGCCGGCGCGGATCCCGACGTCCGTCTTGACGATGCCCCAGTGGTCGAGCACGACGGCATTGGTGATGACCAGGTCGAGAGCGCCATCGGCCCGGGAGGCGGTGGCCTGGGCCATGGACTCGCGGATGGACTTGCCGCCGCCGAAGACGGCCTCGTCGCCGCCGAAGCAGCGGTCCTCCTCGACCTCGATCCACAGGTCGGTGTCGGCGAGGCGGATCCGGTCCCCGGCGGTGGGTCCGTAGAGCGCCGCGTAGGCGGCGCGGGTCATCCGGGCCATCTCAGCCTTCCTCCGTCCGTGCCGTGGGTGGGGTGTGCGTCATGTGGGTGCCGGTACTGGTGCGTGTGCCGCCGCGGGCGCCGGGCAGGACGAGGCCGGGGACGGCCCGCCGGCCGCCGAGCTCGACCAGGGTCACGTCGGCGCCGACTCCGGGCTCGAAGCGCAGCGAGGTGCCGGACGGAATATCGAGCCTGAATCCCTCGGCCGCGGCCCGGTCGAAAGAAAGGGCAGGATTCACGTCGGAGAAGTGAAAATGCGAGCCGACCTGAATGGGCCGGTCACCGTCATTCACCACGCCCAAGCGCAATTGCATCAGCTTTTCATTGATTTCGAGTACGCCCGGTCCTGTGCGGATCTCCCCCGGAATCACGGGATCGGCGAGGTGATCGTGACGAGCTTGCGCCCGTCGGGGAAGGTCGCCTCGACCTGGACGTCGTGCAGCATCTCGGGTACGCCTTCGAGCACGTCAGCCCGGGTCAGGACAGTTCTGCCCGCCATCATGAGATCGGCGACACGGGCACCTTCACGGGCCCGCTCCATCGCCCAGCAGGCGAGCAGTGCCACGGCCTCGGGATAATTCAGACGTACGCCGCGTTCACGCCGGTCGCGGGCGACCATTCCTGCGACACTCAGCAGCAATTTCTCCGTGTCGGACGGAGTGAGAAGCATGGGAAACCTCCATGGCGGCAGTCCCCGGAATTCCCGGAATCGCCACAGCCACATCCCTCTTATAAACCCACCGACAGCGTCGTGGCAACTTTCGGCGCACCATAAAAAGTCCCCTTCTGGGGTTATGACCCACTAAATACGGGCAAACCATCCCAAAATCTCTGCCGTATTCAGCTCCGCGTGGCAGCGGATCCGAGCACCCCGGCAGTGAAGGCCGCCAGGTCCGCCCGCAGTTGCTCACGGCTCTTCCGCTCCTGGCCTGCGAGGTGTTCCACGAGGTCGGCCCGGACGGCGGCGAGCAGCGCGTGTGCGGTGAAGTCTCCGCCCGCGAAGCCGGGAATCTCCTCCAGCGCCCCGCGCAGCAGGCCGTGCCACCACGCGTAATGCCCGGCCCCGTACGGACTGGCGCCGCTCCCGCCCTCCAGGGCAAGCGCGAGGTGGCGGTTGTCGAGCTTGAAGCAGAGCAGGGCGTCGAGCAGGGCGGGCACGCGCAGCAGTGGCGCGGTGGCGGGCCCCAGCGGCGGCGGGCCCTCGTCGGCCGCCCCCCTGACCGGCGCGAGGCGTGCGTCGTACAGCGCCCGGATCAGACCGGCGCGGTCACCGAAGGCGCGGAAGAGCGTCGCCTTGCCCACACCGGCCGCCGCCGCGATGTCGGCCATGGTGACGGCGTCGGGGCTCTCGCAGCGGGCGAAGAGCTCATCGGCCGCCGCGAACACGGCCACCCGGTTACGTGCCGCGTCCTTGCGTGGCTTGCGCTCGGACATGCGCTTCCCTCCAGTTGCAAAGCGGACCCGCGGTCCGTATCTTCCAATGAAACGGACCGCGGGTCCGCATCTTATGGGACGGAGCGCTCATGGCCACGGACACGGCACCGGCGGACCTCTTCCGCCACAGCCTGCAGCTGATGCTGGACAAGGACATGGAGGGCTGGATCGGCCTCTGGGACGACGACGGGGTCTTCGAGTTCCCGTTCGCACCCGACGGCTGGCCCGAGCGGCTGGAGGGCAGGGCCGCGATCGCCGACTACATCCGCGGATACCCCGACCACATCGACCTCCACGACTTCCCCTCCGTCGAGATCCACCGGACCACCGTCCCGGAGACCATCGTGGTGGAGATGCGCGGGGTGGGCCGCGTGGTGGGGACCGGCAGCCCCTTCGACATGACGTATATCGCCGTGGTGACCGTCAGGGACGGGCTCATCACCCACTACCGCGACTACTGGAACCCGCTCACCGTCCTCCAGGACACGGCGAGCGACTTCACGGGAGGCAGCCGATGACCACACCGGCCACCACACTCGTCATCGGCGCCACCGGCACCACAGGCAGCCGCGTCGTCGCCCGCCTCGCGGCGGGCGGTCACCGGGCCAGGGCGGCCGGCCGCCGCGCCACCGCGGTGGCCGGGGCCGAGGCCGTCCGCTTCGACTGGAACGACCCGGCGACCCACGGCGCGGCCCTGGACGGAGCCGACCGGGTCTATCTGATCCCGCCGCTCGGCTCCCTGGACCCGGCAGCTGTGATGCTGCCCTTCCTCCGGCGGGCCCGGACGGCAGGCGTGGGCCGGGCAGTGCTGCTCAGCTCGTCGGCGATCCCCGCCGGCGGCCCGGCCGTCGGGCAGGTGCACCAGGCCCTGCCGGATCTCTTCGACGCCTGGGCCGTGCTGCGGCCCTCGTGGTTCATGCAGAACTTCACCGGCGGCCACCACCACGCGCGGAGCATCCGGGAGCACGGCACCATCGAGACCGCCACGGGTGACGGCCGTGTCGGATTCATCGACGCGGACGACATCGCCGCCGTCGCCGTACACGCGCTGACCTGCACGCGGGCCCCGAACACCGACCTGATCCTCACCGGGCCCCAGGCGCTGAGCCACGGGGACATCGCCGGCCTCGTCACCCAGGTCACGGGGCGGACCGTCACCCACAGGCAGCTCAGTGAAGAGCAGATGCGGGAACGGCTGTCCGCGGACATGCCCGCCGAGTTCGCCGCACTGCTCGCCGGCCTGGACCGCGCCATCGCCGACGGAGCCGAGGACCGCACCACCGACACCGTCGAGCGGCTCACCGGGCGCCCGCCGCGCGACTTCCGTACGTTCGCGGAGCACGAGATGACGTGACGGAACCCAGAGGGGGCGCGGGCGAAGCAGTCCCGGAAGCCCCGCTCAGGACGGTATGCGAGCCGCACCGCTCAGGAAGGTACGCGGGCCGCCGCCGCTCAGGAAGGTACGCGGGCCGCCGCCGCTCAGGACGGCGTGCGGGCCGCCGCCGCCAGCAGCCGGGCCGTGTCCTCCGTGCAGAGCTGGAGCGCGCCGCCGACCGTCGCGAGCACCTCGCGCTCCGCCGGGCTGTACGGGCCGTCGGCCAGGGCGATCCGGGCGCCCTGGAGCAGGATCGACTCCCGCCCCACCGGGGCGAGATGGGGCGCCAGCGGCTGCAGTGACTCGTGCAGCTCGATGGTGAGCGCCGCCCCGCACGGCTCGGCGTCCGTGACAAAACGACCGGTGTCCGCGGCGAGCGCCTCGACCAGCGCCGTCAGCTGCTCCTCGGTGCACTCGTCGAACCCGGCGGCACGGACCGTGGAGACGGCGGTCTCGACCACCGCGTGCGAGCCGGTGCCGCCCGCGGTGAGGACGGCGAGCGTCACGGTGTGGACGGCATCGCGCAGCATCGCCGAGAAGCGGGTGGTGGTGGGACGGTCGAGGGTGTCGGTGGAGAACTGCGTCCAGCAGGCGGCGCATTCGACCACAGGGCCGGTGCTGCCGCGCGAGAGAAGCGGCAGACCGAGCACGGTGAGCCGACGGCGGCCGGTCAGGCGGCGGTAGTTGCGGTCTCCCCCGCAGTCCGCGCAGAAGAACTCGCCGTCGCCGACCGTGTCCCAGGAGGTGCGGACGGCCCAGATGATCGACTTCTTGCCGCTTCGTCCACGGACTGACAGCACGGCTCACCTCCGTAACACCGGCAACGCTCCGTTGCGTTGCGCTCCACCACGCCCGTGTCCCCCGGTTGTTCCGTTGGACACAGGGCCGCCATGTGGACGTGATGTTAGCCACATCAGTGATGTGGCGTCAGCACCCTGACAGGAGATGGCTGGGTCCCGACCATCGCCGTGCACCGCCGCGGGCGGGAAACGGGGAGGTCACATGGGTTCCGCACGGCTGAAAGAGCCCAAATATCGCAACCGGGGCCGTACCCGTAAGAACACCTCGGGTACGGCCCCGGGTCATGCGGGGACGTGCTGGAACGAGCGGGGACCGGGCAGGGTCAGCGGGCGGCCCGGTTGACCGCGGAGACGACCGCCTTCAGCGAGGCCCGGGTGGTGTTGGCGTCGATGCCGATACCCCACATGACCTTGCCGTCGATCGCGCACTCGATGTACGAGGCGGCCAGCGCGCTCGCGCCCTCGCTCATCGTGTGCTCCTGGTAGTCCAGGAGCCGGGCGTCCACACCGGTCTCGGACAGCGCGGCGAAGAAGGCCGAGATCGGACCGTTCCCGGTGCCCGACAGCGCCGTCTCGACCCCGTCCACGACGGCCTCGACCGTCAGGGTGTCCCGGCCGTCGGTGTCCGTGGTGGTCTGGCCGGAACGCAGCTGGATCCGGCCCCAGCGGGCGTCGCCTTCGACCGAGCTGGGCAGGTACTCGTCCTGGAAGATCGCCCAGATGTCCTTCGGCGTGACCTCGCCGCCCTCGGCGTCGGTCTTCGTCTGGATGATCTTCGAGAACTCGATCTGCATCCGGCGCGGCAGGTCCAGCTTGTGCTCGTTCTTCAGGACGTACGCGATACCGCCCTTGCCGGACTGCGAGTTGACCCGGATCACGGCCTCGTACGAGCGGCCGACGTCCTTGGGGTCGATCGGCAGATAGGGGACGGCCCACTCGATGTCGTCGACCGACTTGCCCTGCGCGGCCGCGTCGGCCTCCATCGCGTCGAAGCCCTTCTTGATGGCGTCCTGGTGGGAGCCGGAGAAGGACGTGTAGACCAGATCGCCCGCGTAGGGGTGGCGCGGGTGGATCTCCATCTGGTTGCAGTACTCGGCGGTGCGGCGCACCTCGTCGATCTGCGAGAAGTCGATCTGCGGGTCGACACCCTGGCTAAAGAGGTTCATGCCCAGGGTCACCAGGTCGACGTTCCCGGTGCGCTCGCCCTGCCCGAACAGACAGCCCTCGATACGGTCGGCGCCCGCCATGACGGCCAGCTCGGCGGCGGCGACGGCGGTGCCGCGGTCGTTGTGCGGGTGGGCGGACAGGCAGACGTACTCGCGGCGCGACAGGTTGCGCGACATCCACTCGAAGCGGTCCGCGTGCGTGGAGGGCGTCGAACGCTCCACGGTGGCGGGCAGGTTGAGGATGATCTCGCGGCCGGCCTCGGGCTGCCAGACGTCCATGACCGCCTCGCAGACCTCCAGGGCGAAGTCCAGCTCGGTGTCGGTAAAGATCTCGGGGCTGTACTGGTAGCCGAAGTGCGTCTCGGGGCCGAGGATCTTCTCGGCGTACTCCATCACCAGGCGGGTGCCGTCCACGGCGATCTGCTTGATGTCGTCCTTGGAGCCGCGGAAGACGACCCTGCGGAAGGTCGGCGCGGTCGCGTTGTACAGGTGCACGGTCGCGCGGTGCGCGCCGCGCAGCGACTCGACGGTGCGCTCGATCAGGTCCTCGCGGGCCTGGGTCAGGACGGAGATGGTCACGTCCTCGGGGATCGCGCCCTCTTCCTCGATGATCGAGCGTACGAAGTTGAAGTCGGTCTCGCCGGAGGCGGGGAAGCCGACCTCGATCTCCTTGTAGCCCATCTTCACCAGCAGGTCGAACATCTCGCGCTTGCGGGCCGGCGACATGGGGTCGATCAGGGCCTGGTTGCCGTCGCGCAGGTCGGTGGACAGCCAGCGGGGGGCCTTCGTGATGCGCTGGTCGGGCCAGGTGCGGTCGGGGATCTCGACGGCTTCGTACTGACCGTACTTGTGCACCGGCATTCCGGACGGCTTCTGCGTCCGGGTGGCGTTGGTGATCGGCGTGGGGTTCGACATCTGCGTAGGGCTCCTCGGGATCCGGCGGGGGAAGGCCGACTGTGCCGCTGCAGCACCAGACTCCGCGGGGAGGGGGTCGGCCTACGACTACAGGCCCTCGCCGCGGCAGCTAAGGAGAAGCAGCCCGAAACGCATGATGTTCCGCAGCCTAGCCCAGCGGCGCCGGGAACGCCGCTGCCGTATCAGTATGCGGACTGTCGACCGGTGAGGTCGGCCCGGCCAGGTCCGGCCCAGGTCCGGTCCAGGTCGCCGGGTTCCCGGAGTCACTCTTTCTCGTCAATAACCGTCGCAACCAGTGACAACTCCCTTACGCAGTGCCACATTCGAAGACATGACTGACACGACTGACATGACTGACACGACGGGCAGCGTCTTCTGCACCATCATTCCGCCGCACATCCTCAGCAAGCTCGCCGATGCCGACGACCCACAGCTCTCCGGCCCCGCCCGCCGCACCCTGGACGCGGACCATTCGCACCGCAGCAGGCGTCTGACCGCCATGGCCGCGGCCGTGCGCGAGGACGGGGGCGTCTCCGGACCGGCCGACCCGGCGCCGAAGACACCGAAGCGCACCATCTACGACGCCGGGCACGGCACCCAGCTGCCCGGCACGAAGGTCAGGTCGGAGGGCGCGCAGCCGGGCAAGGACGCGACGGTCAACCGGGCGTACGCGGGCCTCGGCGCCACCTTCGAGCTGTACCTCAAGGCGTACGGACGGTATTCGATCGACGGCAAGGGACTGCCGCTCGACGCGAGCGTCCACTACGACCGGAAGTACAACAACGCCTTCTGGGACGGCAGTCAGATGGTCTTCGGAGACGGTGACGGGGAGATCTTCCTCGACTTCACCATCCCGGTGGACGTCATCGGCCACGAACTCACCCACGGCGTCACGCAGTACACGGCGAACCTGGCGTACTCCGGCCAGTCCGGCGCGCTCAACGAGTCCGTCTCGGACGTCTTCGGCTCGCTCATCAAGCAGTACGCCCTGGGCCAGACCGCCGACCAGGCCGACTGGCTGATCGGCGCCGGTCTCCTCGCACCCCGCGTCTCGGGGGTCGCGCTGCGCTCGATGAAGGCTCCGGGCACCGCGTACGACGACGACGTGCTGGGCAAGGACCCGCAGCCGGCGACGATGAAGGGGTACGTCAAGACCACCGACGACAACGGCGGCGTGCACCTGAACTCCGGCATCCCCAACCACGCCTTCTACCTGCTGGCGGACGCCCTGGGCGGCAAGGCGTGGGAGCGGGCCGGACAGATCTGGTACGACACCCTGACCGGCGGCGAGCTGGCGGCCGACGCGAGCTTCGCGGACTTCGCCCGGCTGACGGTCGCGGCCGCCCGGGCCCGCTTCGGCAGCGGCGACGAGCAGGAGGCGGTGACCAAGGCGTGGTCCACGGTCGGTGTCGCGACAGGCGCGTGAACGGCCGATAGGGGGTAGACAGGTCCCATGCGTATCCAGGTAAGGCGCACGGGAGGCTTCGCCGGTATCGAGCGCCGGGCCGAGGTGGACACCTCGGCCCGGGCCGATGCGGGTGAGTGGCACGAGCTGGCGGAACAGGCGGTGGCGGCGGGCCACGACGCACCGCCCCAGGGGGTGCCCGACGGCTTCAACTACCGGATCACGGTGGACGACCGCACGGTGTACTGCACGGACCCGCGCCTGAGCGAGGCCCAGCGGTCACTGATCTCGCGGGTACTGAAGGAGGGGGCGTAGGCAAGGCCGTCCCGGCGGGCGGTGCCGTCCCGGCGGGCGGTGCCGTTCGGGCGGGCGGAGTCGTCCTGGCCGGCGTGCCCGCCCGGCGTCAGAACCCGAGCTTCCGCAGCTGCTTCGGGTCCCGCTGCCAGTCCTTCGCCACCTTCACATGCAGGTCGAGGAAGACCGGCGTGCCGAGCAGCGCCTCGATCTGCTTGCGTGACTTCATACCGACATCCTTCAGCCGGGCGCCCTTGGGCCCGATGATGATGCCCTTCTGGCTCGGCCGCTCGATGTACACGTTCGCGTGGATGTCGAGGAGCGGCTTGTCCGCGGGGCGGTTCTCGCGGGGCAGCATCTCCTCGACGACGACGGCGATGGAGTGCGGCAGCTCGTCCCGTACGCCCTCCAGCGCGGCCTCCCGGATCAGCTCCGCGACCATCACCATCTCTGGTTCGTCCGTGAGGTCGCCCTCCGGGTAGAGCGGGGGGCTCAGCGGGAG
Source organism: Streptomyces sp. SID10853 (assembly GCF_010548145.1). Taxonomy (GTDB): domain Bacteria; phylum Actinomycetota; class Actinomycetes; order Streptomycetales; family Streptomycetaceae; genus Streptomyces. Next base: position 9,849 of record NZ_JAAGLN010000078.1, read on the forward strand.
CAGCGGGGCGATCAGGTCGGCGAGGAGCGAGACCTGCTGGTCGCCCACCGCGGAGACCGGGATGATCTCGGCCCACTCGAAGCCGAGCTCCGTGGCGAGCTGGTCGATGGCGATGAGCTGCTCGGCGAGCTGTTTGCTGTCGACCAGGTCGGTCTTGGTGACCACGGCGATCTTCGGGGTCTTCTTGATCCCGGCGAGTTCCTTGGCGATGAACTTGTCGCCGGGGCCGAGCTTCTGGTCGGCGGGGACGCAGAAGCCGATGACGTCGACCTCGGCCCAGGTGGTCCGTACGACGTCGTTGAGCCGCTCGCCCAGCAGCGTGCGCGGCTTGTGGAGGCCGGGGGTGTCCACCAGGATCAGCTGGGCGTCCGGGCGGTGCACGATGCCGCGCACCGTGTGGCGGGTGGTCTGCGGCCGGCTGGAGGTGATCGCCACCTTCTTGCCGACGAGAGCGTTCGTGAGAGTGGACTTGCCCGCGTTGGGGCGGCCGACGAAGCAGGCGAAACCGGCCCGGTGGGCGGCTTCGGATGACTGGGTGTGAACGCTCATGGCGCCCATTCTCCCCGATCGGCCGGTGGGCGCCGACCAGGTGGCCCCGCGGTGAGTTCCCGGTAACAGTCCCGCGACACGAAATACGCAGGAAACACGAGTGCAGCCAGGTGGAAACCCGGAGGCGGGAACCTCTACCGGAACGTAACCGGAGAGGTGACCCCCCTGTGACGCATGCGACGCCTGCGACACCCCTGCCACCGCTGACCACCCTGGCCGCCGGGATCGACACCGGCGACACCGCCTGGCTGCTGGCCGCGACCGCGCTGGTCCTGCTGATGACGCCCGGCCTCGCGCTCTTCTACGGCGGGATGGTCCGCACCAAGAGTGTGCTCAACATGCTGATGATGAGCTTCGTGTCGATCGCGCTCGTCACCGTGGTCTGGCTCGTCGCGGGCTACTCGCTGGTCTACGGCCCCGACGCGTTCGGCGGCCTGATCGGCGGACTCGGCCACGCCGGAATGGCCGGCATCGGCCCCGGCAGTGTGCGCGGCTCCGTCCCGACGCTGCTCTTCGCCACCTTCCAGCTCACCTTCGCGATCATCACCGCGGCGCTGATCAGCGGCGCCATCGCCGATCGGGCCAGGTTCGGCGCATGGCTGGTCTTCGTCCCCGTGTGGGCCCTGCTCGTATACGTCCCGGTGGCCCACTGGGTGTGGGGGCCCGGCGGCTGGATCCTCAGCGATCTGAAAGCCCTGGACTTCGCGGGCGGTATGCCGGTCGAGATCGTCTCCGGCGCCTCGGGGCTCGCGCTCTGTCTGGTGCTCGGGCCGCGCCTCGGCTTCAAGAAGGACTCGATGCGCCCGCACAACCTGCCGATGGTCGTGATGGGTGCGGGACTGCTCTGGTTCGGCTGGTTCGGCTTCAACGCGGGTTCGGCGCTCGGCGCCAACGGGCTGGCGGCCGCCGCCTTCCTGAACACACTCGCCGCAGGCTGCACCGGGCTCCTCGGCTGGCTCTTCGTCGAACAGAAGCGGGACGGCCACCCGACCACCCTGGGCGCGGCCTCCGGGGCGGTCGCCGGGCTGGTCGCGATCACCCCGTCCTGCGGTGCGGTCGGGCTGATCGGGGCGCTGGCCGTCGGGCTCGCGGCCGGGGTGCTCTGCTCGTACGCGGTCGGCTGGAAGTTCCGGCTGAACTACGACGACTCGCTGGATGTCGTCGGGGTGCACCTGGTGGGCGGGATCGTCGGGACGCTCCTGATCGGGCTGTTCGCGACCTCCGGGATGACCGGCGGCGCGCGCGGGCTGCTGTACGGCGGCGGGTTCGGCCAGCTGGGCCGGCAGAGCCTCGGGGTGCTGGCGGTCGCGGTGTACGCGTTCGCCATGACGTACGGCATCGGCAGGGCGATCGACCGGCTGACCGGGTTCCGGGCCGACGAGGAGCACGAGCAGCAGGGCCTCGACCTGACGGTGCACGCCGAGAGCGCCTACGATCACGGCGTGCTGGGCCACGGAGCCCCGCTCTCCGCCTCCGCGCTGCAGAAGGTCAAGCCATGAAGCTGGTCACCGCGGTCGTCAAGCCGCACAAGCTCGACGACGTCAAGACGGCCCTCCAGGAACTCGGGGTCAACGGTCTGACGGTCACCGAGGCGAGCGGATACGGCAGGCAGCGCGGGCACACCGAGGTCTACCGGGGTGCCGAGTACCGCGTCGACCTGGTGCCGAAGGTCCGGATCGAGGTGGTCGTCGGCGACGCGGAGAGCGAGGCGGTCATCGACGCGGTGGTACGGGCCGCCCACACCGGCAAGATCGGGGACGGCAAGGTCTGGGCCGTGCCGGTGGAGACGGTCGTACGCGTCAGGACGGACGAGCGCGGCCCCGACGCACTCTGAGCGCGCCGGGCCGCCCGGCTCAGCCCTGCCCTCTGACTGTCGGCTGACGCGCCGTCAGTACAGCAGCAGACAGCGGAGGTTGTTACCAGCCGGCCCGGTCAGCCCGGTCAGCCCGGTCAGCCCGGTCAGCCCGGTCAGCCCGATCAGTCCGGTCATCCCGATCAATCCCGGTCAGCCCGGTCAGCCCGCCGCCACCGTCGTCCGCAGTGTGCCGTCGGGGCCCGCAAGCAGCACCGGCGTACCGGCTCCGCCCAGGTCGCGCACCGCCGCCCGGTCCTCGTCCGACACCTCGCCGGCGGCGCTGACCACGGCCGCGGCCTCCAGCGACCGCGCCCCGCTCGCGACCGCCATCGCCACGGCGGTCCGCAGCGCCGAGAGCTTCAGCGAGTCCAGCTCGACGGTGCCCGCGACATACGTACGCCCCGTCTCGTCCCGTACGGCGGCGCCCTCGGGCACCCCGTTACGGGCCCGGGCGCTGCGCGCCAGCGTGATGATCTTGCGGTCCTCTGCGTCCGGCACCGCGGCACCGGCCGCCGCGCTCGCCGTACCGCCGCCGGTGCCCGTACCCGTACCGCTGTCTGCGCTGTTCGCTGCGTCGTCGCTCATGGGCAGAGCATAAAGAGCCCGCACCGGTCAGTTGGCGACCGGGTACATCGAGCCCCTGCGTCCCTCGGGCGATGCCAGCCACTGGAGCTTGGCCTCCGTCCCCGTGTCGGGCAGCGGGGTGTGCAGCACGATCGCCAGATCGGGCCGGGCCGGGACCCTCAGCTGGGTCGACTCGACGAACAGCGTGCCCACCACCGGATGCTCCAGCTCCTTGCGGACCTGGCCGCCGGGCGCGATGTCACGGCGGTCCCACAGCTCGGCGAACTCGGCGCTGCGCTCCCTCGCCTCGGCGACGACCGCCTGGAAACCGTCGTCATCGGGGCGCTCCGAGCAGGCCGCCCGGAACTGCGCCACCACCTGGTGCGCCACGGACTCCCAGCACTTGGCACGGGACCGGTAGACGGGGTCGGTGAAGAACGCGATCAGACAGTTCTGCACGATGTCGGGGCGCATGGCCAGCGTCATCGCCGCAGCGTCGTTGTACATGACCGTGTTCCAGTACGGGTCCATGATGTGCGCCGGGAACGGCATCCAGGCGTCGATCAGCCGCTTGAGCCCGTCGCACATGTCGACATGGGACGGATCGACCTCCTGCGGCGGCGGGTTCAGCCCCGCCAGCACATACAGATGGCGGCGCTCCACACTGCTCAGCCGTAGCACCCGGCCCACCGAGTCCAGGACCTGCGGCGACACCGTGATGTCCCGGCCCTGCTCCAGCCACTGGTACCAGGAGACGCCCACACCCGCCAGGACGGCGACCTCCTCGCGCCGCAGCCCCGGCGTACGCCTCCGGCCGCCGCCGTCGGGCAGCCCGGCCTCCGCCGGGGTGATCCTGGCCCGCCGGCTCATCAGGAACTCCCGCAGCTCACTGAGCCGGTGCGCCTTGGTACCGGGCCGCGGCCCGTCCGCCCTGCTCGCGACACCGCCCGCGACACCGTCCGCTGCACGGCCCGCGACACCGCCCGCGATACTGTCCGCTGCACCGCCCGCGACACCGCCCGCGATACTGTCCTCGATCGGACTCGCCACGCCTTCTCCCCCTGTCCGGCTGCCTGGTGGTGCGGCCACCAGCATAAGTTCCCGCTCCCCACGATTGTTCCCGGAGCCCGAAGCTCGGGACATGGCGATCGACACCTCATCCACACTCACCCCGAGCCCCGCCCCACCCGGCGACGACCGGCTCTCCGGCCGGGCCCGGCTCGTCCTGCTCGTCCTGTGCGCCGCCCAGTTCATGGTGGCGCTCGACTTCTCCGTACTGAACGTGGCGCTCCCCGTGCTCGGCAAGGACCTGGGCATGACACAGGCCGGACTTCAGTGGGCCGTCACCGCGTTCGCACTGCCGTCCGGCGGCTTCCTGCTGCTCTTCGGCCGGATCGCCGACCTGTTCGGCCGGCGCCGGCTGTTCCTCACCGGCCTCGCCGTCTTCGGCTCCGCCTCACTCATCGCGACGTTCGCCTGGAACCAGGAGGTCTTCCTCGCCGGGCGGGCCCTCCAGGGCCTGGGCGCTGCCGTCATCGTGCCGACCGGGATGTCCCTGCTGACCACCACCTTCCCCGAAGGCCCGCAGCGCGACCGGGCGCTGGGCATCAGCGGCACCCTGCTCTCGCTCGGCTTCACCGTCGGCATGGTGCTGGGCGGCGTCCTGACCGACACCCTGGGCTGGCGCTCGACCATGGGCCTGCTGGGCGGCGCGGCGGTCCTCGTCCTCGCGTCGGCACCGGGGCTGCTCACCGAGTCCCGCCACCCCGGGCGGCAGCGGCTCGACATCCCCGGCGCGGTCACCGTCACCGGCGGACTCCTCGCGATGATCTACGCCCTGTCGACGGCGGCCCAGCGCGGCTTCGGCCACACGGACGTCCTGGTCTCGCTGGTCCTCGGCGTCGCCCTGCTGGCCGGCTTCGTGGTCATCGAATCCCGCGCCGACGCGCCGCTGGTGTCCCTGCCGATGCTGAAGCGGCGCACAGTGGCCTGGGGCAACCTCGGCGGGCTCATCACCTTCTCGATGATGTCGACCGTGGTCTTCGTCCTGACCCTGTACCTCCAGGAGGTCCTGCACCTGTCCAGCTTCAGGACCGGGCTGGTCTTCGGTGTCCAGGGGCTGGCGTCGGTGGCCGCCGGGATGGCCGCCCCGAAGGTCATCGGCCGGTTCGGCGCCCGCCGGACCCTGGTCGGTTCGCTGCTCGCCCAGGGCCTGTTCATCGGCGCGCTGCTGGGGCTCGGCACCGACTCGGGGGTCTGGCTGGCCACGGCCGCCGTCTCGGTGGCCAGCATGGCGCACCTGGGCGCGATCATCTCGTACGGGCTGACCGTCACCTCCGGTGTCCCTGACGCCGAACAGGGCCTGGCCACCGGGCTCGTCACCACGACCCAGCAGATCGGTATGACCCTCGGCATCCCGCTGCTCGGCGTGCTGGCCACCACCGGGACCGACCTCTTCGACGGGGTGCGGACCGTGCTGGGCACCGGCGCGGCGATCCTCGTCGGGACCGCGGTGCTGGTGGCCGCCGGGCTCCGGGGCGGCAGCCGTGACCGCGGCCACGCCGCCTGAACGGACGCGGCCGCAACCGCGAAACCGTGAAGTCAGGGGCGGTCGAGCCGGAGGCGCTCCGCCTTCGGCAGACCGGCCACCACCAGGTCGTACGAATCCTCGATCAGCTCACGGACCAGACGGTCGGGCAGCGGCCCGGCCGTCACCGTGTTCCAGTGCCGCTTGTTGAGATGCCAGCCGGGGACGACCGCCTCGTACTCGGCGCGCAGCCGGACCGCCTCGTCCGGGTCGCACTTGAGCGAGACCTGCAACGGGTCGCCGTCCAGGTGGCTCATAGCGAAGATCTTGCCGCACACCTTGAACACCGAGGTCTCCGGGCCGAACGGGAACTCCTCGGCCGCGGCGTTGAATTCCAGGCAGAACGCCCTGAGTTCCTCCGGTGTCATCCCGCTGTCTCCTCCGCTTCGGCGACCGGCTCGGCCAGCACAGTCACGATCTTGTTCCGGCGGCCCGCGGGGGACTCGGCGGTGAGCCGCAGCCGCCTGCCGTCCGGCAGGTCGACGATCGCGGACGCGCCCGCGATCGGCACCCGGCCGAGCGCCTTGGCCAACAGACCGCCGACGGTCTCCACGTCCTCGTCGTCGTACTCGTCCAGCCCGTACAGCTCGCCCAGGTCGTCGACGTCCAGACGGGCGGTGACCCGGAAGCGGGCCTCGCCCACCTCCTCCACCTGCGGCAGCTCACGGTCGTACTCGTCGGTGATCTCGCCGACGATCTCCTCGAGGATGTCCTCGATGGTGACGATGCCCGCCGTGCCGCCGTACTCGTCGATCACGACGGCGACATGGTTGCGGTCCTGCTGCATCTCGCGCAGCAGATCACCGGCGTTCTTGGTGTCGGGCACGAAGACCGCGGGGCGCATCGCCGTGGACACCAGGTCGGTCTCCGCGTCCCGGCTGATGTGGGTCTTCCTGACCAGGTCCTTGAGGTAGACGACGCCGACGATGTCGTCCTCGTTCTCCCCCGTCACCGGGATCCGCGAGAAGCCCGAGCGCAGCGCCAGCGTGGTGGCCTGGCGGATCGTCTTGGAACGCTCGATGCAGACCAGGTCGGTGCGCGGGACCATCACCTCACGGACCAGGGTGTCGCCCAGCTCGAAGACCGAGTGCACCATCCGGCGCTCCTCGTCCTCGATCAGCGACTCCTGCTCGGCGAGGTCGACCATGGCGCGCAGCTCGGCCTCGGAGGCGAACGGCCCCTTGCGGAAGCCCTTTCCGGGCGTCAGCGCGTTACCGATGAGGATCAGCAGCTGCGGGACGGGGCCCATCACCCGGGCCAGCGGCAGCAGCACATAGGCGGCGGCGGTCGCCGTGTTGAGCGGGTGCTGGCGGCCGATGGTGCGCGGCGAGACACCGACCGCCACATAACTCACCAGCACCATCAGGGCGATGGCAAGCGCCAGCGCCTGCCAGGTCTCGGACAGCTCCCGGAGGCAGACGTACGTGACGAGGACCCCGGACGCCATCTCGCAGGCGACCCGCACCAACAGCGCCACGTTGAGGTACCGGGTCGGGTCGGCGGCGATCTGCGCCAGTTTCTCGCTGCCGCGCCGCCCCGACCGTGCGGCCTCGGCGGCCCGGAAGCTCGACGTACGGGCGATGCCGGTCTCCGCGCAGGCGGCGAGCCAGGCGACCACGACCAGCGCGACCGCGCCGACGATCAGCTGCGCGGTCATGAGACGGTCGGCGCCGGGGAGGGGCCGGTGAGCCCCTTCTCCGCCCGCCAGCCGTCGACGATCGCGGCCTGCAGACCGAACATCTCGGCCTTCTCGTCCGGCTCCTCGTGGTCGTAACCGAGCAGATGCAGCACCCCGTGGACGGTCAGGAGCTGGAGCTCCTCGTCCATGGAGTGCTGCGTCGGGGCGTCCTCGCCCTGCTGCTTGGCGACCTCGGGGCAGAGCACGATGTCACCGAGGAGCCCCTGCGGGGGCTCCTCGTCGTCCTTGGCCGGCGGACGCAGCTCGTCCATCGGGAAGGACATGACATCCGTGGGACCCGGCAGGTCCATCCACTGGATGTGCAGCTGCTCCATGGCCTCGGTGTCCACGACGATCACGGACAGTTCGGAGAGCGGGTGGATCCGCATCCGTGTGAGGGCGTAACGGGCGATGTCGAGGATCGCCTGCTCGTCGACCTCGGTTCCGGACTCGTTGTTGACGTCGATCGACATGGGGCCTGTTGACTCTTTCGGTCTGTGCCTGCAGCTGCTGCCGGCGGCTGAACGCTGTGCCTACAGCTGTTTCTGGCTGTCGTGCTTCTCGTATGCGTCGACGATACGGCCGACAAGCTTGTGCCGGACGACATCCTGGGAGGTGAGCCGTGAGAAGTGCACGTCGTCGATGTCCTCCAGGATGTCCTGCACCTGCCGCAGCCCGCTCTTCGTGCCGCTCGGCAGGTCGACCTGGGTGACGTCACCGGTGACGACGATCTTCGAGTCGAAGCCGAGCCGGGTGAGGAACATCTTCATCTGCTCGGCGCTGGTGTTCTGCGCCTCGTCGAGGATGATGAAGGCGTCGTTCAGGGTGTTGTGCGTCAGCAGGTAGTCCTGAGTGACATAGAGCGAGTCCTCGGCTGCGACCTGGATGCACACCGCCTCTTCACGGCCCGCAGGCTCGATGCTGTCGATGAAGCGCATCGGGCGCCCACCGCCGCCGGCCGCGCGGTACTTCTCCAGCTTCCGTTCGAGCCTGAAGGGCTCCATACCGTCCGGGAGCCTGATGTCGACCACATGCGCGTCATGGCGGTACGGGACATCCCGCCCGTTCGCCCTGCCGGACTTGCGGTCTTCCGCGGCCCTGCGGCGGGTGTAAGCGACGCCGCCGAGCGACTGGACCAGCGCGATGACATCGTCACGGAGCGAGATCGATGTGGTCGTGTACTGAATGCGGCAGGTCCGGTCGGCCTGCGTCACCGGTCCCCCGTCGGAGTCCAGGAGCCCTTGGAGCAGGGACAGCCGGACGCCCACCGCGTTGTGGAGGTAGCCGTCAGGAACGAACTTCGAAGGGGACTTGGTACCGAGCAGATCGAGGGCGCGAAGGGCTTCCGTGACCGGGTTCTCCAGCGTGATGACATCGCCGGGCGCACTCACCCGGTTGAGGACGTAGTCGCACCGGTCCTTGTGGCGCGCTGTCACACCGGGCAGCGCGAGCTCCAACGCGGAAACCAGTTCCGGGTCATTGGCGGAGAAGGAAGGCGTGGTGGCACCCGTCAGGCAGCCGTCGCCCAGGAGCAGCCCGAGGGCGTACGGGTCCATGGGGACCTCGCGGCGGGGGAAGCTGACGGGGGCCGTGAGCATCGGCAGCTCGTAACGGCGGGCATGTGCGGCACGGAGATTGCCGATCATGTCCTTGGTCTCCAGGACCCGCCACGGCTTGTCCCGGCGCTTGTCCGAGGCCGTGCGCACCGTCCACAGATGCTCGCCGCAGCACAGGGTCCAGGAGCCGTCCTGGGCCGTGACCCGGTAGATGTCCTTCTCGCCCTGCGGGTATACGCCGAGGACGGGCGTCGGCTCACCGTTCGACCCGACGACCAGGTCGCCCACCTTCAGGTCACCGATGGGGCGGAAACCGTCCGGTGTCAGCACGTTGGTGAAGACCGGTTGCGCTCTTCCCCGCATGTAAGCGAGCGGCGCCACCTCGATCGTGCCCGCTGCCATCAGGCGGGGGATCGAGTCCGGGTCCAGCATGTCGTGCAGCGCGTCGTACAGCGGGCGCAGATACGGGTCGATCTTGTCGAAGAGGGTGCCGGGGAGGAACCCGAGCCGCTCCCCCGCCTCGACCGCAGGGCGGGTCAGGATGATCCGGCTGACCTGCTTGGACTGGAGTGCCTGGACCGCCTTGGCCATCGCGAGGTACGTCTTGCCGGTACCTGCGGGGCCGATGCCGAAGACGATGGTGTTCTTGTCGATGGCGTCCACATAACGCTTCTGGTTGAGCGTCTTGGGGCGGATCGTGCGGCCGCGGCTGGACAGGATGTTCTGGGTGAGGACCTCGGCGGGGGTCTCGGCCCCCGGCTCGCCCTCGCCGTTCTCGCTGGCCCGGAGCATGGCGATCGAGCGTTCCACAGCGTCCTCCGTCATCGGCTGCCCGGTGCGGAGCACCAGCATCATCTCGTCGAACAGGCGCTGGATCAGGGCGACATCGGCCGCCGCTCCCGTGGCGCTGATCTCATTGCCCCGGACATGGATATCGGCCGCCGGGAACGCCGTTTCGATCACGCGCAGCAGGGAATCGCCCGAGCCGAGCAGCATCACCATGGGGTGTGCGGCCGGGATCGTGATGTGGGCACGCGCCTGTGGCTGTGTGGGTGACTGAGTCATGGGCCGGCCCTCGGGCCTGCGCATACCTCCCGTTGCAGGGTTCTCGCTGCTCGACAACCTCTGGAACACCAAGCCTACGACGCCGCACCGACAACGCCACGGGTTTAAGGCCGGCCGGCCGATCTCATCGCCGGGCCGCTTGCCGGGGAGGTCACCGGGCCCCTCACGGTGTGCGGAAGCCGATCGTCGGTACGGCCCTGCGCAGCGGCCAGGAGCGGGCCGCCGCGGGCAGCAGGTCCTCCAGGAAGGCGTACCGGCGCAGGGCGGCGAGATCCTGGCCCCGGCAGGTCCGCACGCGCTGCCACCAGGCGGCGACCTCGGCCCAGCCGGGCGCCGAGAGGGAGCCGCCGAACTCCTGGACCGAGAGGGCCGCGGTGAGGCCCGCGAAGGCCAGCCGGTCGGCGAGCGGCCAGCCCGCCAGTGTCCCGGTGACGAAGCCCGCGACGAAGACGTCACCCGCGCCCGTCGGGTCCAGCGCCTCGACGGCGATGGCGGGCACCGACGCGCACTCGCCGGTCGATCCGTCGACGGCGTACGCGCCCTCGGCACCCAGGGTGACGACGGCCAGCGGGACCTTCTCGGCGAGGGCGCGTGCCGCCGCGCGCGGGCAGTCGGTGCGGGTGTAGCGCATCGCCTCCTCGGCGTTGGGCAGGAACGCCTCGCAGTGCTCCAGGTCGGCGAGGCCCGCCAGGTCCCAGCGTCCTGTCTCGTCCCAGCCGACGTCGGCGAAGACCTTCGTACCGCGGTCGGCCGCGTGCAGGACCCACTCCTCGCGGCTGCCCGGCCCCAGTGAGGCGATGGCGGCGCGGGCGCGTGGCGGGCAGTTGGGGTAACTGCCGGCCGGCGGCGGCGCCTCGTGGCCGTGCGAGACCATGGTGCGCTCGCCCTCGTACGCCATGGAGACGGTGACCGGGGAGTGCCAGCCGGGCACGGTGTGGGAGCGTGACAGGTCGATCTGTTCGCCCTGTTCCAGGGCGTCCCAGCAGTACTCGCCGTAGTGGTCGTCGCCGAAGGCGGCGGCGAGCGAGGTGTGCAGCCCGAGCCGGGCCAGCGCGGTGGCCATGTTGGCCACCCCGCCGGGGCTCGATCCCATGCCGCGCGCCCAGGACTCGGTGCCGCGCACCGGTGCGCTGTCGAGGCCGGTGAAGACGATGTCCAGGAAGACCGTGCCGGTGAGGAAGACGTCGCAGGCGGGATCCTGGGGGGCGCGCAGCCCGTCCAGCGGGTCGAGTTTCTTGTTGTCGTGGACCACCCTGCGCTCCCCGGTTGCCGTGCCGTCAGGCCAGTCTGCACCACGGGTCCGACAGGAGCGCGGACTCGTCCCGCGGAGCCGGCCTGACGGCGGCCGTGCCCGCCGGGTCAGGCGGTCGCCGGCCGTGCGGCGGCTCCGGACGCCGTACTGCGCGGCGCCACCCCGGGGTCCGGCCCGGGGTCCGGCCCGGGGTTCGTTGCGGGGACCGTGCTCGCGGGGACGGTCGCGGGCCTGGCCCTGACCTTGTCGTTACGGCCGCCGCCCCGCACCAGCAGCACGCTCAGCGCGGCGAGGAACCCGATCACGGTGAGTCCGACGAGCCCGCCCTTGGTGGACCCCGTGGAGTCCTCCAGCAGTCCGAAGGCGGTCGGCGCGACGAACCCGCCCAGGTTCCCGATGGAGTTGATCAGCGCGATGCCGGGCGCAGCGGCCCGTGCGTCCAGGTAGCTCTGCGGGATGGTCCAGAAGATCGGTGAGGCCGGCTTGAAGCCCATCGCGGCGATACACAGCGCGCCGAGGCCCACCCAGGGTGAGACGAGGACGGCGAGCAGCGTGCCGGTGCCGCCGATCAGCAGCAGACCCATCAGGACCGGGCGGCGTTTGCCGATGCGGTCGGAGATCCGGCCCGACACGTACAGCCCGACGAGCGCGAACAGCCAGGGCACCGCGGTCAGCAGGCCGACCTGGAAGTCGCTCAGCCCGCCGATGTCGTGGACGATCGCGGGCAGCCAGAACGTCACCGCGTACAGCGCGACGTTGATCGCGAAGTAGATCCAGAGGAAGAGCAGCATCTGCGGGTCGGCGAGCAGCTTCCAGCGGGACACCGCGGCGGCGCCCCGGTGGACGTCCCGTTCCTCCTGCTCGCTGTCGATGGCCGCGACGAGGCCGCGCTTCTCCTCGTCCGTCAGCCAGCCGGCCTGCTCGACGCCGGAGTCGAGGAAGCGGTAGACGACGAAGCCGAGGAGGACGGAGAAGACGCCCTCGACGAAGAACATCCACTGCCAGCCGGAGTGCCCCCAGATGCCGTGCATCTCCAGGAGGGCGCCGGAGACGGGGCCGACGACGACGGTCGCCGCCCCTGACCCCATCAGGAAGATGGAGGTGGCTCTGCCGCGGTGGGAGTCGGGCAGCCAGCGGGACAGGTAGTAGATCACGGCGGGGAAGAAGCCGGCTTCGGCGACGCCGAGGAGGAAGCGCAGGGCGTAGAACATCCCGGGGCTGCTGACGAAGGCCATCGCGGTGGCGACGATGCCCCACGTGATCATGATCCGGGTGAGCCAGACCTTGGGGCCGAAGCGTTCCATCAGCATGTTGCTGGGGACTTCGAAGACGGCGTACGCGATGAAGAAGATCCCGGCGCCGAGCCCGAAGGCCGCGGCGGAGAGCCCGACGTCGGCCCGTAGCTGGTCCTGGGCGAAGCCCAGGTTCACCCGGTCCATGTAGTTGGCGACGAACATGACGAAAAAGAGCGGTACGACGCGCCGGAAGACCTTGTGGACGGCGGAGCGGACAGCCGGGGAGTGCTCTACGGGGGCGGAGGGTGCTGCGGACACGAGCGGCTCCGATCGTGGGCAGGGCGAGGCAGTGCAGGGTGGGGAGAGTCGGGGAGGGCAGGGAGAGCGGGGAGAGGCGCGGAGGGGTTACCAGCGGGGCAGCGCCGGGGACGTCCAGTCCTCGTAGCCCTTCGCCTTGCGCATCGCGCCGGCGTCGTCGCGGTCGCGCATCGTGCCGTCGTCGTCGAGCCAGCGCCGGTGGAGGCGGGCGAGGGCGTCGCGGTCGAGTTCGACACCGAGGCCGGGGGTTTCGGAGACCGGGAGACGACCGTCGGTGAAGACGTGGCGGGTGGTGATCACGTCGTCGGTCTGCCACGGGTAGTGGCTGTCGCAGGCGTAGTCCAGGTTGGGGACGGTGGCCGCGACATGGGTCATCGCCGCGAGGCTGATCCCCATGTGGGTGTTGGAGTGCATCGAGAGCCCGACCCCGAACGCGCGGCAGATCGCGGCCAGTTCACGGGTGGCGCGCAGGCCGCCCCAGTAGTGGTGGTCGGAGAGGACGACCTGGACCGCGTCCTTCAGGAACGCCTCGCGGATCTCCGGGACCGTCGTGACGCACATGTTGGTCGCGAGGGGGACCCGCGTACCGGCGGAGACCTCGGCCATGTCAGGTGTGCCCGACGTCGGGTCCTCCAGGTACTCGAGTACGTCGGCCAGTTCGCCGGCGACCTCGAGCGAGGTCTCCGGTGTCCAGCCGCCGTTGGGGTCGAGGCGCAGCGGGTGGCCGGGGAACGCCTCGGCCAGGGCCTTGATCGCGGCGACCTCGTCGGCGGGCGGGAAGACACCGCCCTTGAGTTTGAAGGAGGTGAATCCGTAGTCGCGTACGAAGCGGCGGGCCTGCGCGACCACGCCTGCGGGGTCGACCGCCTCGCCCCAGGTGTCGGGCTCGCCGGCGCCGTCCGGGTGCTCGGCCCAGCGGTAGAAGAGGTAGGCGCTGTACTCGACGGAGTCCCTGACCTTGCCGCCGAGCAGGGCGTGCACCGGCAGGCCGCGGACTTTGCCCAGCGCGTCGAGACAGGCGACCTCGAAGGCCGAGATGATCGAAAGGCGCAGCTTGTCGGCGGTCTGGACGCCGCGCAGGCCGCCCACGTCGACCGCGTTCTCGATCCGTGCGGCGTCGACGCCCACCTGTCGTGAGAGGGGGACGAGACCGTTGAGGTCGGCTATGGAGCGGCCGGGGAGCAGCTCGGCGTAAGGGCGGGCGATCTCCAGGTACTTGGTGTCGCCGTAGGTCTCGCCCACGCCGGTGACGCCGTCCGCCGTGACGATCTCGACGACCAGCCGCGGGGTGTACGGCTGGTGCACACCCTGGACGTTGAGCAGCGGCGGGTCGGCTATCAGCACGGGCGTGAGGCGTACTTCGGCGATGGTCAGGCTGCGGGGCGTGGACTGCGTCATCGGGTGGCTCCTGCCAGGTCGAGTCCGGTGGTGAGCAGGGTTTCGAGGGCCGCGAGGTCGGCGGGGCCCGGGTCGGTCAGCGGGGCGCGGACCGGGCCGACCCGGTGGCCGCGCAGCCGGGCGGCGGCCTTGACCAGGGAGACGGCGTAGCCGGGTACCCGGTCGCGGAGTTCGACCAGGGGTACGTAGAAGCCGCGCAGCAGGGTGTCCGTGCCGGCGTCGTCGCCCTTGCGGAGCGCGGTGAAGAAGGCGCCGGCGATCTCGGGGGCGAAGGCGTGGACCGCTGAGGAGTAGGCGGGGACGCCGACGGTGGCGTAGGCGCGGGCCTGGATCTCGGCGGTGGACGCGCCGTTGAAGAACAGGAAGCCGTCGGGTGCGGCGAGTGTGAGGCGCTGGAGCCGGTCGAGGTCGCTGTGGCCGTCCTTGAGGCCGATGACCCCGGGGATGGCGGCGATTCGGCGCAGGGACTCCGCGGTGAAGGCGACCTGGCCGCGCTGGTAGGCGATGAGGGGCAGCCGGGTGCGGGCGGCGATCTGCTCCAGTTGCGCGACGAGGCCGTCCTGCGGGGCCGCGACCAGGTAGTGCGGCATGACGAGCGCCGCGTCGGCTCCGGCCTCCTCGGCGATGCGGGCGAACCGGGCGGCCTGTGCCCAGCCGTATCCGATGCCGGCGACGACGGGGAGCCGTCCGCGGGCCACTTCGACGGTCGTGGTGACGACCCGGCGGTACTCGTCCTCGTCGAGCGAGAAGAACTCGCCGGTGCCGCAGGCGGGGAAGACGGCGCCGGGGGCGGCGGCCAGCTGGGTTTCGAGATAGGCCCGGTAGCTCTCGATGTCGAGTTCGCCGCCGGCGGTGAAGCTGGTCAGGGGGAAGGAGAGCACGCCGCGAGCCATGCCTTCCCTGAGACGGGCCACCACATTCATGCTGTCTCCGTATGTAGATGATGTCCAAGCATGGAGACAGACAGTAGATACCCGGGCCAGGAGCGTCAAGAGTCCCGGCACCACACCCGCCTGCCGGCGGGCCTTAGGATCTGGGCATGCCGGAGACCGGAGGCGTACGCGAGGTGAAGTCGGCGGGCCGCACCGTCGAGCTGCTGGAGGTGCTCGCCGCGCGCGGCGACCGGCCCGCCCGGCTGCGGGAACTCGCCGACGAGCTGGGCGTACCCCGCAGCTCCATGTACGCCCTGCTCCAGACGCTGACCGACCGGGGCTGGGTCCGTACCGACGCGACGGGATCGCTGTACGGCATCGGCATCCGCGCCCTGCTCACCGGCACCAGCTACCTCGACACGGACGCCCGGGTGCGGGCGGTCAAGCCGTATCTGGACCAGGCGTCCACCGCACTGGGCGAGACCGTCCACCTGGGGCGGTTCGACCGCGGCGACATCGTGTACCTCGCCACCCGCGAGTCGCACGAGTATCTGCGCACCCTCAGCCGGGTCGGCCGCAGGCTGCCCGCCCATGTCAGCGCACTGGGCAAGGCACTGCTCGCCGAGCGGGACCCGGGCGGGCTGCCGGCCGGCGAGCTGGAGCGGTTCACCACGAACACGCTGCCCGACCGCACCGCCCTCGACGCCGATCTGGCGCTGGTCCGCGAGCGGGGGTACGCGGTCGACCGCGAGGAGGGCGTCACCGGAATCGTCGGTTTCGGCTTCGCGCTGCGGTACGACACGCCCGCGGTGGACGCCGTCAGCTGCTCGGTCCCGGTGGCCCGGCTGAGTGATGAACACGAGCGCCGGATCGTCGCGACGATGCGCGAGGTACGGGCCGAGATCGAGGCCGCGGCACACGCGCTGCCCGGCGCACCCGACTGGATCTGAGTAAAAAAAACCCGGCGCCGTCCGTGCCTGCGTGACTATAAACCGAAAGTGCTATAGATCACGTATTGGTAGGTTTCGTTGACTCAGCGTGGTTGATGGATAGGTGACCACGCGCTCCCGTCAATGACACGACGCCCACTTCCCCCCACTCTTCTGCCTGGTCACAGGCATATCTCTGTCAGGAACGCCCGTGTCTTCGCGCTCACGCGCCACATGGCCTCTCATCGCCGTGTTCACCGCTGGTTACCTCGCCTCATACCTCCTGCCGACCATCGTCGGACGCCTCGGCTCCGGTCTCGGCCTCTCTCCTGCCGAAGCCGGCGTCGCCGGCTCGGTCCTCCTCCTCTGCTCGGCGGGCGCCGGTCTCGTACTGGCCTCGCACGTCGAGCGCATCGGCCCGCAGCGGGTCGCCCGCGCCGGGCTGCTGCTCACCGTCGTCGGCTACGCCGCCGCCGCGACCACCGCGTATCTCCCGCTCGTCATCGCGGGGGCCGCCATCGGCGGCGTGGGCTCAGGTACCGCGACGGCGGTCGCCGCCGGCGGTATCGCGGGCCTGCCCGACCCGCACCGGGCCTCGTCCACCGGGCTCCTCACGGTGTCGGCGACAGCCGGCGCCCTCTACCTCGTCCTGCCGCAGCTCGGC
>NZ_JAAGLN010000079.1 GCF_010548145.1 Streptomyces sp. SID10853
CGGCGACGCGGTGGCGCTGGCCCGGGTCATCGACGGGCCGGGACAGACCGCCGCCGGCGGCGGGGTGCTGATGGTGCGGCCCGACGGTACGGCCGAGGGCGCGCTCGGTTCGGCCGACGACTCCGGGCTCGCCGCGCAGGCCCGGGCGCTGCTCGGCCTCGGGCGGACCGGGACGTGTGCGGTGCCGGAGAGTTCGGCGCGGTGCGGCGGCGACGTCACCCTGTTCGTGGAGTCGTCCGTGCCGCCCGCGCGGATGATCGTGTTCGGGGCGGTGGACTTCGCGGCCGCGCTGGTGCGGGTGGGCAAGCTGCTCGGCTTCCATGTGACCCTCTGCGACGCACGCGGGGTGTTCGCGACACCGGCCAGGTTCCCCGACGCGGACGAGGTGGTGGTCGAGTGGCCGGACCGCTATCTGCGCGACACCGTCACCGACGAGCGCACCGTGCTGTGTGTGCTCACGCACGACTCCAAGTTCGACGTGCCGCTGCTGGAGGTCGCCCTTCGGCTGCCGGTCGCGTACGTCGGCGCGATGGGCTCGCGCCGCACCCATGAGGACCGGCTCCGCAAGCTGCGGGAGGCCGGGGTCGGCGAGCGGGACCTGGCGCGGCTGCGCTCCCCGATCGGCCTGGACACCGGCGGGCGTACGTCGGAGGAGACGGCTGTCTCCATCGGTGCGGAGATCGTCGCCGTGCTCCGGGGCGGCAGCGGGGTGCCGCTGAGCGGTGGCAGGGGGCCGATCCACGGGGCGGCGTAGCGGACAGAGAGACCGAACAGGGAGACGGAGCAGGACCGGCCGGGCCGGTCCTGCTCCGTCTCCCTGTTCGGTCCTGCTCCGTCGTCGGTCCTACCAGCCGCCCAGCGTCCCGTTCGACGTGCCGTTGCTGGTGCCGTTGTTGGTGCCGGTCCCGGAGTCGGCGCCGCCCGTCGTCGGGTCACCGCCGCCTCCGGTGGACGACGTACCGCTGTTCGTACCGCCGTCGGTCGTCGGGTCGCCACCGCCTCCGGTGGACGACGTACCGCTGTTCGTACCGGTCCCGGAGTCGGTGCCGCCTGTGCCCGTACCGCTGTGGCCCGGGTCGGGGGAGTGCGACGGCGGGGGCGCCTGGGACGACGGCGGCGGGGTCGACGGGGACGGCGGCGGGGTCGACGGCGACGGGGGCGGCGTGGACGGGGACGGCGGCGCGGTCGGCTGGACCGCCGCACCCTGATCGGTGTCCAGGCTGAACTTGCTCGGCTTCAAGTCGAGACCGAAGGTGTACGCCGCCCAGATCTCGGCGGGGAAACCACCACCGTTGACCCGGGTGCCGCTGCCCGCAGCGCCGCTGATGGTGACCTGGGCGCCCGCCTGGATCTTCTTGCCGTCCTCCACGCGTGGTTTGGCCGCCTCACCGAAGAGGCCGACCGATGTCACCAGGTTCGGGGTGTAGCCGGTGAACCAGGCGGACTTGTTGTTGTCCGACGTACCGGTCTTGCCCGCGACCTGCTGCGCCTTGTTCTTGACGACCGCACCGGTGCCCTCGTCGACCACGCCCGTCAGGACCGAGGTCACCGCGTCCGCCGTCTGCGGGCTGATCACCTGGTCGCCGATCGCCTTCTGCGGCTTGAACGGCTCCCTGTTGGGGTGGGTGGCCGACTTCACGATCGTCGGGGTGACCTTCTTGCCGTGGTTGTCGAAGGTCGCGTAGATCCCGGCCATCTCCATCGGGCTCGCACCGTAGGAGCCGAGAGTCATCGCGGGCACCGCCTGCGCGTTCTTCAGGGAGCTCATGCCGAGGTCGACGCCGAGCTTCCTGACCTTGTCGAGGCCGACGTCGACACCCATCTGAGCGAACACCGAGTTGACGGAGTTGTTCATGGCCGTCTGGACGGTGATCGGGCCGTAGTTCTGGTTGTCCTCGTTGGGCGGCGCGAAGCCGACCTTGTTGCCGTTGGCGTCCACCACCGGGCGGCGGCTGTCACCGTCGTAGATGGTGTTCGCCTGGATCGGCAGGTCCTTCTGCGTCTTGGCGCCGGACTCCAGGGCCGCCGCGAGGATCAGCGGCTTGAAGGTGGAGGCGGGCTGGTAGTCGACGCGCTTGGCGTTGCTGTACTCGTGCTTGAGGTAGTCCTGGCCGCCGTAGAGCGCCTCGACCGCGCCCGTGTGCGGATCGACCGAGACAGCGCCCGCCTGGATGTCGGCGTCGACCACGTTCTGCTTGGGGTGCAGTTTGTCGGTCAGCTGCTTACGGAGCGTCTTCTCCAGCTCGGCCTGCTTCTTCGGGTCGATGCTGAGCGTGACCGTCCAGCCGCCGGCGTCGATCTGCGCCTCGGAGATGCCCTGGGCCTCCAACTCCTGGTTGGCGGCCTTGACCAGATATCCGGTCTCGCCCTTCAGTCCCTTGTCGGGCCTGGGCTTCTGCGGGATCTGGAACTTCTGCTCGGCGCGCTTGCCCGGGTCGAGCCACTTCTTCTCGACCATGTTGTTCAGCGTGTACGCCCAGCGCTCCTGGACCAGCTTCTTGCCCTCGGCCGTCGCGGACGACCAGTCGTACTGGCTCGGCGCCTGGAGCAGCGAGGCGAGGTAGGCGCCCTGGCTCACGTTCAGCTTCCTGGCGTCGATCCCGTAGTACGCCTGGGACGCGGCCTGGATGCCGAAGGCACCCCGGCCGTAGTAGCTGGTGTTGATGTACCCGGCGAGGATCTTCTCCTTGGAGAACTTCCGGTCGATCTTGAGGGAGACCACCAGCTCCTTGAGCTTCCTGGTCACCGTCTGGTCGGAGCTGAGGTAGTAGTTCTTGACGTACTGCTGGGTGATCGTCGAGCCACCCTGCTTCCGGCCCTGGACGGTGTTGTAGAGCCCTCGGGCGGTGCCCTTGAAGTCGACTCCGTGGTCCTGGTAGAAGGTCTTGTTCTCGGCGGCGACGAAGGCGTGCTGAACGTCGAGCGGGACCTGCGCGAGGTCGACCTTCTCCCGGTTCACCTTGCCCGTACGGGCGATCACCTTGCCGTTGCTGAGCTTGTAGACGTTGCTCTGCAGCTCGGCGTCGGCGTTCGCCGTCGGCACCGGCACATAGAGATAGAACGCGACGAACGCGCCCATCACCAGCAGGCAGAACACGAAGAAGCCGCCCAGGACCTTCTTCCAGGTGAAGAAGCGGCGTATCCCGCTCTTCGTGGATTTGGCCCGGCGCGCCCCGCGCTGCCGGGCTCGTCGATCGTCCGCACGGCCCATCGCTCTGTGACTCCGCCTTCTCTCACCCAGACCAGCTGTCGAAAGCTAACACCGCTTCCTGAGCACCTTTGGACAGGGAGTGCCCCAATGGGCCCTTTCCGCACGTGACAATCAGCACCTGTGTCATAGGGAACCGACGATCAGAAGGCCCGCAAGGTTGCCACTACGGGCCGATCTCCCTTGCGAGTTGACCGGATCACCCCTGATTGTCATGGTTTTTTGGCACTATGCACCCCCGGTATACACAGCAGGTATACGTAGTGCGTATAGTCCTGGCCATGCCATCCCAGCCTGCGTTGCTCAGCGCAACCGATCTTCACAAGGTCTACGGATCGACTCCCGCCCTGGACGGCGCGGACTTCGCCATCACGCCCGGCGAGATCGTCGCGGTGATGGGCCCGTCCGGGTCCGGCAAGTCGACGCTGCTGCACTGCCTGGCCGGGATAGTGAGCCCGGACTCCGGGACCGTGCGGTACGCGGACCACGACCTCACCGCGATGAACGACGTGGGCCGCAGCGCCCTGCGCCGTACGGACTTCGGCTTCGTCTTCCAGTTCGGCCAGCTCGTCCCCGAGCTGACCTGCGTCCAGAACGTCGCGCTGCCGCTGCGGTTGAACGGCGTCAAGCGCAAGGAGGCCGAGCGTACGGCGCAGGAGTGGATGGACCGCCTTGAGGTCGCCGAACTGGGCCACAAGCGCCCCGGCGAGGTCTCCGGCGGACAGGGCCAGCGCGTGGCCATCGCCCGCTCCCTGGTCACCGGCCCGCGGGTGCTCTTCGCCGACGAGCCGACCGGCGCACTCGACTCCCTCAACGGCGAGCGCGTGATGGAGCTGTTCACCGAGGCGGCCCGCTCCACCGACGCCGCCGTCGTCCTCGTCACCCATGAGGCCAGGGTCGCCGCCTACTCGGACCGTGAGGTCGTCGTACGCGACGGCAAGTCCCGCGACCGCTTCGCGCAGTACGCGGCATGAGCAGGACCGACGACCTCGCCCTGGGTGTCCGGTTCGCGGTGACCGGCGGCCGGGAGACCTGGGCGCGCACCACGCTCACCGCCGTCGGGGTCGCACTCGGGGTGGCCCTGCTCCTCGCCGCGTCCTCGCTGCCGAACGCGGTGAGCACCCAGTCGGCGCGCGAGCACGCCCGCACCCTCTCGGCACCCACGAAGCCGGTCCCGCGCGGTGACACGACACTGCTGTACGGGCACGCCGAGGGCGAGTACCACGGCGAGGCCCTGAACGGCTATCTGCTGCGCGCCGACGGCGGCCACCCGATCCTCCCGCCCGGTACCGGCGCCATCCCCGCCCCCGGCACGATGCTGGTGTCACCCGCCCTCAAGGAGCTGCTGGACTCGGGCGACGGCAAGCTGCTGCGCGAGCGCCTCCCGTACCGGATCACCGGAACCATCGGCCCGTCCGGGCTGAGCGATCCGGGCGAGCTGTACTACTACGCGGGCAGCTCCACCCTCACGACGCACACCGGGGCCCACCGGATCGCGCGCTTCGGGGGCGGACCGCTGAGCCCGCCGCTCTCCTCCCAGCTCGTCGTGCTCACCCTCCTGGGCTGCGTCGTCCTGCTCACCCCGGTGGCCATCTTCATCGCCACCGCGGTGCGCTTCGGCGGCGACCGCCGTGACCGCAGGCTCGCCTCGCTGCGGCTGGTCGGCGCGGATGTCCGGATGACCCGGCGGATCGCGGCGGGCGAGGCGTTCGCCGGGGCCGTCATCGGGGTGCTGCTCGGCTGGGTGGTCTTCCTGGCGGGCCGGCAGTTCATCGGCGGCGTACGGCTCTGGAAGATGTCCGCCTTCCCGTCCGACCTGGCCCCGATGCCCGCGCCGGCGGCGCTGATCTCGCTGGCCGTGCCGGTGTCGGCGGTCTTCGTCACCCTCCTCGCGATGCGGTCGGTGACCGTGGAGCCGCTCGGTGTCGCCCGGCAGGGCGCCACCCGCCGCCGCCGCTTCTGGTGGCGGCCGGTGGTCCCGGCCGTCGGTCTCGGGGTGCTGCTGACCGCGGGCCGGATCACCGGCGCGGACGCCTCCGTCAATCCGTACCCGATCATGGCCGGCGCCGTGCTGGTGCTGGTCGGGCTGACCACGCTGCTGCCCTGGGTGGTCGAGGCGGTCGTCGCCCGGCTGCGGGGCGGCCCCGTCCCGTTCCAGCTGGCCACCCGCAGGCTCCAGTTGAGCAGCGGATCGGCGGCCCGCGCGGTCAGCGGCATCACGGTCGCCGTCGCCGGCGCGGTCGCGCTCCAGATGTACTTCGCCGGTCTGCACGACGACTTCACCAGGACGACGAACCAGGACCCGAGCCGCGCCCAGATGCACATCGACGCGAGCTATCCCAGCGCCGTGCGGGCCCGGCAGATGATCCACGCCTTCCGGGACACCAAGGGCGTCGAAGCGGTCATCGGCACCATCGAGTCCTACGCCGACAAGCCCGGCCGCGACCCCGACCCGAACGCGATGGGCCCCTGGCCCACCACCATCGTCACCGTCGGCGACTGTCCGACCCTGCGCGAGCTGGCCCACCTGCCCTCCTGTGCGGACGGCGACACCTTCGTCGCCCACATCGAGGGGCAGCGGGAGATGAACGACTGGGTCGACAAGACCGTACGGCCGGGCGGCAGGCTCAACGTCGGCCGCGACGACAAGCCGGTCCTGTGGACGCTCCCGAAGGACTCCCCCACCGTCCTGGCGCGCCCCGACCCGATGGGCGAGAAGCGCAACGGCATCCTCGTCACACCGTCCGCGATCAGCGCCGACCGGCTCCCGGAAGCCGAGACGCGTGCCCTGGTCAAGGTCGACCACTCGGTGCCGGACGCCGCGGAGTACGTACGCAACACCGCGGCCCGCATCGACCCGGTCATGCGCGTGTGGGACATCACCGTGGTCGACCGCGACGAGAGTTACGCGAGCATCGAGAACGGGCTGCTCGCGGGCGCGGCCGCGACCCTGGCCCTGATCGCCGCCTCCATGCTGGTCTCCCAGGTGGAGCAGTTGCGCGAGCGCAGGAAACTGCTGTCGGTCCTGGTGGCCTTCGGCACCCGCCGCCCCACCCTGGGCTGGTCGGTGCTCTGGCAGACCGCGATCCCGGTGGTGCTCGGCCTGGCGCTCGCCGTCGCCGGCGGTCTCGGGCTGGGCTTCGCGCTGCTGCGGCTGATCGGCAAGTCCGTGACGGACTGGTGGGGTTTCCTCCCGCTGGCCGGCGCCGGAGGCGGTCTGATCCTGCTCGTGACGCTGCTGAGCCTTCCTCCGCTGTGGCGCCTGATGCGCCCCGACGGCCTCCGTACCGAATGAGACCCGTACCCGGATCAGTCAAACCCGCACCGAAGCTCTGCGCCGTACCGAGGACTCCGTAGCGAGGACTCCGTACCGAGGACTCCGTACCGCAGACCCCGTACCGCAGAAGAAAGGCCATCCGACATGTCCATCGGCCACACCCTGCTCGGCATCCTGGAGTCGGGGCCGCGCCACGGCTACGACCTCAAGCGCGCCTTCGACGAGAAGTTCGGCCACGACCGGCCGCTGCACTACGGGCAGGTCTACTCGACCATGTCCCGGCTCCTGAAGAACGGTCTCGTCGAGGTCGACGCCATGGAGGCCGGCGGCGGTCCCGAGCGCAAGCGGTACGCGATCACCGACGCCGGCGTCAGCGATGTCGACCAGTGGCTCGCCACACCGGAGAAGCCCGAGCCGTACCTCCAGTCGACGCTCTACACCAAGGTCGTACTGGCCCTGCTCACCGGGCGCCCGGCCGCCGATCTGCTGGACACCCAGCGCTCCGAGCATCTGCGGCTGATGCGCGTCCTCACCGACCGCAAGCGCCGCGGTGACCTCGCCGACCAGCTGATCTGCGACCACGCCCTCTTCCACCTCGAAGCCGATCTGCGCTGGCTCGAACTGACGGCGGCACGCCTCGGCCAGCTCGCCGAGGAGGTCGGCCCATGACCCCCGCCGGTTCACTGCTGTACGCCGACGCCCTGCACAAGGCGTACGGTCCGACCGCCGCGCTCGACGGCGCCGCGTTCTCCGTCCACGCGGGCGAAGTGGTCGCGATCATGGGGCCTTCGGGCTCCGGCAAGTCGACGCTGCTGCACTGCCTCGCCGGGATCGTCCGCCCCGACTCGGGATCCGTCACGTACCAGGGCCGGGAGCTGTCCGCGATGCCGGACGCCGAGCGGAGCGCCCTGCGCCGCGGTGAGTTCGGCTTCGTCTTCCAGTTCGGCCGGCTCGTCCCCGAGCTGACCTGCACGGAGAACGTCGCGCTTCCACTGCGGCTGAACGGCGTCAAGCGCAAGGAGGCCGAGCGCACGGCGCAGGAGTGGATGGACCGCCTGGAGGTCGCCGAGCTGGGGCACAAGCGCCCCGGCGAGGTCTCCGGCGGACAGGGCCAACGCGTGGCGGTGGCCCGCTCCCTGGTCACCGGCCCGCGGGTGATCTTCGCCGACGAGCCGACCGGCGCACTCGACTCCCTCAACGGCGAGCGCGTGATGGAACTGCTGACCCAGGCGGCCCGCTCCACGAACGCGGCGGTCGTCCTCGTCACCCACGAGCCCCGCGTCGCCGCCTACTCGGACCGTGAGGTCGTCGTACGCGACGGCAGGTCCCGCGATCTGGAGCACCTCGTATGAGCTGGACGCAAGACCTCACGATGGGCATGAAGTTCGCTGTCGGCGGGGGCCGCGAGGGCTGGACCAGGACGCTGCTGACCGCGGTCGGTGTGGGCCTCGGAGTGGCGCTGCTGCTGATCACCACCTCGATACCGAGCGCGCTCGCCGCCCGGGACGCGCGGGAGAACGACCGCAACGACTTCGGCGCGGTCATGATCGACAAAGCGGCCGACAACACCCTGCTCCTGGGGGTCGCGGACACCGTGTACAAGGGTGTCGACGTCCGCGGCCGGCTGGTGCGCGCCGAGGGCCCCGATGCGCCGCTGCCCCCGGGCACGCACGCGCTGCCGGGCGACCACGAGATGCTGGCGTCACCCGCGCTGCGCAGGCTGCTGGCGTCGGACAAGGGCGCGCTGCTGCGTGAGCGCCTCCCGTACCGGATCACCGGCACCATCGCCGACGCCGGTCTGAGCGGCCCGAACGAACTGGCCTACTACGCGGGCGACAAGCACCTCGCGCTGGACGAAGCCGGCTCGGTGCGGCGCATCACCGGCTTCGCTCATCTGCCGCCCCGTGACGCCATGGACCCGGTCCTGCAACTGCTCGTCGTGATCATCTTCGTGGTGCTGCTGATGCCGGTGGGTGTCTTCATCGCGGCAGCCGTGCGCTTCGGCAGCGACAGCAGGGACCGCAGGCTCGCCGCGCTGCGGCTGGTGGGTACGGACTCCCGGATGACCCGGCGTATCGCGGCCGGCGAGGCGCTGGCCGGCTCCTTGCTGGGGGTGCTCTTCGGCGCGGGGTTCTTCCTGACCGGCCGGGCGTTCGTCGGCGACATCGACGTGGCGGGGATCAACCTCTTCCCCGCCGACCTGGACCCGAGCGCGGCGCTGGCCGTCCTGGTCGTACTCGCGGTGCCCGCGGCGGCCGTCGCGGTCACCCTGCTCGCACTGCGCGGTGTGGTCATCGAGCCGCTCGGGGTCGTCCGGACCTCGGTCCCGCGCCGCCGCCGGATCTGGTGGCGGGTGCTCCCGCCGGTCGCCGGACTCGCCCTGCTGGTGCCGATGCTGGGCAAGGGACGCGACTCGGGCCACTTCAACAGCACCCTGGTGATCGGTGGCAGCGTGCTGCTGCTGGTCGGTGTGACGGCGCTGCTGCCCTGGCTGATCGAGGCCGTGGTGAACCGCCTGGGCGGCGGCAGCACCGCCTGGCAACTGGCCGTCCGCAGGCTCCAGATGACGAGCGGCACCGCCGCCCGGCTCGTCAACGGCATCGCCGTCGCGGTCGCCGGCGCCATCGCGCTCCAGATGCTGTTCGCGGGGATCGACGGCGACTACAGCAAGGAGACCGGGGCCGACACCTCACGCGCCCAGATGATCGTCCAGAGCGACTTCACCAAGACCCGGACGGCCGACGCGCTGCGCTCCACGCGCGGCGTACGGGACGTGCTCACGGTCAGCAGGGCCACCGCCGGGAGGACGAAGAACGCCGAGCAGACCAGCGATCTGTACAGCGGCGACTGCGCGGCGCTCCGGACCCTGGCCGCTCTCCCGTCCTGCGAGAACGGCGACGTGTTCATCGCCACCGGCGGCTGGGACCACAGCCTCACGAAGATCGCCGGGCCCGGCAGACGGCTGTTCATCAACTCGCCCTTCGACGACCGGCACGACCGCACCCTCACCTGGACCATCCCGGCCAGCACCCGCACGGTGCAGGTCACGGCCGACCCGGCCGGCCAATCCGGCGCGGGCGGCATACTGCTCACGCCGGGGGCGCTCCCCGCGCTGCGCCACCTTCCCCTGGTCAACACGGACTACATCTCGCTCGACCCTTCGCAGCCGGACGCAACCGACCTGGTCCGTAACACCGCGGCGAAGGTCAACCCGCTGACCATGGTCGACGCCCTGCACGAGGTACGCGAGGACAACCGCTTCGCGAGCGTCCGCAAGGGCCTGTACATCGGTGCGGCCGCGGTGCTGCTGCTGATCGGCGCGAGCCTGCTCGTCTCGGTCCTGGAGCAACTGCGCGACCGCCGGAAGCTGCTGGCCGCCCTGACGGCCTTCGGCACCCGCCGCTCCACGATGAGCTGGTCGGTGCTGTGGCAGACGGCGGTCCCGGTCGCGCTGGGTCTGGTGCTCGCCACGGGGGTGGGCCTGGGGCTCGGCTCGGTCCTGCTCGACATGGTGGGTCACCCGGTCACGGTCGACTGGGCCGCGGTCGCGGCGATGGCCGGGATCGGGGGCGGCGTGGTCGTGCTGGTGACGCTGCTCAGCCTGCCGCCGCTGTGGCGGCTGATGCGGCCGGAGGGGCTGCGTACGGAGTAGCCGCCGGCCGTGAGGGGGCGGGGGCACTGCACCGGTGCGGCCCCCGCCCCCTCAGGCCAGCCAGACCGGCAGCGGCCGCACCGCTTCCCGCAGCGCAGCGGCGAACGCGGTGAACTCCTCCTGGCGCGCCGCCCCGGCCCGCATCGCCAGCGCGATCCGCCGCATCGGCGCGGGCTCCGCGAAGTACGCGGTGGCCAGCTGCTCGTTGCGCCCGGTCTCCACCCGTACCGCCGTACGCGGCAGCAGCGTCACACCGAGCCCGCCGGCCACCAGCTGGACCAGGGTGGAGAGCCCGGCTGCGGTGGTCGTCACCGGTACGCCGTCGGCGCGGCCCGCCTCCCGGCAGATGTCCAGCGTCTGGTCCCGCAGGCAGTGCCCTTCGTCGAGCAGCAGCAGATCCAGCTCACGCAGGGCGTCCCGCGGGATGTCCGCCCGACCGGCCAGCCAGTGCTCGCGCGGGGTGACCAGGACGAACTCCTCCTCGAACAGGGGCAGTTCCTCGACCCCCGGCATCCCGAGCGGCACCGCGAGCAGCAGCAGGTCGAGCCGCCCGGCGGTCAGCCCGTCGAGCAGCGACGAGGTCTGCTCCTCGTGCACCTGGAGGTCGAGGTCCGGATACTCGCGGTGGACGAGCCGCAGCACCGTCGGCAGCAGATACGGGGCGACGGTGGGGATCACTCCGAGCCTGAGCACCCCGGTGAAGGGCGCCCGTACCGCGTCGGCCTCGTCCATCAGCTCACCGACGGCGTCGAGCACCGCCCCGGCCCGCACCGCGAGCCGCTCCCCCGCGGGCGAGAGCAGCACCTTGCGGGTGGTCCGTTCAAGGAGCTGGACGCCGAGGGCCTCCTCCAGCGCCGAGACGGCACCCGACAGGGCGGGCTGGCTCATGCCGATCGCGGCGGCCGCGTCCCGGAAGTGCAGATGCTCCGCGACGGCCGCGAAGGCACGCAGCTGCGCCACGGTGGGCTGCTTCCCCTTGGGGGCGGTTCGGCCCGCATGTATGCCCGTATATATGTGGGTCACTGATAGGCACCTCCGATCACGGGAACCAAGTCTAGCTATTTCTGTGATCAATGGATCCTGTGTCACTCTGTAACCCGTCCAACCCCACAGGAACGCCCCAAAAGGGAATTCCGCAGCTGCAAGGAGAGTACGTGCTCACTGTCGGTGACCAGTTCCCCCAGTTCGACCTGACCGCCTGTGTGTCGCTGGAGAGCGGCAAGGAGTTCGCGCAGATCGACCACAAGACCTACGAAGGCAAGTGGAAGATCGTCTTCGCGTGGCCCAAGGACTTCACCTTCGTGTGCCCGACCGAGATCGCCGCCTTCGGCAAGCTGAACGAGGAGTTCGCCGACCGCGACGCCCAGGTCCTCGGCTTCTCCGGTGACTCCGAGTTCGTGCACCACGCCTGGCGCAAGGACCACCCGGACCTCACCGACCTGCCCTTCCCGATGATGGCCGACTCGAAGCACGAGCTCATGCGTGACCTCGGCATCGAGGGCGAGGACGGCTTCGCGCAGCGCGCCGTCTTCATCGTCGACCAGAACAACGAGATCCAGTTCACGATGGTGACCGCCGGATCCGTGGGCCGTAACCCCAAGGAGGTCCTGCGGGTCCTCGACGCCCTGCAGACCGACGAGCTGTGCCCCTGCAACTGGACCAAGGGCGAGAACACCCTGGACCCGGTCGCGCTCCTCTCGGGCGAGTGAGCTGATTCCACGATGTCACTCGACGAACTGAAGTCCGCCGTACCGGACTACGCCAAGGACCTGAAGCTGAACCTCGGTTCGGTGATCGGCAACAGCGACCTGCCGAAGCAGCAGCTGTGGGGCACCGTCCTCGCCTGCGCCATCGCCTCGCGCTCGCCGCTGGTGCTGCGCGAGCTGGAGCCCGAGGCCAAGGCGAACCTCTCCCCCGAGGCGTACACCGCGGCCCGGTCCGCGGCGGCCGTCATGGCGATGAACAACGTCTTCTACCGGACCCGGCACCTGCTGTCGGACCCGGAGTACGGGACGCTCCGCGCGGGTCTGCGGATGAACGTCATCGGCAACCCCGGTGTGGAGAAGGCCGACTTCGAGCTGTGGTCGCTGGCCGTCTCCGCGATCAACGGCTGCGGCCAGTGCCTCGACTCGCACGAGCAGGTGCTCCGCAAGGCGGGCGTGGACCGCGAGACCATCCAGGAGGCGTTCAAGATCGCCGCCGTCCTGCAGGCGGTCGGCGTGACACTCGACGCCGAGGCCGTACTGGCCCAGCAGTAGAGGCCGTACCGGCCCAGCAGTAACACGGAGTTCACGAAAGCCCCGGTGATGTGCACAGACGCACCACCGGGGCTTTTCGCGCCTGCGCTACCCCTGCCTCACTCGGGGATCTCGGTCCCGAGCACCGGCGCCGTGACATCCGCCGCCGGCTCCGGGCCCGGCTCAGGCTCCGCAGCGGGCCCGGACTCCCGCGGCGCGGGAGACGGCGCCGCCGGGGGGTCGTCCTGGCGGCGGGGCGCCGCCCTCATGGCGGTCTCCGTGCTGTACGCCCGGAGGTAGCCGACCACCGTATTGGTCACCGCCACCAGCGGAACCGCCACCACCGCTCCGCCGATTCCGGCGATCATGCCACCCGCCGCCACCGAGAGGACCACCGCCAGCGGATGGACCCGCACCGCCCGGCCGAGGATGAACGGCTGGAGCACATGGCCCTCGATCTGCTGCACGGCGAGCACCACGATCAGCACCATCAGCGCCGTGAACGGGCCCTGGGTGACCAGCGCGACGACCACCGCGAGCGCGCCGGACATCACGGCGCCCACCAGCGGGATGAACGCGAACAGGAAGATGAAGACGGCCAGCGGCACGGCCAGCGGCACATCGAGGAAGAAGAGCCCGAGCCCGATGAAGATGGCGTCGATCAGCGCCACTATCACCGTGCCGCGCACATACGCGGTCAGCGTCCGCCAGGCGCGCGGCCCGGCGCCCGCGACCCCCGGACGCGCCTGCGCCGGGACGAGCTTGAGCATCCACTGCCAGATGCGTGCCCCGTCGTACAGCAGGAAGAGCGTCGAGAACATCGCCAGCAGCGATCCGGTGAGGAACTCCACCATCACCGTGACGCCCTGCAGACCGGCCGAGGTGATCTCGTTCGTGTTGGTGCCGACGGTGTCGCTCAGGTTCTTGGCGATCTCGTTGATCTGCTTGTCCGTCACATGGAAGGGGCTGTGCAGCAGCCAGCGCCGCAGCTCCTGGATGCCTTCCTGGACCCGGCTGGAGACCGTGTCCAGGTTCTCCATCACCTGCCAGACCACGAACCAGCCGACCAGGCCCATGATGACGAAGCCGAGGATCGCGGTCAGCGCGGTGGCGAGGCCGCGCGGCAGGCCGTGCCGCCGCAGCCTGGCGACGGTCGGCTGGAGCAGCGCGGTGACGAGCAGCGCGGCGACGAACGCGAGGACGACCAGCTGGATGGCGCTGATGACCCGCATCAGCACCCAGAGGGTCCCCGCGAGGACGAGGAGCCGCCAGCCC
The DNA here is from genome assembly GCF_010548145.1 of Streptomyces sp. SID10853. Taxonomy (GTDB): domain Bacteria; phylum Actinomycetota; class Actinomycetes; order Streptomycetales; family Streptomycetaceae; genus Streptomyces. Next base: position 13,650 of record NZ_JAAGLN010000079.1, read on the forward strand.
GCCTCGGCCGCCACCCGCATGCCCCACGGCACGGCGGCCACCGGATCGGGGCGGGCCGCGACGGCGGGCGCGTAGTCCGGGGGCGGCGGCACCTGGCCGGGCGCCGGGTGGCTGTCGGCCCCGTCGGCGGTGTGCGGGCCCTGCGTTCCGGCGGCGACGCCGTCCGCTTCGTCCACCGAGCGGCGTTCCTCCAACTTTTCACCCAGGTGGGTGAGTTCGGAGCCCACGCGTTCCAGCCAGTCAGGCAGTTTCGACATGCTGTTCCTCTTCCCCCGACCGCGCGCCTCATCCGGAGCCGACCGTAACGCATGGAGCCCCCCACCGAAGGACGGCGGGGGGCTCCATGGAGTTGAGCGGACGAGCCGCTCTAATACCAGCTGTTGGCCTGCCAGAACGACCACGCACCACAGGGGCTCTGGTAGCGGCTGTTCATGTAGTTCAGGCCCCACTTTATCTGCGTGGCCGGGTTGGTCTGCCAGTCGGCGCCCGCGGACGCCATCTTCGAACCAGGGAGAGCCTGGACGAGACCGTAGGCACCGGAACCGGCGTTGACCGCCTTGTAGTTCCAGCCGGACTCATGGCTCACGATGTTGCTGAAGCACTGGAACTGGTCGGACGGCATCATCTGCCGTGCCATGGCCTGGACCTGTGCGGCCGTGTACGACCCCTGGGACGAGAAGCTGCTGGCGTCACGGACCGAGGAGCGGCTGGATTCCAGCTTCTTCTCCTCAGCACGCTTCTTCGCGGCTTCCTTGGCCTTGGCAACCGCCTCGTCGGCAGCTTCCTTCTTGGTCTTGGCGTCCTTGGCGGCCTGGATACGGGCCGACTCCTCCGCGGACTTCTTCGCTGCCGCGTCGGCCTGCACCGCCTGGGTGTCTGCCTGCTCGGTCAGCGACGCAACCTGGGCCTGCTGGCCGTCAGGAATGTCTGCGAGAGTCGTCGTGTCCGCGGCGGAGGCTGCATCGATGTTGTCGCCTGCGGGCATCGTGCTGCCCGATGCGACGCCGACAACTGCTCCTACGGTGGTGACCGCAGTGGCTGACGCCACGGCGAATCCCCGGACCGAAATCCGGCTCACACGGTTTCCTTCCAGCAGCGACCGCTCGTGACCTCGCGGACGCAATCGTGCCCCTGGCGCGGTCCTCCCTGGCGTACAGGTCACGGGAGGCACTGACCCGGTGAGCAACTCCCTTACGGAAGTGGCGCGTGGTACTCGGGCGGCATACGGCGGCAAGTGTTGAGTTGTGTGGTGCTGCACCCCTGAGGGTGTACGTGTGCCGTATGCGGGGCCTGACGGAAGCAAGACTCTGCCCGAACCCCACGCTTCAAGGCAAACGTCGGCAGAGTGTTAAAGCTCACACCCCGTTTGGCGCACGAGTTTTCTGGAGATTGCTGCGCAACAGAGAGCCGCCCGGCTAGGCTCCTGCGCCTTGCCGGGCGGCTTCAACGGCCCCTACCGTAACGGCAGGTGTCTGGCAATACTCCGGACGAAGTCTGTCCGTCGGACACCCCGTCGGACAGCCCCCGCCGACAGCCCCTAGAGCTGTCCGTCCTCCAGCATTTCGGTCACCAGTGCGGCGATCTGGGAACGCTCGGAGCGGGTGAGAGTGACGTGGGCGAAGAGCGGATGCCCCTTCAGTTTCTCCACGACGGCGACCACTCCGTCGTACCGGCCCACCCGCAGGTTGTCCCGCTGGGCGACGTCGTGGGTCAGCACGACCCGCGAGTTCGAGCCAATCCTGGAGAGCACCGTCAGCAGGACGTTCCGCTCCAGTGACTGGGCCTCGTCCACGATGACGAACGCGTCATGGAGTGAGCGGCCCCTGATGTGAGTGAGCGGCAGGACTTCGAGCATGCCCCGGCCGACCACTTCCTCGATCACGTCCCGGCTCGTCACCGAGGAGAGGGTGTCGAAGACCGCCTGCGCCCAGGGCCCCATCTTCTCGGACTCGGAGCCGGGCAGATAGCCCAGTTCCTGCCCGCCGACCGCGTACAGCGGACGGAAGACCATCACCTTCTGGTGCTGCCTGCGTTCGAGGACGGCTTCAAGCCCCGCGCAGAGCGCGAGTGCCGACTTGCCGGTGCCGGCCCGGCCGCCCATCGAGATGATGCCGATGTCCGGATCGAGGAGCAGATCGAGCGCGATGCGCTGCTCGGCGCTGCGGCCGTGCAGCCCGAAGGCTTCGCGGTCACCCCGTACGAGCTTCACATTGCCCTCGGCCGTGATCCGGCCCAGCGCCTTGCCGCGCTCGGACTGGAGGACCAGGCCGGTGTGCACGGGCAGCTCGGCTGCCTCCGGTACGTACAGGGTGTCCTCGGAGAACAGGAGGTCCACCTGGTCGGGTGAGAGGGCCAGTTCGCTCATCCCCGTGTAGCCGGAGTCCGTGATCGCCAGTTCGGCGCGGTACTCCTCGGCGAGGAGCCCCACGGACGACGCCTTGATGCGCAGCGGCAGGTCCTTGGAGACGACGGTGACGTCGAACCCTTCGGCCTGGAGGTTGCGGGCGACGGCGAGGATGCGTGAGTCGTTGTCCCCGAGCCGGTAGCCGGCCGGGAGCACGCTGGGATCCGAGTGGTTGAGTTCGACACGGAGGGTCCCGCCGAGCTCGCCCATGGGAAGAGGGGCGTCGAGGCGTCCGTACCTCACCCGGAGGTCGTCCAGCAGGCGCAGTGCCTGCCGGGCGAAGTAGCCGAGCTCCGGATGGTGCCTCTTGGCCTCCAGTTCCGTGACCACGACGATCGGGAGCACGACCTCGTGCTCGTCGAACCGGGTCATGGCGTTGGGATCGGCCAGCAGGACGCTGGTGTCAAGAACGTAAGTGCGCCTGTCGGGCATGCGGCGCTTAGTACTGGTCACCACGGAAGGACGTACCCCCTTTGGACACAAGCCTGAGGTCGGGGAGCGAAGGCGTCGCGGGCTGCTGGGACCGGGGCGGGCCTCCACCAGCGCGGAAGCCGGACCCGGCCCTCCACGTCGCCCGCACTCACCGCGCGGTCTTCCTGGTGCAAAGGGCCTCCCGGGCGAGCGGACCGGGCCGCTCACTGAGATACGACATCCGTGGACCGGACGTCGACCTGGAAGGGGTATTCCCGCGAACGCCCGCCGCCATGCCATGGCGTACGACCGGTTCCTGCCAGTGGCCGTCCGTACGGGGAGGTTTTCACCCGTGCTCCACCCGTGGCTGACCGGCACGACGTCCGGACGCCACCGGGTGTCCACTACAGGAAAGCGAACGGTTCAGGCCATCACCCGAAAGGGTGCACCGAGTGCATACGAGGGGGCGTGACGGGCGCGGGAGGCTCGGGCGCCGGTGCCTCAGGCGCCGTAGCGCCGGTGGCGGGCCGCGTAGTCGCGCAGCGCCCGCAGGAAGTCGACCTTGCGGAAGGCGGGCCAGAAGACTTCGCAGAAGTAATACTCGGAGTGTGCGCTCTGCCAGAGCATGAACCCGGAGAGCCGCTGCTCCCCGCTGGTGCGGATCACCAGATCCGGGTCGGGCTGGCCGCGTGTGTAGAGGTGCTCGGAGATGCGCTCGACGTCGACGGTCTCCGCCAGCTCCTCGAAGGACGTGCCCTTCTCGGCGTGCTCCAGCAGGAGCGAGCGGACCGCGTCGGCGATCTCCTGGCGGCCGCCGTAGCCCACCGCGACATTGACGAGTATCCCGGTGTTGCCCGTGGTCGCCTCTTCGGCTTCCTTGAGTACCGCCTGGGTGTGGGCCGGGAGCAGATCCAGCGCGCCGACGTGGTGGACCCGCCAGCGGCCGTCGGCCGCGAGACCCCTGACCGTGTCCTCGATGATGCCGAAGAGCGCGGTGAGCTCCTCCTGGGGGCGGTCGAAGTTGTCCGTGGACAGCAGCCAGAGCGTGGCGACCTCGACCTCGGTCTCCGCGCACCAGCCGAGGAATTCGGTGATCTTGTCGGCCCCGGCCTTGTGGCCCTGTGCGGCGGTGCCTCCGGATGCCTTGGCCCAGCGCCGGTTGCCGTCCAGGATGAGTCCGATGTGCTTGGGCACCTGGTCGTGGTCGAGGCGGCCTTCCACCCGACGTGCGTAGAGCCCGTACACCAGGTCGCGCAAGTTCACTGCGATTCACCTCGCGATGTCGTGCCGGACGCCCTGCCCGACGTGCTTTTCCGGCTGTGCTGCACCGGCTGGGGGTCCCGGGAGGCGTCCCCCGGGAAGGCACAGCACTGAGTCCAGAGCTCCGTGCGGTGGCAATCGCCCGAGCCGCCACAGTACTGCGCAGGGGTCATGACAGCCCAACCCGGTCTGTCACAAGTCCGTGATAGGGAGGGCCCTGTGACTGATTCCCTTCGTTATTCCGCCGCTGATGACCGATACGACTCCATGGAGTACCGGCGCAGCGGCCGCAGCGGGCTGAAACTCCCCGCTGTCTCGCTCGGCCTGTGGCACAACTTCGGCGACGACCGCACGCTCGACTCACAGCGCGCGATCCTCCGCCGCGCCTTCGACACCGGCGTCACCCACTTCGACCTGGCGAACAACTACGGCCCGCCGGCCGGTTCCGCCGAGCTCAACTTCGGCAAGCTCTTCGCGCAGGATTTCGCTCCGTACCGGGATGAACTGGTCATTTCGACCAAGGCCGGTTATCTGATGCACCCCGGCCCGTACGGCGAGTGGGGCTCCCGCAAGTACCTGCTGTCCTCGCTGGACGCCTCGCTCTCGCGGATGGGTCTCGACTACGTCGACATCTTCTACTCGCACCGCTTCGACCCGGACACTCCCCTGGAGGAGACGATGGGTGCGCTGGCCTCCGCCGTGCAGCAGGGCAAGGCCCTGTACGTCGGGGTCTCCTCGTACAACAGTGAGCAGACCGCGGAGGCGGCCCGCATCCTCAAGGAGATGGGTGTCCCCGCGCTCATCCACCAGCCCTCGTACTCCATGATCAACCGCTGGACCGAGGACGACAGGCTGCTCGACACCCTGGAGACGGCCGGTATGGGCTGCATCTCCTTCGTCCCGCTCGCGCAGGGCCTGCTCACCGGCAAGTACCTGCAGGGCATCCCGGAGGGCTCGCGCGCCACCCAGGGCAAGTCCCTGGACCCGCAGCTGCTCTCGGACGAGGTCGTGCGCCGGCTCAACGGGCTCAACGAGATCGCGAAGCGGCGCGGGCAGTCCCTGGCGCAGCTGGCGCTCAACTGGGTGCTGCGCGATCCGCGGATGACCTCGGCGCTCATCGGTGCCTCCAGCGTGAAGCAGCTGGACGAGAACGTGGCGGCCCTCGCCGCGGCCCCGCTCACCGCCGACGAGCTGACGGAGATCGACTCGTTCGCCGTGGACACCGCGGGCACCAACATCTGGGCCGGCCGGAGCTGACAGCTCCTGGGGCGCGGAGGTGCGGGGGTGCGGGGGCAGAAAAAAACGGGCCGGTCCGTGGGGGGGGATACGGACCGGCCCGAGGGGGGGTTTCCACCATAACCCTTCGTAAGTCGAGTTGGGGCCACGCCGTGCCCCGGGTGTTCCGGGATTACGCTCCGAAACCGCCGAGCAGCAGACCGGTGAGGGCGCCCGCCACCATGAAGGGGCCGAACGGCATCGCGCTCTTGCGGCCCGCGCGCCCCCGCAGGATCAGCGCCACCCCGTACAGCGCGCCGTAGACGAACCCCGCGAACGTGCCGAGCAGCAGGACCCCCCAGCCGTACCAGCCGAGGGCAAGCCCGAGACCGGCCGCCAGCTTGACGTCGCCGAATCCCATCCCGTTCGGGTTGATGAGGAAGAGCACGAAGTAGCCGCCGCCCAGGGCGAGTCCGCCGAGCAGGGCGCCCGTCCAGGAGCCCCGCGCGCCGGGCAGCAGCGCCGCGGCACCCAGCAGGGCGGCGGTCGCCGCTGCGATGGGCAGGGTGAGGACGTCGGGCAGCCGCTGCACCGCACGGTCCACCAGCGCCAGCAGGACGAGGGCGGGCGCCAGCAGCACCCAGACGCCCGCTTCGGGTACGGGCCCGGCCGCGGCGGCGAGCGCGGCGCAGCACAGGGCGGTGACCGTGGCGGTGACCGGTGTGCTGGGCCCGTACCACCCTGCGGTACCGCGCGCCTGGCCGAGCCAGCCCGCGATGGGCCGCCCGGCCGGCGTGGTGGTGTGCCACGGGGTCCCGGCCGCCACCGCGAGCCGGTAGGCGGGGCGCGGCAGCAGAGTCCCCACGGCGGCGCCGAAGCAGGCGGCGAGTACGACGATCAGCGCGGCAGACACCCGGCGAGTTTAGACCGCACGGGTCAAGGGGGGCCGGGCTCAGGGCGTCACCGCGGCTTGCGGGCCTCGATCAGGAAGCGCGTCGTGTGCGCGAGGAACGGCCCCTCGGCCTCGATCTGCTCGTGCAGGGCCCGCAGCTGCGGCAGATACGCCTCGGTGGTGAAGCCGGGCACCATCCAGACCACCTTGCGCAGGAAGTAGATGACAGCGCCGATGTCGAAGAACTCGGTGCGCAGGCTCTCCAGCCGCAGATCGATCACGTCGAGGCCCGCCGCCACCGCCGCCGCGCGCGCGGCCTGCGGGTCGCGGCCCTTGCGCGCCTCGGGCTGCGGGCCGAGGAAGTACTCGACGAGTTCGAAGACGCTGGCCGGGCCGACCTCCTGGGAGAAGTAGGTGCCGCCGGGCGCGAGCACCCGGGCGATCTCCTGCCAGTGGGCCTTCACCGGGTGCCGGCTGACGACCAGGTCGAAGGCCGCGTCGGCGAAGGGCAGCGGCGGCTCGTCCGGGTCGGCCACCACGGCGGCCCCCAGCGGATGCAGCAGGGCGGTTGCCTTGGCCACGTTCGGCGGCCATGCCTCGGTGGCCACGGTCAGCCGCGGCAGCTCCGCCACCCCGGCCAGCACCTCACCGCCGCCGGTCTGGATGTCGAGAGCGGCCGAGGCCCGGCCCATCCGCTCCCCCATCGCACGGGCGTAGCCCCACGACGGGCGTTCCTCGGTGGCGCGCCCGTCCAGCCAGGAGAAGTCCCAGCCGTCGACGGATACGGAGTCGGCCTCGGCCACCAGCTCTTCAAAGGTCCTGGACATGGAAACCGAGTCTGACAGGCCGGGCGGCGGCCCCGCCAGCGCGTTTACCCCGGCCGGTGGGCCCCGCACGGCACCCGTCCGGCACCCGGCGTCCGCCCGCCCGGATCCTTCAGGCAGAGATCTCGGCCACGGTGGGGCTGCTCGGGAAGTAACCCGCCAGACCCGTGACCCGCAGCATCCGCAGGTGCAGGGCGCGGGTGCAGACCAGGTCGATCGAGCCACCCCGGTCGAGCACCCGCCGTCTGGCGCGGCAGAGCAGCCCCAGTGCGGCGCAGTCGATGAAGGTCGCGGGGCGGAGGTCGACGATCACGCGGGCGCCGTCGGGTGCGGTCGCGGCGTCGGTGCACTCGCGGATGCGGCCGGCGGCGAGGAGGTCGATCTCGCCGCGCAGTTCGACCACGGTGAAGCGCCCCGCGGTGTAACTGCGCACGGCGGGGCCGTTCTCGGTGTTCTCGGTCAGCTCCGTGTGCTTGTCCTTCGCATCCATGACGGACCCCCGGTCGGTCGCTCGGGATCGGTTCGGTCGGCGGCAACGGCCGGGCGGCGGGGGCCGGGGCGACGTGACACACCATAGGAAGCGCCGCGGTGCAGAAACGTGCATGCTTGCCGTGATTCACCTGGCCGGGTGAAGCAGCCGTGAACGGCCGCCCGCCGGAGACGAGTTGCTCGGGCGGTCAGCGGCACGGTGCGGCGGCGCGTGCGGCGGGCGGGTGCGGCGGGCGGGTATGGACCGGCGTACGGCCCGGACCTTAGGCTGGTCCGTACGGCATCGCGCGTCGGTCACCGGCCGGGTGAGGCGTGGAGGTAGCCCGTGAGATGCCCGTTGGAGGCATTCCACAGTGTCGGAATCAGAAGCAGTAGCAGCAACAGAGACAGCAGCAGCGGAAGAAGCGACAACAACAGGGACAGCGGTACCGGAACCAGCATCACAGGCCGGGGCCGATCCGGCATCCCGGCCCTTCCCCGTCGAGCTGAACCACACCATCGTTCCCGCCCGGGACAACCGGGAGTCCGCCGATTTCCTGGCCACCGTGCTGGGCCTGCGGGCCGGGGCCGCATGGGGCCCCTTCGTCCCGGTAGAGCTGAGCAACGGCGTCACCCTGGACTTCGCGACCGTACCGCCGGGGGCGCCGCTCCCCCTCCAGCACTACGCCTTCCTCGTCCCCGAGGAGGCCTTCGACGGGATCTTCGCCAGGATGCGGGCCACCGGTACGGACTTCTACGCCGACCCGCACAAGAAGCAGCCCGGCGAGATCAACCACCTGCACGGCGGCCGGGGCGTCTACTTCATGGATCCCTCGGGGCACGCCATGGAAGTGATCACGCAGCCGTACGGCAACACGGCCTGATCCGGGGCCCCGCGTCCGGCCGACAGCCGCGGTCCGCCGGACGCGGGGCGCAGATCACGCCGTTCGCTCCCTTGGCATGATGGTTCCGGTCGGGCGGCCGTCGGCCGACCGGAGTACCGAGCACGAGGGAGCCCCTGTGGCGCGCCATCTGATCGTCGTGGACCCGGCAGGCGCGGGCGACCACCGCACCATCGGCGAGGCGCTGAACGCGGCGCGCGGCGGCTCGGTGATCAGTGTCAGGGCCGGGCGGTACGACGAGAACCTGGTCGTCACGAAGCTGGTCACCGTCGTGGCCCACGAGCCGGGCGGCGCCGTCGAGATCGCGCCGCGCAGCGGCAGCGCCGTACAGGTGCTCGCCGAGGCCGTGAAGCTCTCCGGGCTGCGGCTGGTCGCGGGCGGGGGCGGCGACGAGGACGAGCCGGTGGTCGATGTACCGCGCGGTCAGGCGGCCCTTGAAGAGTGCGAGGTGTTCGGCAACTCCTGGACAGCCCTGCTCTCCAGGGACGAGGGGTCGCTCGCCATCCGTGACACCACCGTGCGCAATCCGGCGGGCGCCGGGATCGTCGACCTGTCGTCGCGTACCAGCGTCGTCGAGCACTGTGTGCTGGAGCGGCTGGGGAGTTCGGGGATCGTGCTGGGCGAGGACGCGGCCACCGAGGTGCGCGGCTGTACGGTCCGGGACGCCGGGGGCAATGGCGTACTGGCCAACGGCAGGGCGCGCGGCACGTTCACGGATGTCACCGTGGAGCGGACCGTGAAACCCGGTGTCGCCGTGGAGGAGAACGCCACGACCCGGTTCACCCGGGTACGGGCCGTCGACTGCGTGACCGGCTTTCACATATCGACGGCCGCGCAGACCGTCCTGGCCGACTGCGCGGCCACCGGTGCCACCACCCATGGCGTCACCCTGTCGGGCGGCACGGACCCCGAGCTGACCGGGCTGTGTGTCGACCGGCCCGGCGGGCACGGCATCGCGGTCACCGGACGCTCGCGCGGCACGTTCACCGACTCCCGGGTGTCCGGGGCCCGTTCGGCCGGCGTCCTCGTTCAGGACGGCTCGTCCACCGTACTGATCCGGACCGGGGTGACCGGGGGCGCGGCCGACGGCATCCTGCTCACCGGCGCCTGCACCGCCCGCCTCGACCGGGTCACCGTGACGGGCGCCGACGGGCACGGGATCGTCGTCGCGGGCGGTGCGGACCCGGTGCTGCGCCGGGTCGCGGTGGCGGACACCGGCGGGCACGGCATCGACGTACGGGACGGGGCCCGCGGGAAGGCCGAGGCGTGCACGGTGACGTCGGCGGGCGGCTGCGGCATCCGCGCCGCGGATTCCGGCCCCGCTTTCCAGGGCACGGCCGTACGGTCCGCGGCGCGGGCCGGGGTCTCGGTCCTGGCGGGCGGGTCCGTCAGGCTGGTCGACTGCGAGGTCGAGACCTCCGGCACGGACGGGCTCGAAGTGGACGGTGCCGGAGCCGAGTTGACGGCTGTCCGGGTGCGGGTGCGCGGTTCCGGGCGGCACGGGGTGAGCATCGGGGCGGACGCGAGCGCCGAGCTGACCGAGTGCGCGTGCACGGCGGGCGGCGGGGACGGGCTGCGGACGGTGAGCGGGCTCCGGGTGCGCGCCGCCGGGTGCACGGTCACCGGGAACAAGGGCGCGGGCGTACGCCGCGGGTCCACCGCGGGTGAGCTGGTGCTCGACCGGCTGACCAGCGAGGAGAACGGCGAGGCGGACATCACCGGCGAGGGCGGCGGACCGGGCGGCGCCACCGCCGACCCGCGGGGTCCGCTGGCCCGGCTGGACGAACTGGTCGGGCTGCGCGCCGTGAAGGAGCAGGTCGCCACCCTGGTCAATCTCAACCGGCTGGCCGAACGGCGCCGCGAGGCGGGGCTCCCCGTCCCGGCCACCGCCCGCCATCTGGTGTTCGCGGGCCCGCCGGGAACCGGCAAGACCAGTGTGGCGCGGCTGTACGGGAGCATCCTCGCGGCGCTGGGGGTCCTGCGGTCCGGTCATCTGGTCGAGGTGGCCCGCGCCGACCTGGTGGCGAAGGTCGTCGGCGGCACCGCCATCAAGACCACCGAGGTCTTCGAAGAGGCCCTGGGCGGTGTGCTGTTCATCGACGAGGCGTACACGCTGACCCAGGGCGGCTCATCGGGCGGCGGTGCGGACTTCGGGCGGGAGGCGGTCGACACCCTGGTGAAGCTGATGGAGGACCACCGCGACGACGTGGTGGTCATCGCGGCCGGCTACTCGTCCGAGATGCACACCTTCCTGGCCTCCAACCCGGGCCTGGCGTCCCGTTTCAACCGTACGGTCGAGTTCGAGAACTACACGGTCCCCGAGCTGATCACCATCGTCCGGATGCTGTGCGAGCAGAACCGCTACACGCTGGGCGACGAGACCGAGCGGGCGCTGGCCGTGCACTTCGAGCGGATGCACAAGGACGCCTCGTTCGGCAACGCGCGCGCGGCCCGCAAGGTCTTCGAGGAGCTCATCGACCGGCAGGCGCTGCGGCTCGCCGCGATGCCGGAGGTCTCCGACGACGACCTGACCACGCTGCTCCCGTCGGACGTGGGCGAACAGGCGGCAGCGGCGATCGGCGCGGGTGAGAGCGGCCCCGCCGACACCGCCAGGATCGACGCGGTCATGGCGGAACTGGCGTCGCTGGTGGGCCTCGACGACGCCAAGGCGCAGGTGCAGGACCTGGTCAATCTGCTGGCGACGGCCCGCAGACGGCAGGCTGCCGGGCTGCCCGCCCCTTCGGTCGGCCACCATCTGGTCTTCACCGGCCCGCCCGGCACCGGGAAGACGTCGGTGGCCCGGCTGTACGGGGAACTCCTCGGCGCACTGGGGGTGCTGCCGCGCGGCCAGCTGATCGAGGTGGCGCGGGCTGACCTGGTGGGCCGCTATGTCGGGCACACCGCGCAGCTCACCCAGGAGGTCTTCGCGCGGGCGCGCGGCGGTGTGCTCTTCGTGGACGAGGCGTACGCGCTGACCCCGGCGGGCGGCTCGGGCTCGGACTTCGGGCAGGAGGCGGTCGACACCCTGGTGAAGCTGATGGAGGACCACCGGGACGACACCGCCGTGGTGGTCGCGGGTTACGAGCGCGAGATGGACCGCTTCCTCGGCTCCAACCCCGGTCTCGGCTCCCGCTTCTCGCGCCGGGTGACGTTCGGCGCGTACTCGGCGGAACATCTGGTGGAGATCGTGCGGCGCCAGTGCGAACGCGACGGGTACGACTGCGCGCCGGAGACGGTGGCGCGGCTCAGGCAGCACTTCGACGAGGTGGAGCGCGACGAGAACTTCGGCAACGCGAGGTTCGCGCGGAAGGTGCTGGAGTCGATGATGACGCGGCAGGCGGGACGGCTGAGCCGGGAGCCGGACGCGGGCGCGGCGGCGCTGCGGATGCTGCTGCCGGAGGACTTGGTGGTGTGAGGCCGGGTCTCGTCTCCGGGCGGGGACAGCTGCCGGGCCGGCCGATCCCGCGGCCGTCCCGGTCCGGTCGATAGGATCATGAGCATGTCGCCCCGCCCCGCACAACTCCCGGCCGCAGCCGCCCTCGTCGTGCTCTTCGCGGGTGCCGCCACCGTCGTGGGAGCGGCCGCTCCCGCCGCGGCCGAAGGCTCCGCGACACTGCCCGCGGTCTCCTCCGCCCCGCCCGCGGCGGGCGGCTGTGTCCGGCCGTCGAAGAAGCACTCCGATCTGACGCCCTGGCCGCAGCGGTACATCGCGCCCTCCAGGGCCTGGCCGTCGGCGCGCGGCGCGGGGGTGACCGTGGCCGTGGTCGACACCGGGGTCGATGCGGGCGGGGCGCCCGCGCTGGCCGGGCGGGTGACGGCCGGGCCCGATGTCGTGTCGGGCGGCACCGCCGGGAAGGACTGCATCGGGCACGGCACGTTCGTGGCGGGGATCATCGCGGCCGCGCAGAAGCCCGGCGTCGGCTTCGCGGGGGTGGCACCCGCCGCGAAGATCCTGGCGGTCCGGGTGACCGGCAAGGACGGTTCCGCCACCGCGGACCATGTGGCGGCCGGGATCCGGGCGGCGGTGGCGGGCGGAGCACGGGTGGTGGATGTGCCGCTGGCGCTGACCCGCGGCAGTGCCTCGCTCACCTCGGCCGTACGGGATGCGGTACGGCACGA
>NZ_JAAGLN010000007.1 GCF_010548145.1 Streptomyces sp. SID10853
CGCGGGCCGGCGGGGGCGGTCCCGGCGCCGCCCGGCCCGCGGCGGTTCCGGCCCGCCACGATCCAGGCGACCGGGCCGACGAGCACCTCGCCGAAGAGCAGGATGATGAGGACCCACACGACCTTGGGCAGGCCGCGTACCTCCTCCTCAGGGGTGTTCAGGCAGTCGATGAACGCGTAGATCCACACTGCGAGGACCAGCAGAAGGGGCAGATACCTGAGCATGGCCGAACGTTCCCCCCGGGAATGGCTGAGAGACGTCCGCAACGTCCCGATGACGGCCACAGGGTAGCGGCCGGGCACCGTCCCGCGCTGAGCCGAGACCGTCCGGCACATGGCGGACACCGGGTTCACCGCCGGGGATGACAGACTGGACCGCATGGCTTACGACGATCTTCGCTCGCTGCTCAGGGCGCTGGAGCGCGACGGCGACCTCAAGCGCATCAAGGTCGAGGTCGACCCCCATCTGGAGGTCGGGGAGATCGTCGACCGCGTCAACAAGGCGGGCGGCCCGGCCCTGCTCTTCGAGAACGTCAAGGGTGCGTCGATGCCCCTGGCGATGAACGTCTTCGGCACCGACCGGCGGCTGCTCAAGGCCCTCGGCCTCAGCTCGTACGACGAGATCAGCGACCGGATCGGCGGGCTGCTCAGGCCCGAGCTGCCGCAGGGCTTCGTCGGCGTACGGGAAGCCTTCGGCAAGCTGGGCACGATGGTCCACGTACCGCCGAAGAAGGTGAAGCCGGAGGCCGCGCCCGTCCAGGAAGTGGTGCTCACCGGGGACGATGTGGACCTCGACCGGCTCCCTGCGCTGTTCACCTGGCCCGAGGACGGCGGCTCCTTCTTCAACCTGGGGCTCACCCACACCAAGCACCCCGAGACCGGCATCCGCAACCTCGGGCTCTACCGCCTCCAGCGCCACGACAAGCGCACCATCGGGATGCACTGGCAGATCCACAAGGACAGCCGCAACCACTACGCGGTGGCGGCCAGGCGGGGCGAGCGGCTGCCCGTCGCCATCGCCTTCGGTGCGCCGCCCGCGGTGACGTACGCCTCCACGGCCCCGCTCCCCGAGGACATCGACGAGTACCTCTTCGCCGGCTTCGTGCAGGGCAAGCGGATCGAGATGGTCGACTGCAGGACGGTCCCGCTCCAGGTCCCCGCCCAGGCCGAAGTCGTCCTGGAGGGCTGGCTGGAGCCCGGTGAGACGCTGCCCGAGGGCCCCTTCGGCGACCACACCGGCTTCTACACCCCGCAGGAACCGTTCCCCGCACTGACGATCGACTGCGTCACGATGCGCCGCCGTCCGCTGCTCCAGTCGATCGTCGTCGGCCGCCCGCCGACCGAGGACGGCCCGCTGGGCCGCGCGACGGAACGCTTCTTCCTGCCGCTGCTCAAGATCATCATCCCGGACATCGTGGACTACCACCTGCCCGAGTCGGGCGGCTTCCACAACTGCGCGATCGTCTCGATCGACAAGAAGTACCCGAAGCACGCCCAGAAGGTGATGCACGCCGTCTGGGGCGCACACATGATGTCGCTCACCAAACTCATCGTCGTGGTCGACGCCGACTGCGATGTGCACGATCTGCACGAGGTGTCCTGGCGGGCCCTCGGCAACACGGACTACGCACGTGACCTGACCGTCGCCGAAGGCCCGGTCGACCATCTCGACCACGCCTCCTACCAGCAGTTCTGGGGTGGCAAGGCGGGCATCGACGCCACCCGGAAGTGGCCCGAGGAGGGCTACACACGGGACGGCGGCTGGCCCGAGATGGTGCGGTCCGACCCTGCTGTCGCCGACCGGGTGACCAAGCGCTGGAAGGAGTACGGACTGTGAGCGCATCCGCCGCCGCGCTGCCGCAACCGGGCAGGACCAAGGCGTTCCTGCGCCTGGTGATGATCGAGCACTCGGTCTTCGCGCTGCCCTTCGCGTACATCGCCGCGCTGACCGCGATGTACCGGCTTGACGGCAACATCCACTGGGGGCGGCTGCTCCTGGTGACCGTCGCGATGGTCGGTCTGCGTACCTTCGCGATGGCCTGCAACCGCATCATCGACCGGGAGATCGACGCCAGGAACCCGCGCACCGCGTCCCGTGAACTGGTCACCGGCGCGGTCTCGGTGCGGTCGGCCTGGACGGGCGCGCTGGTCGCGGTCGTCGTCTTCCTGGGCGCCGCCGCCGCGCTGAACCCGCTCTGTCTGGCGCTCGCGCCCATCGCGGTCATCCCGATGGTGGTCTATCCGTACGGGAAGCGCTTCACCAACTTCCCGCACGCCATCCTCGGTCTGGCCCAGGCCATCGGCCCGGTCGGCGCCTGGCTGGCGGTCACCGGGCACTGGTCGTGGGACGCGGTCATCCTGGGCCTCGCGGTCGGTATCTGGATCGGAGGCTTCGACCTGATCTTCGGCTGCCAGGACGTCCAGGCGGACCGCGCCCACGGCGTGAAGTCGGTGCCCGCACGCTTCGGGATCCCGGCCGCGCTGTACGGCGCCCGCGCCTGCCACGCGGTGACGACGGCCCTGCTGGTCTGGTACGCGGTGGCGACCGGCGCCGGAGCGTTCTTCTGGGCCGGTCTGGTGATCGTCGCGGTGGCCTTCGTCTACGAGCACAACGTGGTGAAGCCGCACGACCTGTCCCGGCTGAACCGGGCCTTCTTCTCGGTCAACGGCTTCATCGGGATCGCCCTGTTCGTGTGCGCCCTGATAGATCTGCTGGTGCGGGGCCTGACCGTCTGACCGCGGTCCGGGCCGCCGCCCGTCCCCGACCCGCCTCCCCTTTCCGGCGGGCCGGACGGGCCCGGATAGGCTCGGATACGTGGAGCACGTGAATGTACACAGTCAGCAGCCGCGGCGGCCGTGGATCGTCGGAGTCTCCGGGGCGTCGGGTACGCCCTACGCGGCGGCCGTGCTCCGCGGGCTGCTCGACGCGGGCGAGGCCGTGGATCTGGTGGTCAGCCGCTCGTCGCGGCTGACGCTGCTCGACGAGACCGGGATCGCCTTCCGCGACGCGCACTGGCAGGAGGACCTGCGGACCTGGCTGGCCAGGGGCGCGGACGGGAAGCCGGACACGTTCGCGGTGGACCCGGGCCTCTTTGCGGGCGGGACCGGAACCGCGGGCGGGACCGGAACCGCGGACGGGACCGGTGCCGCCGGGGCTGGAGTTGCTCACGCGGCCGGTGCCGCCGGGACCGGAGCCGTACGGCACTGGGCCGCCGGGGATCTGGCCGCCGGGCCGTCCTCCGGCTCGTACCCCGTCAAGGGAATGATCGTCGTCCCGGCGTCCACCGCCTCCGTGGCCGGGATCGCGCTCGGGCTTTCGAAGGATCTGCTCCAGCGGGCGGCGAGCGTGACGCTCAAGGAGCGGCGCCCGCTGGTGGTCGCCGTACGCGAGACCCCGCTGAGCGGTCAGACGCTGCGCCACCTGGTGACCCTGGACGAGGCGGGCGCCGTGGTGCTGCCCGCCTCTCCGGCGTTCTACGCGGGGGCGACGCACATCCAGGATCTGGTCGACTTCGTCGCGGGGCGCGTGCTCGACGCGGCAGGGGTGCCGCACCGGCTCTACCGCCGCTGGGAGGGAGAGCTCGGTGGCTCCCGCAAGGACTAGCTACGTCGCGCCGGGCCGGGCCCGGCGCGCGGTCAGCGCTTCTTGGTGTGCCGCTTCGTACGGCGGGCCGGGGCCGCGGCCGCGATCCGGTGGTCACGCGAACGGTTGGCCTGGTCCTGCAGCTCGCGCATGCGGGCGTAGGCCATCTCGATCGTGTACACGGTGAACATCACTCCTGATGGAAGATTCGCAGGGCGTTTTCCCTGCATGCCTTAGATTCTATACGTAAACTCGCGATATTGCTGAACAATGGAAGGCTTCAACAGTATGGACGCGGTGGACAGGCAGCTCATTCAGGCGCTGCGGGAGAATGGCAGGGCCTCCTACGCCGAGCTCGGGCGGCTCGTCGGGCTCTCCGGGCCCAGCGTCACCGACCGCATCAACCGTCTTGAAGCGGCCGGCGTGATCACCGGTTACCGCGCCACCGTCGACGCCAAGTCCCTCGGGCTCGGGGTGACCGCCCTCATCGGCATCTCGCTCTCGGACGCCGCCGACCACGAGGACGTCGCCCACCGGCTCAAGGACCTGGCCGAGATCGAGGACGCCTGGTTCATCGCGGGCGACGACTCGTACATGCTCAAGGTCAGGGTCGACGACGTGGACGGCCTGGAGCGCACGATCCGCCGGCTCAGCGGCACCCGCGGCGTCTCCCGCACCCGCACCACGATCGTGCTCTCCACCAAGTGGGAGAACCGCGTCGGAGAGCTGCCCGAGCCGAGCTGACCCGCCCCGGAGCCCGGGCGGGCCGGGCCTTGGCCGCGAGTGCCAGCCGGGTCCCGGCGCCGTGCGGGCGGGGGAGTACGGTTGGCTGGTTGTTTACGTACGCATATGGGAGGCGGCCGCACGTGACTGCGTCGATCAATGATGTTGGCCTCAAGCGCGAGATCGAGGCGAAGGTCCGGGCGGGAGAACGGCTGACCCGTGAGGACGGCGTCGCGCTCTACGAGACGGACGACCTGGCCTGGCTCGGCGGCCTCGCCCACGAGGTGCGTACCCGCAAGAACGGCGACGTTGTCCACTTCAACGTCAACCGGCACCTCAACATGACCAATGTCTGCACCGCCTCGTGCGCCTACTGCTCGTTCCAGCGCAAGCCGGGCGAGAAGGACGCGTACACGATGCGTATCGAGGAGGCCGTCCGCCTCGCCAAGGCAATGGAGGGCGAGAACCTCACCGAGCTGCACATCGTCAACGGCCTGCACCCGACGCTGCCCTGGCGGTACTACCCGCGCTCGCTCAGCGCGCTCAAGGAAGCCCTTCCGCAGGTCGCGCTCAAGGCGTTCACCGCCACCGAGATCCACCACTTCGAGACGATCTCCGGGCTCTCCGCGTCGGAGATCCTGGACGAGCTGATCGAGGCCGGCCTCGAATCGCTGACCGGTGGCGGCGCCGAGATCTTCGACTGGGAGGTCCGGCAGCACATCGTCGACCACGCCACCCACTGGGAGGACTGGTCGCGCATCCACCGGCTCGCCCACGAGAAGGGTCTGAAGACCCCGGCGACGATGCTGTACGGCCACATCGAGGAGCCGCGCCACCGTGTGGACCATGTCCTGCGGCTGCGTGAACTCCAGGACGAGACCGGCGGTTTCCAGGTCTTCATCCCGCTGCGCTACCAGCACGACTTCGTGGACATGAAGGACGGCAAGGTCCGCAACAAGCTCCAGGTGCGGACCACGATGGCGACCGGCGCCGAGGCGCTCAAGACCTTCGCGGTCTCCCGGCTGCTCTTCGACAACGTCCCGCACGTGAAGGTCTTCTGGCCCATGCACGGCGTCCAGACCTCGCAGCTCGCGCTGCAGCACGGCGCCGACGACATGGACGGCTCGGTGGTCGAGTACAAGATCACCCACGACGCCGACAACTACGGCACGCCGAACAAGCTCGGCCGTGAGGACCTGCTCGAACTGATCAGGGACGCGGGCTTCCGCCCGGTCGAGCGCAACACGCACTACGAGATCGTCCGCGAGTTCGACGGCCCGGACCCGGCCCGCCGGGACGCCCCGCAGCCGATGCGCTTCTGAACCGGGCGCGCTGTTCGCACACGGAACCCCGGCCGCGGCCGGGGTTCCGTGCTTTCCTACGCTGGACGTATGAGCCTCACGTTTGAACTGGACCCGCGGATGGACGCCAGGCTGCGGGACGAAGTGGTCGCGCTCTGGACGGATGTGTCGAACGCCGGCGGTGCCGTCGGTTTCGTCCCCCCGGTCACCTCCGACGACGTCCGCCCGCAGCTGATCAAGCACCTGACCGCGATGGCCGATGGCCGCGTCCGGCTGCTGGTCGGCCGCGAGGAGAGCGGGCGGGTCGCCGCCACCGCGTTCCTCACGCTCAACACGCACCGTCTGATGCGCCACTGGATCTGGCTCTACACCGTGATGCTCCACCCCTCGCTCCAGGGCAAGGGGTACGGACGCGACCTGATGGCCGCGGCCGCCGACGCCGCCCGCGGCATCGGCGGCATCGAGGGGATCCGGCTCACCTGCCGGGGCGGCACCGGAGTCGACCGGTTCTACGAGTCCTGCGGCTACAAGGAAGTGGGCCGGGCACCGGGCGCGATCCGGGTCGCACCGGGCGACGACCGCGACGACATCATGATGTACCTGCCGCTGCTCTGACCCGGCGCGTCACCGCGGCTCCGCCCCGGCACGCCGGACCCGTACCCCGGCCGGGGTGATCGCAAGTGGGACGTGCTTCACTTGTCGGGCAGGATCGGCAGGACCAGCTGCCACCGGAACGCATTGCAACGGTACGAAGAGAGAGGCCCCAGCCGTGTCTGTAGCCAACCCGGGCGCCACGATCCGCTACACCGCGATGCGGATCGTCATCTTCATGGCATCCCTGGTCTTCTGCGCGATCCTCGTCCACTTCGGCATCGTTCCCAAGGGGCTCGGCGGCTCCAACTTCATCTGGACGATCCTGCTGGCCCTGGTCATCTCCGCGCCGCTCAGCTTCGTCCTGCTGCGCAGGCAGCGCGACAAGATGTCCGAGCAGCTGATCAACAGGGTCGAGCGGACCAAGGCCAAGCTGGAGGCCAACCGCGCGCAGGAGGACGGCCTCACCCAGTAGGCACCGTCCGCCGGCAGCCGCCGTCCGCCGAGTGCGCGGGGGCAGGCCGCACAGCTGTCCCAAGGCGCGGGCAAGCGCCGTAAGTTACGTCACACACGCCGGGAACCCCGGGCCGGAGCGAGCTGCTCCGCCCCGGGGTTCCCGGCGTTTTCGCGTACTACCGCACCCCTGCCCCAAAGAACGGCTTTGAGGCACTCAAAGTTCAAGTGTTAACGTGTTCGACATGAAGACAGCCGTGCGCCCGCATCCCAAGAGCACTGCGCTCGTGGAGCGCCTGCATGTCGATCTCTGCCGCTGCATGTCCGCGGCCTGTCGCCGCGTCTGACCGGCCTCATGCGGCGGCGCCCCTAGTGATGGGCGCCGTGTCCCCGTCCCTCCGTGCTCCGTACCGAGCACACAGCTGCGTCCTCACCGGAGTGTCCTCATGTCCGCAGGTCCCGCGAGCTCAGCGAATTCCGCGAGTTCCCCCGCGAATGCCACCGGCAGTGCCGGCACCGGCCCCGCGAAGAAGTCCCGAATATCCGACAAGTTCCCGTTCTGGGCGCAGATCATCGCCGGTCTGCTCCTGGGTGTCCTGCTCGGCTGGCTGGCCCGCAGCCAGGACATCAGCTGGCTCAAGTCCACGCTGGAGCACGTCGGCGGGATCTTCATCCAGCTGCTGAAGCTGGCGGTCGCCCCGCTCGTCTTCTTCGCGATCCTGGTGTCGATCACCAACCTGCGCAAGGTCAACAACGCCGCCAGGCTGGCCACCCGCACCGTGATGTGGTTCATGATCACCTCGCTGATCGCGGTCGTCATCGGCCTCGCGATCGGCCTGATCACCAACCCCGGCGCGGGCACCGGCCTCACGCCCAAGGACGGCAAGGCGCCCGACGGCTCCGGCTCCTGGATCGACTTCCTGACCGGCATCGTGCCGACGGACGTCGTCACCCCCTTCACCCAGCTGAACGTTCTCCAGATCGTCTTCATGGCCGCCGTCGCCGGTATCGCCGCGCTCCAGCTCGGTGAGAAGGCGGAGCCGATCCTCAAGATCAGCGAGTCCGTCCTCGAACTGCTCCAGAAGGCCCTGTGGTGGGTCATCCGCCTCGCGCCGCTGGGCACCATCGGCCTGATCGGATTCGCCATCGCCGACTACGGCTGGGACCTGATCGGCAAGTACGCGACCTTCACCGCCGACATCTACGTCGGCTGCGCCCTGGTGCTGTTCGTCGTCTACCCGGTGCTGCTCGCGACGGTCGCCAAGGTCAACCCGCTGCAGTTCTTCAAGGGTGCCTGGCCCGCCATCCAGCTGGGCTTCGTCTCCCGCTCGTCGGTCGGCACCATGCCGGTCACCCAGCGGGTCACCGAGCGCCTCGGTGTGCCGAAGGAGTACGCCTCGTTCGCGGTGCCGTTCGGCTCGACCACCAAGATGGACGGCTGCGCCTCGATCTACCCGGCGATCGCCGCGATCTTCATCGCGCAGATCTTCGACGTGCACCTCGGCGTCCAGGACTACCTGCTGATCGCCTTCGTCTCGGTCATCGGCTCGGCGGCCACCGCCGGACTGACCGGTGCGACCGTGATGCTGACGCTGACCCTCTCCACGCTGGGGCTCCCGCTGGAGGGTGTGGGTCTGCTGATGGCGATCGACCCGATCCTGGACATGATGCGCACCGCGACGAACGTCGCCGGCCAGGCGCTGATCCCGGTCATCGTCTCGGCCCGGGAGAAGATCCTGGACCTCGACGCGTTCAACTCCGCTTCGTCGTCCCCGGTCGACGAGCCCGAGGTGCACGCTGCCGACGCCGAGCAGAAGCCGTCGGTTCCGGTCGCTGCCTGACCGTTTTCCGACCGGATTGCGCCTGCTCGGTCGTTGCTTGATCGTTTACTTCACGCCACCCGGCCCCTCCTCCGTACGACGGGGAGGGGCCGGAGCCGTACCCTTGCCAGGTGCGGACCAACTGGCTGGAGGGGCTCTGAGGTGAGTGCGGTCAAGGCGGCCAAGGCCAAGCGGATGCCGAGGGCGGTGCGCGAGCAGCAGATGATGGACGCTGCCGTGCGGACGTTCGGGCAGCGCGGGTACCGGGCCGCCTCGATGGACGAGATCGCAGAGCTGGCCGGGGTCTCCAAGCCGCTGGTCTATCTCTATCTGAACTCCAAGGAAGAGCTCTTCACCGCGTGCATCCGCCGGGAGGCCCAGGCTCTGGTCGCCGCGGTACGGGCCGGGGTGGACCCGGCCGACCCCGCGGACCGGCAGCTCTGGCACGGCGTCGGTGCCTTCTTCGAGCACACTGCCTGCCACCCGGACGGCTGGAACGTCCTGCACCACCAGGCCCGTACGCACGGGGAGCCGTTCGCCGCCGAGGTCACCGCGATGCGCGACGAGATCACCAGCTTCGTGACGGGCCTGATCGGTGCGGCGGCGCGTGAGGCGCACCGCGACCCGGCGCTGCCCGACCGCGATGTGGCGGGCCTCGCCCAGGCGTTGGTGGGCGCGGCGGAATCCCTGGCCGGCTGGGCGAACGCGACGCCCGGAGTCTCCGCCAAGGAGGCGGCGTCGACGCTGATGAACTTCGCGTGGGCGGGCCTGGAGAACCTTATGAACGGGGAACGCTGGGCGCCGTCACCACGCCGGTGAGGTGCACCCGTTCCCCCGCGTCCGGGCCCCGGCCCCGGCTCCGTACCGCGAAGTGACCGTCCCCGGCCGCGAACGTGACGGTTCCCGGCAGCAGCACCGGCGCCCTGAACTCGATCCGCACGTGGACGGCGTCCGGGGTCCCGGCCTCCGCCAGACAGCGGGCGGCCGTCCACATGCCGTGGGCGATGGCGCGCGGAAAGCCGAAGAGCTTCGCGGTCAGCGGGGACAGGTGGATCGGGTTGCGGTCCCCGGAAGCGGCGCCGTAACGACGCCCGAGCCCGGCGGGAAGCTCCCAGGTGGCGGTGGTGGCGGTGATGGCCGTGTCGGTGTCGGCGGCCGCGTCGGTGCCGTTCACGGTGGTCGCGGTGCCGGCGGCCGTGTCGGTGGCGGCGGCCGTGGCGGTGCGGTCGTGACCGTCCGTACGGGCCACGGTTCCGTCCGGCGTCGCCGAATGCCGGGCCAGATACGTACTGCGCGACTCCCAGACCAGCTCACCGGCGAGCCGCGCCTCGGTCACCATGACGACCTCGGTCCCGCGCCGGTGCGGCCGGAGCTCCTGCGCGTACACGGTCAGTTCGGGACGGGAGTCCAGGGGCAGGGCGCGCCACTGGATGATCTCGATGCCGGTGTGGACGAGCCCGAGGACCGGCAGCGGGAAGTTTCGTGCGGTCATCAGCCGCATGGCCAGCGGAAAGCCGAGCACGTGCGGATAGGTGAGGGGAAGCGAGCCGGCCTGCCCGAACCCGCAGACCCGGGCGTACGAGCGCAGCCGCCCGGGCTCGACCCGGGCCCCGGGCCGCACCAGCCGGTCCGCGGGCAGCGGCGCCTCGGCGGACACGGCCCGCTTGAAGGGCGAGGCCAGCGCACCGCGCACCATGGAGGGCAGCAGGCCGGGGGAGTGCGGGGGGCGGTCACTCATGGTCCAGGCTCCCTGATACGTCTGATCCGTACGGTATTTACTCCTGAGTAAGGTTACCTGTGGGTCAGGTTCTGGTCGAGGCGGCGGGCCCGGCGCCCGGTACGGATTACGAGCATGAGTCCTGTACAAGGGTGTTGCTCGTAGGCAACCGATAAGGGGAAGGCATGAAGGCAGTCCGAACCGCCGCGGCCTGCGGCTGTGTGCTGCTCGCCGTGGGCTGCGGCTCCTCCGGGAAACACGATGTCTCCTCGCCGTCCCCCAGTGCGTCGGCGGCGAGCCCGGCGCCGCCGGCCGACAAGGGCCCGGTGTGCGACGGGGATCCGGCGGCGAAGGGGTTCCATGTGCTGCGCGGTGGGTCCGTCGAGCTGCCCGGCGGGGCCGGGGCCGTCTCGTACCAGGAGGCGCGGGCGGACGGCTCGCGCCGTACGGCGGTGCTGGGCACCGGGGCGGGTGCCGGCACCGGTACGGCGGGAGCCGGTTCCCGGGGCTGGACCGTGAAGCCGGGGCAGGCCGTCACCGTGGGCGGTGCCTCGTACACGGTCGCGCAGATCTGCACCTACCGAGTCGTCCTCACACCGAAGGGCCAGAAGAACGTGACCGAGTCACCGCAGCCCAGCTCCGCGGCCACCTGGCCGTCCCTGACCGACGGGCGTTTCCGCCTCAGGTGGCATGTGCCGAACAACGAGTACAGCGGGCAGTACAGCGCCGTCGTGACGGAGATCAACCCCGGCCCGCGCGCCGATATCGGCATCACCGGCCGGGACGGCGGGAGCGCCGCCTACCGGGACGCCCGGGTGGGCGACACCCTGGAGTTCGCCGGCCGGCTGTGGAAGGTGGCGGCCATCGGGACCGGTGACGGCAGCCCCGCCGAGAGCAACCCGCACTCCGGGTATGTGGACCTGGAGCTGGTCGGGCCGGCGGGCGGCTGACGCTCTCCTCCCGGTCCCGTCAGGCTCCCAGCAGGCTCTGGCCGCAGACCCGTACGACCTGGCCGGTCACCCCGTCCGACGCGGGGTGGGCGAACCACGCCGTCGTCTCGGCCACGTCGACCGGGAGGCCGCCCTGGCCCAGGGAGTTCATCCGGCGGCCCGCCTCGCGGATGAAGAGCGGGACCGCCGCGGTCATCTTCGTCTCGATGAAGCCGGGAGCCACCGCGTTCAGCGTGATGCCCTGTTCGGCGAGGCGGGGAGCCAGCGTCCGGACCAGGCCGATGATGCCGGCCTTGCTCGCCGCGTAGTTGGTCTGGCCGGTGTTGCCCGCGATCCCGGCGATCGACGCCGTCGCCACGATCCGGCCGCCCGCCCGCAGCGTGCCCGACTTCAGCAGGGCGTCCGTCGTGCGCAGCACGCTGTCCAGGTTCACGTCGAGCACGCTCGCCCAGCGGTCGGCCGCCATGTTGGCGAGCCGGCGGTCGCGGGTGATGCCCGCGTTGTGGACCAGGATGTCCAGGCCGTCGGGGAGTGCGGCCGCGATCCGGTCGGCCGCGTCGGGGGCGGTGATGTCCAGGGGCAGGGCGGTGCCGCCCAGCGAGTTCGCCGTACGGTCCAAGTCGGCCTGTGACTGCGGGACATCGAGGCAGACGACCTTCGCCCCGTCGCGGGCGAGGGTCGCGGCGACCGAAGCGCCGATGCCGCGCGCGGAGCCGGTGACCAGCGCCGTGCGCCCGGCGAGCGGCAGGTCCCAGCTCTCGGGGGCGGTGCTGCCGGTGTCAGGACCGGAGGCACCGCCGATCTCGATGACCTGCCCGCTCACATACGCGGACTTCGGCGACAGCAGGAACCGCAGCGTCGACTCGGCCGCGGGTGCGGACACCGTCCTGACCAGCTGGACCGTGCGGCCCCTGCCGATCTCCTTGCCCAGCGACCGTACGAAACCCTCCAGCGCCTGCTGCGCCGCCGCCTGGTGGTGGTCGTCGGCGGACAGCGGGGCGCCGGCCACCACGACCCGGCCGCCCGCGGCGAGCGACCGTACGACGGGGTGCAGTGCGCCGTGCACCTCCGCGAGACCCGCCACCGTGGTGACGCCGGTCGCGTCCAGCACCACGCCCGCGAGCCTGCCGCCGTCCGCCGGGGCGCCGACGACCGTGAGGCCGGTGCGCGCGAGGACTCCGGCCAGGCCGGGCAGGGGCGCCCCGCCGGCCGTCAGATGCAGCAAGGAGCCTTCGAGGCCCGGGTGTTCGGCCGACCAGCGGCGCAGCTGCGCCGGCTGCGGCAGCCCGAGCCTGCCTGTCAGGAATCGGCCGGGTGCTGTGCCGGTGAAGTGCAGATAGCGATCGGCCATTGTCCGGACTCCTTGTGGCGTCGTAGATTTACTCTTGAGTAAGGTTACTCAAGAGTCAGGAGTTGGTCGAGATGGTGTGGGTCGGAACAGGGGCCTTCGGTACAGGCCCCGTCGGAACGGGGCCCCGATGACGCCCCTCAAGGTCGCCGTACTCGGCGGCAGCCGCATCCCGTTCGCCCGCTCGGACGGCCCGTACGCCACCGTGTCCAACCAGACCATGCTGACGGCGGCCCTGGACGGACTGGTCGAGCGGTTCGGCCTGGAGGGCGAGCGGATCGGCGAGTTCGTCGGGGGCGCGGTCCTCAAGCACAGCCGCGACTTCAACCTCGCGCGCGAGACCGTGCTCGGCTCGCGCCTCGACCCGCGCACACCCGCGTACGACATCCAGCAGGCGTGCGGTACGGGCCTCCAGGCCGTCATCGCCACCGCCAACAAGATCGCGCTCGGTGCGGTCGACTCGGCCGTCGCGGGCGGCTCCGACACCGCGAGCGACGCCCCGCTCGGCGTCAACGATCAGCTGCGGAAGATCCTCCTCGAAGCGCGCCGGGCCACATCGGTGAGCGGTCGGCTCAGGGCGCTCGCCCGCGTACGCCCCGGCCACCTCGTCCCCGACATCCCGCGCAACGCCGAGCCCCGAACCGGGCTTTCGATGGGGGAGCACGCGGCGCGCACCGCCCGCGAGTGGGACATCGGCCGCGCCGAGCAGGACGCGCTGGCCGCCACCAGCCACCAGCGGCTGGCCGCCGCCTACGAACGCGGCTTCTTCCAGGACCTGGTGACGCCCTTCCACGGGCTGGCCCGGGACCAGAACCTGCGGCCCGGGTCCACCGTGGAGAAACTCGCCACGCTGAAACCGGTGTTCGGCGCCGGAGAGCCCGGCGCGACCATGACGGCGGGCAACTCGACCCCGCTCACCGACGGCGCCGCGACCGTCCTCCTGGCGAGCGAGGAGTGGGCGCGCGAGCGTGGACTCGAACCGCTGGCGTATCTGACGCTGTACGAGACGGCGGCCGTCGACTACGTCAACGGCCCCGACGGGCTGCTGATGGCGCCCGCGTACGCCGTCCCGCGCATGCTGGAGCGCGCCGGCCTCACCCTGGACGACTTCGACCTCTTCGAGGTGCACGAGGCGTTCGCGTCCCAGGTGCTGGCCACGCTCGCCGCCTGGGAGAAGCAGGGCCTCGCCCCGGTCGACCGGGCGAAGCTCAACGTAGCGGGCTCCTCGCTCGCCACGGGACACCCCTTCGCCGCGACCGGCGCCCGCATTGTCGCCACCCTGGCCAAGCTGCTCGCGGAGCGGGAGGCTCCTGGGCGGGGGCTGATCTCCATCTGCGCTGCGGGCGGCCAGGGCGTGACGGCGGTGCTCGAACGCCCCTGACCGGACTGGGGTGCCCGGACCGGGGTGCCCGGACCGGGGCGACCGGTCCGGCGTGACGGGTCCTGTGTGACGGACCCGCCCGGCCGCCCGAACGACCTGATGTACCACGACATGAGGAGCCGCAAGTGTCCGTGTCCGTGTCAGTGCAGCCGCTGGAACCGCACAAACGGCGCGTGGACGGGGTGGTGCGGGAGGTCTCCGTACCACCGCTGGTCCGGCCCGTCGAGCGCGGTTCGCTCGCCGACATCCCCTTCGACAACGCCCACCAGGCACCCGACGATCCGGTCCTCAGCAGAAAGCAGCCGGACGGCCGCTGGGCCGACGTCTCGTCCATGGAGTTCGCCGTCGAGGTGCAGGCCGTCGCCAAGGGGCTGATCGCGGCGGGCCTGGCGGCCGGCGACCGTCTCGCGATCATGGCCAGGACCACCTACGAGTGGACCCTCCTGGACTTCGCCGCCTGGGCGGCCGGCCTGGTCACCGTCCCCGTCTACCCGACGTCCTCCGCCTTCCAGGCCCGCTGGATCCTCCAGGACTCCGGCGCGGTCGCCTGCGCCGTCGAGAACAAGGAGCAGGCCCGGCTGATCAGCGTGGAGCGCCGGCAGCTGCCCGCTCTGGCGCACCTCTGGGAGTTCGACACCGGCGCCATCGGCGTCCTGAAGGACCTGGGCCGGGACGTACCCGACGCCGCGGTCGCCGAACGCCGGGCCGGGCGCTCGCCGTCGTCCGTCGCCACCCTGATCTACACATCGGGCACCACGGGCCGCCCCAAGGGCTGCGTCCTCACCCACGCCAACTTCTTCGCCGAGGTGGACAACGCGGTCGAGCTGCTCCACCCCGTCTTCAAGTCGGTGAGCAAGGACCCGGCGTCGACCCTGCTCTTCCTGCCGCTCTCCCACGTCTTCGGCCGGATGGTGGCGATCGGCTGTCTGCGCGCCCGCGTACGCCTCGGGCACGCGCCCAGCATCAGTACGGAGGACCTGCTGGCGGACCTCGCCGGGTTCCGCCCGACGTTCCTGCTGGCGATCCCGTACGTCCTGGAGAAGGTCTACAACACCGGCCGCGCCACCGCCGAGAAGATGGGCCGGGCCGCGTCCTTCGACCGCGCGGCGCGGATCGCGCAGCGGTACGGGGAGGCGCTGGAGGCCGTCGAGCACGGCACGGGCCCGGGTCCGGGGCTCGGACTGCGCCTGGCGCACGCCGTGTACGACCCGCTGGTCTACCGGCGGATACGGGCGGCGCTCGGCGGCCGGGTGAAGTACGCGATCTGCGGCGGCTCACCGCTCGGCCACCGGCTCGCGGCGTTCTACGCGGGCGCCGGAATCCAGATCTTCGAGGGGTACGGCCTCACGGAGACGACCGCAGCGGCGACGGTCACCCCGCCGCTGCGGCCCCGGCTCGGCACGGTCGGCTGGCCGCTGCCCGGCACGGCGGTCCGGATCGCGGACGACGGCGAGGTGCTGCTCAGCGGCGGCCAGGTATTCGGCGGCTACTGGGACGGGGAGCGAGGCGAGCCCACCGGCGCGGGCCCCGGCTCCGCTGCCGGCTCTTCCCCCGGCTCCGGCCAGTGGTTCGCGACGGGCGACGTGGGCGCGCTGGACGAGGACGGCTACCTCACGATCACCGGCCGCAAGAAGGACCTCATCATCACCTCGGGCGGCAAGAACGTGGCGCCCGCGCCCCTGGAGGACTGGCTGCGGGCGCACCCGCTGGTCGGCCAGTGCATGGTCGTCGGCGACAACCGCAGCTATGTCACGGCCCTGATCACGCTGGAGCCGGACGGCCTCGCGCACTGGCGGCAGATGCGGAAGAAGACGGGCGTCCCGATGCGGGAGCTGGTCCAGGACGAGGAGCTGCGGGGAGCGCTGCAGCGGGCGGTCGACGAGGCGAACCGGCTGGTGTCGCGCGCCGAGTCGATCCGGAAGTTCGCGGTCCTCCCGGTGGACTTCACGGAGGAGAACGGGCATCTCACGCCGTCGCTGAAGCTGAAGCGGGCGGCGATAGCCGAGGACTTCGCCGACGAGATCGAGAAGCTGTACCGGCGGTAGGCAGGCGCCCGGTTCCCGCCTGTTCCGGAAGGGGCGGGTACGGGCTGGAACCGGCGGGAACCGGCCGTGACACAGGCAGGAGCCCCCTTCCGTACGCGAACGTACGGAAGGGGGCTCCTTGGGTGGTGCTATCCCGACCGCGATCCGATCGGCCCGGGCAACTAGGCCGGGGTGACGTTCTCCGCCTGCGGACCCTTCGGGCCCTGCGTGACGTCGAAGTTCACGAGCTGGTTCTCCTCAAGCGAGCGGAAACCAGACGCGTTGATCGCGGAATAGTGGACGAAGACATCCGGGCCGCCGCCGTCCTGGGCGATGAAGCCGAAGCCCTTTTCAGCGTTGAACCACTTGACGGTTCCGGTAGCCATAAGCCCTCCTTGGGCCAAAGGGTTGCCCTGCTCCAGAACCTGCTAAGAAGTCTGAAAACTACAAAAGCCTGCGGGTCACATGCTCCGCAGGCTCTGTACTGCAAGGGAAACCAAACTGCAACTTGCGGCGAGCCTAGCACGCGCCCGCGCGCCCGCGGTAGAGGTGAAGATCACTTCACCCGGAGGTTTGACCGCGGCGCGTCAGGCTGACGGACTACCCTGCCTTCTCCACCGTACAACGCGGGTCTAGCCTCACGATGTGGACAATTCATACGCCGAACAGGCCACCGCACCCGTCACAGGAAACACCCCGGGCCACGCCCCCGGGGGCGCCTCCGAAGCCGACCACCGTCGCAGCAGGCCCCGCGTCGGGCACATCCAGTTCCTGAACTGCCTCCCGCTCTACTGGGGGCTGGCACGCACCGGCACCCTGCTCGACCTGGAGCTGACCAAGGACACCCCCGAGAAGCTCAGCGAGCAGCTGGTCAGGGGGGACCTCGACATCGCGCCCGTCACACTCGTCGAGTTCCTGAAGAACGCCGACGAGCTCGTGGCCTTCCCCGACCTGGCCGTCGGCTGCGACGGCCCCGTGATGTCCTGCGTGATCGTCTCCAAGAAGCCGCTGGAGCAGCTCGACGGGGCACGGGTGGCGCTCGGCTCCACCTCGCGCACCTCCGTACGGCTGGCGCAGCTGCTGCTGGCCGAGCGGTACGAGGTCACGCCCGACTACTACCGCTGCCCGCCCGACCTCGGCGTGATGATGCAGGAGGCCGACGCGGCGGTCCTCATCGGCGACGCCGCGCTGCGGGCCGCACTGCACGACGCACCCAAGCTCGGTCTGCAGGTCCACGACCTGGGCCAGATGTGGAAGGAGTGGACGGGCCTGCCGTTCGTCTTCGCGGTCTGGGCCGCCCGCAAGGACTACGCGGCGCGTGAGCCCGAGGTCGTGAAGGCGGTCCACGAGGCGTTCCTGTCCTCGCGTGACGTCTCGCTGGAGGAGGTCACCAAGGTCGCCGAGCAGGCAGCGCACTGGGAGGTCTTCGACGCGGAGCTGCTGGAGCGCTACTTCACGACGCTGGACTTCCGCTTCGGGCCCGACCAGCTGGAAGGCGTCAAGGAGTTCGCACGACGGGTCGGCGCCACGACGGGCTTCCCGTCGGACGTACACGTCGAACTGCTCGGTTCCTGACGGCGGTTCTCCGGACCGTGGGCGCCGCTCCCGGGCGCCCACGACCGCCCCTGACCGCTTCCGGCTGCGCTCTGCGGCCTTCGACCGCACCCGTCATGTGCCGCCGAGTGTTCAGGTCCGGGCCGCGGTCCCCTGGCGAACGTTCCAGGCGGCCATTCCAGCAATGCGGTGTTCGCGCAGCTCAGGGGCGGTTTCAGCGTTCCAGCGTCCCTCCTTTCCGGTAGATCGTTGCGGGTACGCCCGGCTCCCACGAAGCTCGTTGATGTCGGCAGGGCGCGAGCCTGGCGCCGCGTCCGGCTGAAGCAGTCCGATCCCTGCTGAAGCAGTCTGATCACCTACGGGGGAGTCCACCCATGCGTAAGAACCTCATCCGCACGTCCACCCTGGCCGCCGTGGCGGCAGCCGCCGTCCTGTCGCTGACCGCCTGCCAGGGCGGGTCCGACTCGTCCGGCGCCTCGTCATCGGCCGGCGCGGCACACTCCGCGGACCAGGGCCAGGACACCGCGGGCAAGGCCGGGGCCTCGGGCACCAAGGACGTCACGGCCGAGGCGGAGAAGGGCAAGTCCACGGACGGTGCCACGTCCGGCAGCGGCAGCAGCGCGTCCGGCAAGGGCGGCACCTCGTCGAACGGCGCCGCAGCCAAGAGCAAGAGCGGCGGCAGCGGAGGCAAGGGCGGCTACGGGCAGACCTGCGGCGCCAACGACCTCAAGTGGAGCGCCAAGTCCGAGACACAGGCCGGCGGCTACATCCTCATCTCGGTGCGGGCGAACCCCGGGATCACCTGCACGCTCCCTTCCGCGCTCCCGATGGTGGCGTTCGGCTCCGACGGTACGGAAGCGGGACCGGCCGAGCAGTCCGTCGGCGACCAGGTGAAGCTGAGCGGCGCCACCACCGCCTACGCCGGGGTGAACCCCAAGACCACCAACACCAACGACGGCAGGGAACTGACCGAGATCATCACCGCGGTGAGCCAGGACGACCACACCGACCCGGTCAGCCTGCCCACCGGCAAGATCACCGTCGACAAGCCGATCGTCACCAACTGGCACCTGTCCCCCCAGAACGCCGTCCCCGGCAGCGGCCTGGACAGCAACTGACGACCGGACGGCGCCTCCGAGCGGCGGAAGGCGGCCGCGCCCGCTGCGACCCGCCCGCTGCGATCCGCCTGCTGCGATCCGCCCGCCGCGCCCCGCCCCCTACGATCCGCCTGCCACACCCCGCCCATCGGGGCCGACGACGTGGCGATGTCCCGTAATCGCTGATGTCCCGTAATCCCTGAGCCTCAGGGATTACGGGACAATTGCGTTATGCGCCCACGGCCTTGGCGGGAATCCCAGGAATCCCTCCCGTTGACCGATTCACCGATTCACCGGCCCTTCGGCGTACGACGTCGCGCCGCACTCTCTATGGTGTCGGAGGCATCGCGCTTGACGAGCAGACACCCTAAGGATCGCTGACATGGACCCGTTGCAGCCGGATGACCCCCGAATACTGGGCAACTACCGGCTGCTGGGCCGGCTCGGTGCGGGCGGCATGGGCCGGGTGTATCTGGCCCGCTCACCCGGCGGGCGCACCGTCGCGGTGAAGGTGGTGCGTCAGGACCTCGCCGCGGACCCGGCGTTCAGGCAGCGCTTCCGCCACGAAGTCGACGTGGCCCAGCGGGTCTCGGGCCGGTACACCGCACCCGTGGTGGACGCCGCCCCCGACGAGCCGCTGCCCTGGCTGGCAACGGCGTACGTCCTCGGCCCGGACCTCACGGACGTCGTGGAGGCCCACGGGGCCCTGCCGGAGCACACCGTACGGGCCCTGGGCACCGGCCTCGCCGCTGCGCTGCAGGAGATCCACGCGGCCGGCCTGATACACCGTGACCTCAAGCCGTCCAACGTGCTGCTCGCCGCCGACGGCCCGCGTGTCATCGACTTCGGCATCGCGCGCGCGGTGGACGGAAACCGTATGACCCAGACCGGAGTTGTGGTCGGCTCGCCCGGCTTCATGCCGCCGGAGCAGGCGCTGGGACAGGACGTGGGCACGGCCGGGGACGTGTTCTCGCTGGGTGTGGTCCTCGCCTTCGCGGCGACCGGGCGCAATGTGTTCGGCGACGCGATCGCTCCGGCCGCGATGCTCTACCAGGTGGTGCACGCCCAGCCGGATCTGACGGGCGTCCCCAGGATGCTGACCGGCCTGATCCGCGCCTGCCTGTCCAAGGAACCGGCGCAGCGCCCCACCCCGGCGGAAATCCTCCAGTCGCTCGACCCGGGAAACACGGGCGAGGTCTTCACGGACTGGCTCCCCTCGGCGGTCTCATCGACGATCGCCACCCACGCCTCACACATCCTGGACCTCGAAACCCCGGCGGGGGGAAGCACGCCGCTTCCTGCGTCCCCGGTGCCGCCTCCGGCCTCATCGGTGCCCGGTACCTATGGGCCCGCGCCGACTGCCCTGAACTCCCCGGGCGCCGCACCTTCGGGGACTCCCACGAGCGCGGTGGCGAAGCCGTCCCGCCGCCGGTTCCTGGGCATCGCTGCG
Organism: Streptomyces sp. SID10853; assembly: GCF_010548145.1. Lineage (GTDB taxonomy): Bacteria > Actinomycetota > Actinomycetes > Streptomycetales > Streptomycetaceae > Streptomyces. Next base: position 19,992 of record NZ_JAAGLN010000007.1, read on the forward strand.
GGGGGTGTCGCAGGAGTCGCGGTCGTGGGGGGTGGCGCCGCCTGGCTGCTTGCCAGGGAAGACGGCGATACGGCGGCGGTATCCGACTCGAAGACGAAGAGACAGCCGGAGCCGGAGGTCTTCACGACCCCGCCGAACGGCATGGCGCCACGGCCGCTCTGGCACGTGAAGGCGGCTCACCTCAGCCGCAACTACGGGGAGCCGCCTACCGCGTTCGGCGAGGTCTTCGTGGTCGTAGGAAGCACGACGGCCGGCTACGACGTCAGGACAGGCAAGCAGAGGTGGGCCAGGAAGGGCCTGGCCGGAGCCGGTGACAAGGCGACGGTATCGGGCCACACGCTGTACCTCCCGGGCCAGCAGTACGACGGCACGATCGTCGGCTACGACATCCGTACCGGCAAGGAGAACTGGCGCACCAGGCTCGGCGGGAAGATGCGCTCGAGCCTCTATGTGGCAGCAGTCGACGCCACCCGGATCTACGCCATCGCCGACCTGGTGGAAGGCGACGCGGCCCAGCAGCTCAACAACATCGTCGCCATCGACATCCGCACGCGCAAGGTCATCTGGAGCGAGCAACGGGACGCGGGTACGCAGCAGTACGTCGATCTGAACGTCGGCGGCGGATGCCTGGCGTACACCCACGGTTCGACGAGTGACGCCAAGTACAACCTCACAGTCCGGGACGCCAAGGGCGGCCACCAGCTGTGGAACCGGAAGATCGCCGACGACCAGGTCAAGCCCACGGTCTTCGGAGGCATGGTCTACGTAGGAGGCCCCGGTGATCTGCGTGCCGTGGAGCTGAGGACCGGCGACGACAAGTGGACACTCCCTGCCGAGGGCCGCCGGGGATTCCGCAGGCCATCGGTGCTCGGCGGGGTCCTGTACGTCATGGACTACGACGGGGGCGTCTGGGCGGCAGACCCGAGGACGGGCAAGAAGCGCTGGATGGAGGATCTGGGCAGCCGCCCCTTCGGCGACCAGATGGTGCGCGCCGGAGACTCGCTGTACATCGCCTCTGTCTTCGACAAGGGCGGGATCTACGCGCTGAACGCCAAGACCGGCAAGTACCGCTGGGACTACAACGACGGTGTCTCGGACAATGGCGAGTGGGAGATCACGCAGACGGGCAACCGGCTGTTGGTGGCGCATTCGGACGAGCTGTACGCCCTGCCCGCCGTGTGACTGGACCCGCCGTGTGACGGGTGAGTACCCCGTCCAAGCGGTGGAAGCGGGACGGGGGACACGGTCCTCCCGTCCCGCTCACACCAGCTCACATGGGCGTGACCACCGTCCACGCCTCGCCGTCCCCGAGGTGCATGAGGCCCTTTCCAGGGGCGATCGGCCCGCCGACCATGCTGCGCGTTGTGCGAATGCCGATCAGCTCGCCACTGGAGGAGTCCTGGGGCGAGAGCAGGACGCCCCGGCGCCCCTTCTTCGCGTCGACCTGCCAGCCGCTGAACCCGCTGCAGACCTCCTCCTCGTCCCCCGCGATGACCAGTGCCAAGCCCTGCTCGGCGCCTCGCTGGATGATCCGCTTGAAGACGGAGGAGGCGTCGCAGTCCTCCAGGGACTCGCCGTCGTCCACCAGGACCGCCACCGGAGCCTCGAGCGTGGCCGTCGAGATGGCCTCGGTGAGATCGTCGCTGTCGATGTCGTCGTCCGTGAAGACGTTCAAGACACCTTCCTGGCCTTCGAGTTGGCGCATCGGTGACTGGCGGGGTGCCGCGATCACCAGGCGAACGCCCTTGCTCAGGAACGAGCGAGCCAAGTTCAGCAGCACCGTGCTACGGCCCGACTTGGCGGGGCCTGCGATGACGAATGTCGGCACCCCCTGGGCCAGATCGGGGCCGAACGCGATCAGGTCGTCGCCACCTACGCCCACCAGGCCCCAGAGAGGGGACTGCGACACGTCCGGGTCGCGCATCTCCCACGCGGATGCGAAGGAGATACGGCTCGGCAGGCTGTCGACCCGGAACGGCCTCCGGCTCCGGGGCACCGCCTCGTCCCGCGCGCTCGCGAACTCGCCGATGGCGCTCAGAGCGGCCGCCTGCCCCTGACCGGTGGAGTCCTCGGCAAGCAGAGCGAACTGCGTCTCCGTGGCCGACTCGTTCTTGAAGGCACGACCGGGCGGGATCTCGTCCGGCACCTTCCTGGCATTGATGCCCAGCATGGAGAAGTCCGAACGGTCGGCCAGCCGCAGGCCGTACTTGTCCTCGGTCAGTGAGGCGATCCGTCCGATGAGCAGCTGACGGTCGCCGGCGATCACCATGTGCACGCCGAGGCTTGAGCCTTCCCGCATGACCAGAGCTACCTGGTCCGTCAGCTCACCGTGATCGACCTCTCCCAGCGTGGGCAGCCACCCCTCCCAGCGGTCGAGGAGCACCACGATGTGCGGCAGCCTCTCCTCTTCGGGAACGACCGATCGCTGTTCGCCGATATCGGCGAAGCCCTTCTCCGCGAGAAGTTCCTGTCGCCGGGTGATCTCGCCCTTCAGCCGGTTGACCAGCCGAACGGCACGCTCCGTCTGTGCACGACCGACGACTGCGCCGCAGTGGGGCAGGCGAGTCAGGGCGTTGAGAGCTCCGTTACCGCAGTCGATCCCGTACAGATGGACATCGGCGACCGAGTGGGTACGTGCGAGCGAGCCCGCGATGGTACGCAGCACCTGTGAGCGGCCACTGCGGGGCGCACCACCGAGCAGCAGGTGCCCGAAGGTCGTGAAGTCGATGGAGACCGGGCGTCGCGCTTGGTCGCTCGGGATGTCCTCGACACCGTACGGAGCGGGCGCCAGCGCACCGGTGCTACTGGCCGCCGGTACCTCGTCGAGCAGAAGTGTCTCGGAGAGTGCGGGCAGCCACGGGCTGTGCTGGGGTGGAATCCGCAGGCGTTCGTTGGCCTCCCGGACCGCGTCCACCAGGACCTTGAGGTCGGTGATCTCCTCTTCTTCACGCGCTTCGGACTTGGGCTTCCGCAGCGCGGCGCGTCCCAGTTCCTGCCAGTCGAGCAGGCCCGCCCACGGGGCTATCGCCGCAGGGTCGGCGGCCCCCGGCCGCCGGCCGCCCACACGTCCCGACTGGAACGGTACGAGGGACGACGCACCGAGACGTACGTAGGCACGACCCGGGGTGTTCTTGGAGATGTTCCCGGCTTCGGGGGAGTCGATGACGTCCGTGGACTCGGCGGCGTCCGTCACTCGCAGCGCTATACGGAGGTTGGTGTTGGCGCGGATCTCGGGCGAGACGACACCACTGGGGCGCTGAGTTGCGAGCAGAAGGTGAATGCCGAGCGAACGCCCACGCTGGGCGATGTTCACGAGGCCGGTCACGAAGTCCGGCAGGTCACGCACCATGGAGGCGAACTCGTCGATGACGATGAGGAGTCGGGGCACCGGTGCGTGTGAGGGATCACGGCGTACCAGGTCCTGGTAGTCCTCGATGTCCTTGGCGTCGGACGCGGCGAGGATGTGTTCGCGCCGTTTGAGTTCGGCGCCCAATGATTCCAGGGCCCGCTCGACCAGGTGAGCGTCGAGGTCGGTGACCATTCCCACCGTGTGCGGCAGCTTCACACAGTCCTTGAACGCCGAACCGCCCTTGTAGTCGACCAGGACGAACGTCATGGACTCGGGTGTATTGGCGACCGCGAGCGCGGCGACGATCGTCTGCAGCAGCTCCGACTTACCGGAACCGGTGGTGCCGGCGATCAGCCCGTGCGGACCGTCGCGGCGGAGGTCGATACCGAAGGGTCCGTCGTACGACTCTCCGACAACGGCCATGGTCGACTGGCCGCCCGTACGCCAGCGTCCCGCGACTGCTTCGCCCGTCGGCGGCTCCAGCTGGAGCACATCGAGCAGCCGGCTGGCGCCCGGGAGCGCCGAGTCCTCGGCCTCCCCGCTGATGTCCCGCAGGGGCGAAAGCGAACGGGCGAGCCTCGCGCTCCAGGCCGACGACACGAAGTCCGGACGGACATCGGCAACCCGTGCCGAGTCGGTCTGCTCGACGCGCAGCCGCAGCCGTGGAGCGCTCTGCGCAGCCTCGGTGGCGGTGGCTTCGGTGGCATGCCATGCCTGGAATGAGGGAAACCCCCCCGGCGTCCGGGGGGCAGCCACTCCGGCCGGTGCCGGTGTGGTGCGGAGCTCCTCGGAGCGCGGCTCGGCCACCACGATGGCCTGGCACTCGCCCGGCAGGAACCGGTCCTCGGAATCGAGGCACACGGCGTACATCGCCACTGCGGGGCCTTCGCGGAGCAGCCTGACCACACCCGGCATCGACCGCAGCCGACGCGACCCGTCCCAGATGACGACGATATCGGGATCAGAGAACGATGCCCCCTTGTTCCCTGTCTCCTTGGCCGCTTTGCGCCGTGCGTCCAGGAGCTGTGTGAGTTCACCGATGCGGGCGCCGACGGTCTCGGCATCCGTACCGATCAGCACGTTGGTGTCATGCGCACCCGAGGGCCGCGCATGCGGCAGCCAGCGGACCCAGTCCCAGCTCTCCTGCGCTGTGCCCTCGGTCAGCACGTAGACCTGTACGTCCACAGGGCTGTGCAGGACCGCGGCCTGGGCCACGGCCCATCGGGCGAGTGCGCGCGCCGAATCCCCGGGCCCCGCAAATCCGATCACCCCGAGTTCGGCCAGCGGCAGAGTGACGGGGGCGTCCTCGATCTCCCAGGTGACCTGTCGGCGGTGGTCGTCCTGCTCGGGGTCGTCGAGTACCACCTCGGACGGCAGCCGTCCGGTTCCCACGCGGAGCAGCAGGTGGTCACGGTCGGTGCGCCGCCGTTCCCAGAGCCGGGTGCGGGGGCCGGTGCTGAGGGAAAGCACCAGGGCCGGATCGGGGTTGAAGCGACGGCGGTCGAGCCGCTCGGCCACCAGAGCGTCCTGCGCCTCGCCGTCGATCCTGGCCTTGTGTTCCTTGTACTCCTTGACCTGCTTCGCGTGGGACTTCCGCCCCTGCTTCTTGTCCATCAGGTAATTGCCGACGAGCATGATCGGGCTCATCACGGCCATGACCAGGTAGTACCAGCGTCCGAAGAGCAACGCCATGACCACGGCGGAAACCAGGGGGAAGATCGCCATCAACCAGGGAAGTGGACGGGTCTCACGGTCGCGGGGTGGTGTCGGCAGCCGGAAACGGGTCTCCCGCTCTGGTGGGCGTAGTCGCGGCGGACGGTTGTAGTCGAGACCGGCGCCGTCCTCGGACCACTTGAGCGCGGCGTCCGGAGGCGAGTACCGACCGATCTCCAGCAGCGAGTTCCCGACGGCCAGCTGGCTGCCGAGCGGCCAGTTGTCCCCCTCCGGTTTCTCGCCGTCGAGGCGGATGCCTTCCTTGTCCGTGTGGAACACGACCTGGCAGGTGCCATCGGTTGCAATCGACAAGGTGGCGGCCCGCGGGGGAAGCTCGGGGTCATCGATACGGATGTACGAAGCCGGGCCATTGCCGATCTCGTAGCGTCCGACCCCGAGCCGGTGTACGGCGCCGGCCGCGGGTCCGCCGGCAACACGAAGCTCGACGAGGCCCGTGGGTTCGCCGGGCAGGCATCCTGCCGGGTCGTGAAGACTCACGACCGCGCCTTCTCGCAGGGGTGAGGTGACGACCGTGGCCATGGGATCGAGGGCGTACCCGTCCACATAGACCAGAGGCGACCCGTCAGCGGTGCCACGCGGACCGCCCAGGGGGATGATCTGCGCGCCACCGCCATGCCCGACATGGTGGGCCAATTCGCGCGATATGTCCCCGACCGAGGACTCGGGATCGATATCGAGGACCACGTCGGCGCTGGCACCGCCGAGCGGATCGACGACGGTCAGAGTCAGGCGCACCTTTTGTCCTCCCCATGGACCTGAGGCTGCTCCGGAACGCAGGCAACAGTGCCAGTGACGATAGCTGCTGGACCCTTCCCGTCGGCAACGGGCTGTGCACCGGTTCACGGATCCAGTGGGCCCAACGAGGGTGTGCTCCGACTGGGCCCACCCGTAAGCTTCCACTCGAGCGGACAATCCGATGATCCGTGTCAGGAGCCACGGGGGTTGGCCCTGCGGCGAGTTAGAAAGTGAGTGTGCCTCATGGGCAAAGACGCCGATATCACTTATGACGAGATGCACAAGGCCGCCGGCCACTTGACCAAGTCGAAGACGAAGCTCGACGAAACGCTGGACCACCTCGAGAAGTACATCGAAGGTCTGGTCAAGGACGGCTACACCACCCGCAAGGGCTCGCAGGCGTTCGAGGACTCCTTCAAGGAGTTCACGAAGGGCGCGAAGGACACGATCGACGGCCTGACCGGCATGTCCAAGTTCCTCACGAACGCCGCGAAGGCGTACGGAGACCTGGACGACGAGCTGGCCAAGGGCTCCAAGGGCTAACAGCGGCCCTTAACCGGTCGCTCGGCGTCCCCGGTGCGACGGCCCGCCCGTCGCACCGGGGAACCCCTACCGCCCGTGGTTCGCGTACCGCCCGTGGTTCGCGCCGATGGCCCGGGTTTTCGTCCCGGTCGCGGCACGTTCCCCCGGTGAGCGCGCGCGGTGATGAAGGCCGGATGTTGCGGCCGTAAGGGGCCCCAAGTGTGTGGGGGAGAGAAGCGGAGATGGAGAGGCCGCCGCTCTACAGATCGCCCGGCTTGGGCTTGGCCGGACCGCCCGAGGGACTCATGAGGATCGAGTGCGTCTCGAAGAGCCCCTGTCCGGCTTTCGCCGGTACGCGGCAGTCGACCTGGACGATGCCGCTTTTGAGCAGAGTAAAGGTGGGCGGCTCGGCGTTCTTCGGGAGCTCTTGACGGAAATCCCGTACGCGGTACCGCTGGCCCTCGGTGAGATCGGCTTCGGTGAGTGCGTGGATCGAGCCGTTGATCAGCTGGGCCAGATGCCCGGCGCTGTCCGGGGAGCCCGTGAACAGGCGGATCCAGGACCCGTCCCGGAAAACGATGCGGATGTCCGCACTGATCTCACTGAACTTCATCTGCCGGGCCTCCGAGATGTCCTCCCTGGAAACTTCCCAGAGCTCGTCGGCCTTGCTCAAGGTTCCTTGCTGGTTGCCGAGGAAGACGAGCCGGCGATCAGTGAGCACAGCGTCCGTGGTGTAACCGTCCGGGCGACGCGAGGGATCCAACTGCCAAGGGACGGTACGCGCGAGCGTCCCGGATGCGGCCCACATGACAGGGAAGTCCTCGACCTCGTTCTCGGGCTCCTCCGGATTGCCTCGTACAGGCACGTCCCCGAACGGCGAACCCAGCGCCCCACCGAAGCCGGCGACAAGGTTCGCGATGAGCGGGATACCGACGAGGAAAGCACGACCGGTACGGCGTGCGGCTCGGTCTGCTGTCGACCGCGGGGCGAAGGTCGGACCGGCCGGCCACCGGGGCAGTTCCCTCTGGATGTCGGCGCGGTCGAGGTTCCGGAACCAGCGCAGGCCGGAAACTGTGGGTGCGAGCCCAGTCGCGAAACTGGCCGGCGAGCGAAGCAGAATGCTCTCCTGCGGAGCGGCGTACCAGTCCATCGTTATATCAGCCTCGGAGCTCGGGCGATTCTGTTTCCGTCGAAACTTCAGACTGGGCGGACTCTTCGGGCGGGGCGAAGGAGATCGTCTGGAGGATGGCTGCCACCATGTCGCAGAACTCGCCCCAGTAGTCCACGGAGGCTGTATCGAGGGTAAAGACTGCCGTATATGGTCCTGTCGGGAACGGGATGTAGACCTGTATCTGCCCCGTCATGAGTTTGGTCTCTTCGCCAGAGGCGGTGACTTCTGGGCTGAGGGTGACTTCATGCATTCTGACGCACGTAACCGCCGGACCACAGGGGAGGTCCAGCCACCGGGCGTCATTATGAGGATCGGTGGACAGGATGGCCAGAGTCCCTGTGGCTGCGACGTCAGGGTCGCTTTGGTCAGTTTCTACTGCAGCCACGGTGAAGGAACATTGGGCGACGTTGCCTTCTTCGGTAGAGAAGAGGCCCATCGCGGAATATGCGAGACCGCTGTCTCCCATGTACTCCGCGATGGCGGAATAGTAGGGGGCAGCAGGTTCCCAGATGGACTCATCGCCGCCCGAGTAGAGTTCTCTGACGAATTGATGGGAAAGAGCGGCGCGCTCTTCTGGGGTGGGGGCGATGGGTAGGCTATGAAGGCCTAGCGGAGCGATGAAAGAGAAGGGTGGAACTATGCCGACGCCGTCGATTACCGAGGTAAGAGTGACCATGGTACTTCCGGTTTAGAGATCAGACGTCGATGGGGTTGAAGCCCCCGCGCCTGCCTGCCTTGCTCATGAGTGAATAGACCTTGAAGATCCCGACGTCTGGATTGATCGGTTCCGTGGTGGTGACCTCGATCAGGAAATTCCCGCTTGGTCGGCGTGTGATCACAGGGCTCAGCGTAGCGTCCCGGTCGGTGACTGAATCAACGTAAGACTGAACGTAGCCACGTTGGCGTGCTGTCAAAGTATTAACCGGTACCAAGTCAGTCGGATGAGCCAGGTGCCGCAGGACGGGCCAGTTTATGCGGCGACTTGGCGGGGCGAGTCTGCACCATGAACCGTCGGCGAAGCAGATCTTTGCCTCTTGGCCTACGTTGCTGTACCGCATGCGCTGCACGTTTTTGATGGTTACGCGCTCGACTTCCCAGAGGAATTCATCCTGTGAAGGATCGTCGTCACCAAAACCGACGATTACCAATCGCCGATCCGTAATGATGGCGTGTGTGCGGTATCCCTCGGGGCGTCGGCCGGGGTCGAGCTGCCAAGGAAGTCCCTGGGCGATACTGTCGGAGTCGCCCAGAACGACCGGGAAGTCCTCGATCTCATTCGGAGGGTCCTGTGGGTGTCCGGGGCCCTCGCCTGCCCCCGGAAAGAAGCTGCCCGTTCCGCCGAGACCTTCAAGGGCACCTGCGATGAAGACATACAGCGCGCGTAGCCCAAACAGCCCCGCTTTACGAACGGGGTGCGGCTCCTCCGGTGGGCGGGCCGTGAAAGAGGGGCCAGCAGGCCACCCGGCCAGCTGTTGCTGAATGTCGTTTCCCTGTATGTCTCGGAACCACCTCATACCGGCTACGGCCTTGGCTGTTCCCGTAGCGAAGACGATCGAGTCACGTGCGAGGAGGGTCTCTCGCGAGTCGGGTTTCCAGGTGGCCATCGTGAGTGCTCTCAGTGTGAGGAGGTGGCTTGGTGGAGGCGGTCCCCGGGGTGTATCGCTGCGCCGATGTGCTGGGGAATATGTAGTGCCTTGGGGCCAATTTTGAAGGTGGCATCGAGTGCGCGCCCGCCCATGCTCAAGGGGTCGATGGCGATTTTTCCTCCCGTGATGAGTTTCAGACCCTTAGTTCCGACCATCTGACCTTGGTGGTAGCCCGCCTCTGAAAGCCCTGCGAGCTTACTCATCGCACCGCTTTCGTGGCTAATGATGCCAATATTGCCGAACTTCCCACCCAAAGCCACCTTTTTGCCGAACAGTGTCAGGCCACCCTCGACCTTCCCGGCTAGTTCACCGGTAGCAAAGACATTTCGGACGCCTGCAGCGAGTTTCGCCCCTTTGAACCCCTTGCCGAACTCGCTCGCGGCGCGAGCCGCTGCCACGGTCTCGTCCGCGACCTTGACACCCTTGCCGAATGCTCCCACGCCTGGCAGTAGGCCGAGTGCGTCCATGCCCATGTCTTTCCAGCTGACGTCGGCGCCCCCGGCCTTGGCGATGGAGTGCGAGAGCAGGGCGAGTCCGCTGGTGATGAGAGCTGCTGCGCCGAAGATGGCGCCGAGCGGCTCGAAGGGAAGGGTGATGATCGCCAGCATCCCGAGAATGCCGCTGAGGTCGCTGAGCAGGTCCCCGATCGCTTTGATCAGGTCGGCGTGATCCTTGATCCATTTCCCGGTGGCGTTCCAGGCGTCCTCGACGCCGTGTACGAGTTTGTCCCAGAAGCCGGGCTCGTTGGGTGCGATGTCGCCGGCTTTATCCAGTTCCTTGCTAATGGCCCCGGCGGCCTTGTGATAGCGGGACTGCAGGTCGTCGACGTCGCCTTCGGCATCGTTGACAGCTTGGCCTGCTTTTCCGTCCTTGTCGGGATGCTTCTCGTCGACTTTGGAGAGGTCGTCGAGTGCCTTTCCCGCGGCCTTCTCCAGGCGATCTGCTTCGTCTTGGAAGTCCTGGAGTTCGCCGGCCCACCGGTGAAGCGCCCGGGATGCCTTGTCGAAGGAGTCGTGGCTCTTCTTGATCAGTGGTGTGACGTCGGTCGAGATGTGCTCAGTGAAAGCAACGGCAGTCTTGCCCTTCCAGGCGCCGCACTCGATGCGCTGCAGTTCGTTCAGTGACGTACCCAGTTCGCTTGCCAGCTTGCCGAGTTGCTTGGCGAGGTCCCTGGTCTGCTCCACGTCGCCCGGAGTGGGATCCCAGCCGATGTGGGGGAAGGCAGGCCGCTTGGTCACGTCACTTGCCCTTCGGCTTCTGAGGCTTCATCGACTCCGCGAGATCCAGGTCCAGCTTGTCGAAGGACTTACCGATTTTGTCGATCATCTTGACCGCGTTATGCGTGTGCTTCCCGAGCTGCTTGACGCCGTAGCCCCATTCGTCGGCGAAGTCATGCACGTCGTCCACGAGCTGGTGCGCGCCGACGACGGAACCGTCGGTACCTCGCAAGGTTTTGCGCACATCGGACATTCGGCCTGAGACGGTTGAGAACGTCTTCCTGAGGTCATCGAAGATCGTGCCGTCGAGTCGTAGGTCAGTCATGCCGTTTCCCGGTTCGCGTCATCGATTGATGCTCTGGAATCTCTTGAGTGATGGAGCTATGGGCGTGACGAACAATGGTAGGTCACGGAGAGAGTACTGATTAGAGGTCGTGGGCTGCTGGTGGATCCTTGCCCAGGAGGTGCTGACACTGGCCGAGTTGACAGATGCTTCTCTCTCCCTGTCGTCGATTCTTAATGTGGAAACCTAGGAGGTTCCGTAAGGGCCTATCGCGCCTCCTCCCGTAGTTTTCGGGAGAGCGCCGGCCATCGATGTTCTGGACCTCCCTTGGTTCTCGGCGTCCCGTTCGCTCGTGGGGCAGTTCGCTGGGGCGCTCTGAGCCCGGCTGGGCTGCCGTGTCGGCCGTCCGGAGACCTGCGTGGTCACATAGCCTTGTCACCCTCTATCTGCCCGAGACCCTGTTCCTGGGTGGAAGGCCGGATCGGTACTCGAAGGTGTGAAATCTCCAGTATAAGAGGACAGTTGCTCCCCACTGCCAAGTAGTGGTATTGCCCGTCGACTCCGTCGTGAACCGTGGCAAGCCGCACGGTGCTGTCGAGGAGCAGGTCAGCGGTTGATGGCCTGGATCTCGTCGACTGTGACGTCCTGAGTGGTGCCGAACGAGCCGTCAGGAAGCTTTCCGCCGGTATTTCCCGTGCCGGTCCAGCTGATCGACCAAGTGATGGTCGCCTTGAGTTGGAATGGCCCGTTGCTACCCGAGGCGCGGAGGTAAGTAACACCGCAGGGCGGTGTCTTGTTGGCGTCCCCCTTGACGTAGGGCGTGCCGATGGAGTCATTCGCGAATGAGCATTCGCCGGATGCGGGGTAGGTCTCGGCATCCGCAGTGCCTGGCTCAAGTTTCAGGGACTTCGGTGTAGCGGTAGTGGTTGCGCTCATACCTGTGAGTGGCACATACGCCGTGACCGATACTGGCTTGAAATTCGTTTTGTCGAGCCACGCCCAGGTAGGAAGGTTGACCTTGGTCGCACCTGCCGGTGCAAGGGTTACCTTTGTGTCCGGGACCCGAATCTTCGCGTAAGCGATGTGAGAGAGGATCTCTGTCGTTATTGCCCGTCCCGCGTCCACGGGGGGTGGGTCACCCTTGTCCACCCAGAAGGTCTCCTTGTCGCAGGAGTCCCAGCCCGGTGGGAAGTTCTCGTTGACTCCCGCAGTCCACCAATACCCCTTGTCGGCCTTGGCCATGTTGAAGTCTTTGTAAGGGTGGCCATCCGCGTAGTGGTGGCGCTGCTTGGCATCCCACTCGGGCCCGGTGGATTCGAGAGACCAGGTGTGCTCCTGATCCTTCTTGAACTCCGAGGCGGTGTAAGTGGGGGCGTACCAGCACGGAGGCGGTGTCCAGTTGGAGACAGGGGTGAGTGGACCTGTGGATGGCCCTTGACCGTTGTTGTCCGTTTTGGTCAGGACCCCTCCGCCTTCTACTCTTGCTTCGAGGTCCTGCCCGTGCGCATCGCCGGAAGGCGTGGGATTCTGGGCAGTTCCGTCGAAGGTGTCGTCGGCGAATCCTGTGCCGGAGGCCGAAGCCACAAGGGACACCCCCAGTGCCCCTGCGACTATGTACCGCTTGCAGGTTCTTTTCAGGGCTGGCACTTGTCGCTCCCCACCTGTGAGTACATCTTCTCGATCACCCAGATGCCCTTGCCGTTCTTGCGTAGAGCAGTGTTGTAACCGACGTAGCTCTTCGAGGTCACCGGGGTTTTCGCAACCCTCCCGTCCTTGAGATATTTGATGTACGCCTTGCCCTGGTCCTCGCAGTAGCTGAACGAAGCGGTTCCGTCCTTGTTCAGCGTCACGGAATCATCGTAAAAGCGGTAGTGACCGGTGGTCCGAGCCTTGTGGGCCACGTACTTCTTGATGAAGACTTCCGTGCCTGCCGCGGCTTCCCCCTCGTAGTAGAAGACGTAAGCAGGGTCTACGGGCTTCTGCTTGGCGATCGCCATGTCGACGGCTTTGATGGACTGTTCGCCATCGGACAGGATTGCGTCTTTGTTCTTATCGCCGGTCTTCTGCCAGTCGAAGGTGTAGGAGATGTCCGCAGGCAATTCGATCTTCGGCCGTCCGGGAGATGGAGGCGCCGATGCCGACGCGCTGGGCGAAGCCGACTTGGATGTCCCCTCGCCGGCACCGGCGATCTTGTCCGGCTTCTTCGACTTGTTGTCGTCACCTCCGCCGCACGCGGTCAGCAGAAGTGCGGCCGCCGTCACTAGGGCGGCGGCAGCGGGCAGGGTGCGGCGGTTCACGGGCGACTCCCGGTCGGGTGGGTGTGGGCGTGCGGTCGTCGACGCTAGCCGGGCGGCCCTTGGTTTCACCAGAGCGAATTCGCCACATCGCCGGGATAGTTGGGGTGTTCCGGCCTTAATCGTCCAATCGCGCCGGGATTCCTGAGATCTCGGTGGCCTGAGAAGTTTCCGGGGACGGTGAGGGCTGCGGGGGTTGCGGGGTCTGCGGGCGTGGGCTCTCAGGATCTGCGGGCAGCGCAGCGGGCAACGGGCAGCGGCATCGGCATCGGGCTTCGGCCCCGGTCGTCATCCCCTGGATCCCCGGCCGTCGCCCCCCGGATCCTCGCCCGAACCGCCGCCCCCGGCGGAACATACCGGCCCCGCTTCATCGTCCTCCCCGGCCCCGAATGTGATGGCCGTGCACACATCCGTAACCGTCCCCGTTTGCTGTCGCACTCGTCGCGTGCGCGCCCTTCGCGGCCTGGAGGGCCCCGATCCCGCGTGCGCCCCGAAACCTTGGCGGATGCAACCGCCGCCCCCCGGCTCCCCAGCCCCGAAGGGGAAATCTCGTGAAGCTTTGACCCGCCCGCGAGGTCAGCCCTTTCTGACCGGTTTGGACCGATCCTGGTGAAGCGCGTGAAGTTCGCGATCCTTATCTCGTCTTGAGGCGCTTATGTGCTGCTGCTACGGTGCGATGACTTGACAGCCTCCGGTGGCCTGGGGATCGGAACCGGATAAATGGCGGCGAAGTCGACTCGCTTATGGCGTGCACGTCATGGCGTACCTGGCGTCGTAGAGATCCAGACGCAACAGTCGCAGAGAAACATTCGGGGATTCGGGGAGAAGCGGCGTGAAGGTCCAGGAGCGCACGGGTGCAGGCAACCACAGGGTTCCCTCACCCGCCCAGTCGGCCGGAGAGCGGCTTCCCACGGTCGCCCGTGAACGCAAACCCGCTCTCGCCGCGCTCGCCGTTCTGCTGATCCTCGTCGGTGCGCTGGGAGCCACCGTGCTGGTGCTGCGCGCGGGCGACCGGGTCGAGGTCGCCAAGCTGACGCGCAACGTCGAGGCCGGCGCGCCGATCACGAACAGCGACGTCACCTCGGTGATGGTCGCCGACGACGACTCGATCCACTACATCAAGTGGGACCAGCTCGGCACGGTCGAGAAGACCCTCACCGCCAAGAGCGCCCTCTACTCCGGGTCACTCCTCGTAGGCGAGATGTTCACCGGCGAGAAGGGCACCCCCGCGGGCAAGGCCGTCGTCGGACTCTCCCTCAAGGACGGTCAGTACCCCGTCGGGATCAAGGACGGCGACACCGTCGCCATCTACCGGGTGGGCGACCGCAGCGGCTCCAGCAGCTCAAGCTCCAGCAGCGGCAGTCAGTCCGGCACTTCGGGCTCGTCCGGTTCGTCCGGCGGCAGCGTCATCGTCGCGCGGGCCACCGTCAGCCACGCCGCCACGCCCAACGCCTCCACCATCAGCAGCGGCAATCTCGCCGTCACCGTCCTGGTCGACGCCGACGAGGCCGCAGCCCTCTCGCAGGCCGCATCCGCAGGGGAAGCCGCCATCGTCGCGGTGCCCTCCCACAACGGCTGACCGACGGACCCCAGAGGAACGCAGAGGAACGCAGAAAACATGGCGCTCATCGCCCTCGCCGCAGACAAGGGTTCGCCCGGAGTCACCACGGCCGCCCTCGCTCTCGCCGCTGTCTGGCCCCGGCGGGCGCTGCTCGCCGAGGCCGACCCGGCCGGCGGGGACCTCGTCTACCGCACCACCGCATCCAACGGCGGCCCCCTCAACCCGAACACCGGTCTGCTCTCCATCGCCGCGGCCGCCCGCCGCGGGCTCGCAGCCGATCAGCTCTGGGACCACGCCCAGCCCATGGCCGGCGGCCTCGAACTCCTCGTCGGGATCGGCTCGGCCGAGCAGGCCGCCGGGCTCGCCGGTGTCTGGCCCACCCTCGGGCACGCCTTCTCCACCCTCGGCGACTCACCGCACGCACCCGCCGACGTCATAGCCGACTGCGGGCGGATCGCCGGGGGTTCACCCGCGATCGACCTGCTGCCGCACGCCAGTCTCGTCCTGCTCGTCGCCCGTACGGAACCGGAGCACATCGCCCGCGTACGGGACCGGGCCGCCGCACTCGCCGCCCAGCTCCACGGCGGCGGGCAGCGGGGTATGTCGCAGCTCGCGACCCCGCTCATCGGGGTTCTCCTCGTCGTCGAGTCGAGCGCGTCGGGGAAGATCGCCCACCAGGTCAACGACATGCTCGTCGCCGCGCAGACCGGTGCCCGCGTCATCGGCACCCTCGCACACGACACGTCGGGCGCGGCGCTGCTCTCCGGGCGCGGCCGCGGCCGGCTCGACAAGTCGCTGCTGATCCGCAGCGCCCGCAAGGTCGCCGCCGACGTCCACCAGCAGTTCGGCGCGGCCTGGTCGCAGCCGGGCGCCGGGGCCGGTCGATGAGCGACGTCGTCGACCACAGCCTGGTCAAGCGGTACCGGCAGGAGGCCGGCGACCGGATCGCGGAACAGCGCCGTATCGACCAGGTCAGCAACACACCGCCGATGTCGGGGGAGGACGAGCGGCAGTACGCGCGCGCCGTCATCGCCCAGATACTCGAGGAGTACGCGCGCGCGGAGATCAACGCCGGGCGTACCCCCTTCGACGCGGAGACCGAGGAGCAGTACGCGGCGGCCGTGCACGCGGCGCTCTTCGGAGTCGGGCGCCTCCAGCCGCTGCTCGACGACCCCGAGGTCGAGAACATCGACATCAACGGCTGCGACCAGGTCTTCGTCGGATACGCCGATGGGCGCGAGGCCCGTGTCGACCCGGTGGCCGACACCGACGAGGAACTCGTCGAACTGATCCAGGTGCTCGGCGCCTACTCGGGGCTCTCGTCCCGCCCCTTCGACTCCGCCAACCCCCAGCTCGACCTGCGGCTCCCCGACGGCTCCCGACTCTCCGCCGTGATGGAGGTCGCCCGCAGGCCCGCCCTCTCCATCCGTCGCGCGCGGATGGGGAAGGTCTTCATGGCGGACCTCGTCGGCAATGGCACGCTCACCCCCGAACTGGCCCACTTCCTCGCCTGCGCGGTCCGCGCCCGTAAGAACATCATGATCGCGGGCGCCACCAACGCCGGCAAGACCACGCTCCTGCGGGCCCTCGCCAACGAGATCCCGCCGGTCGAGCGCCTCGTCACGGTGGAACGCGCGCTTGAGCTGGGGCTCGACCAGTTCCCCGAACTCCACCCCAACGTCGTGGCGTTCGAGGAGCGGCTGCCCAACTCCGAGGGCCTCGGCCAGATCTCGATGGGGGAGCTGGTGCGCAGGTCGCTCCGTATGAACCCCTCGCGCGTCATCGTCGGTGAGGTGCTCGGCGACGAGATCGTCACCATGCTCAACGCGATGTCGCAGGGCAACGACGGCTCGCTCTCCACGATCCACGCCAACAGCTCCAGCGAAGTCTTCAACCGTATTTCCACCTACGCGCTCCAGGCCAACGAACGGCTGCCCATCGAGGCCAGCCAGATGCTGATCGCCGGAGCCGTCAACTTCGTCGTCTTCGTACAGCGCCGCAATAACTTCGAGAGCGGCGGCCGCCTGCAGCGTGCCGTCACCTCGGTCCGTGAGGTCAACGGCGTCGACGGCCGCGTCCTCTCCAGTGAGGTCTTCGCGGAGACGCCCGACGGGCGGGTTCTGCCGCACGCCCCCGTGGCGTGCCTCGACGACCTCGCCGTACACGGCTACCGCCCCTCAGGGGCCTGGGGGTGAAGGAGACCGTATGAATGGCATCTCCTCGTTGGGCGGGTTCTTCGATCCGCAGCTGCTGTACGCACTGGGGTGCGGGATCGCGGCGGGCGGCGGTCTCGCGCTGCTGATCCTCGCGATCCGCGGCTTCGAGCCCAAGCCCGGCCATGTACAGGCCGAGCGCGGCGAACGCGCCCGCGAACTCGTGCAGTTCATCGGCCGGCGCGGCTCCATCGCCGTCGGCGTCGGACTCGTCGTGCTGCTGCTGACCCGCTGGACCGTGGCCGGTGTCGCCGCCGGGCTGCTCGTCTTCTTCTGGGACCGTCTCTTCGGCGGCGCCGCCCAGGAGAAGGCCGCCATGCGCCGGGTGGAGGCGCTCGCCGGCTGGACCGAATCGCTCCGTGACACCATCGCGGGCGCGGTCGGCCTCGAACAGGCCATCCCGGCCTCCGCACGTGCCGCGGCCCCCGCCCTGCGCCCGCACCTGGACGCGCTGGTCGACCGGCTCCGTGCCCGGATGCCGCTGCCCGAGGCCCTCCAGTATCTCGCCGACGAGATCAACGACGCGTCCGCCGACATCATCGTGGCCGCGCTCATCCTCAACGCCAAGCTGCGCGGCCCCGGCCTGCGCCAGGTGCTCGGCGCGCTGTCGAAGTCGGCGCGTGAGGAGATCGACATGCGGCACCGCGTGATGGCGCAGCGCTCGTCGACCCGGCGCAGTGTGCAGATCGTGGTCGTGGTCTCGGTGGCGTTCGTGCTCGGACTCGCGGTGTTCAACCGGGACTTCGTCTCGCCGTACGGTTCGCCGATGGGCCAGCTGGTGCTGGCCGGGGTGTGCGGTCTGTTCGCGCTCGGCTTCTGGTGGCTGCGGAAGCTGTCGGTGATCGAGACGCCCGAACGGTTCCTGGTACGTGCCGAGCCCGAGGTCCGGTTCGTACGCCCGGACGCGGCTCAGCAGCAGGGCGGGCAGCAGGCACCGGTCGGCCACCAGCAGGCGCCTATTGGTCAGCAGGGCGGTGGCCCGTACGCGGGTGGCCAGCAGGGCGGCGGTCAGCAGGGCGGCGGTCAGCAGGGCGTCGGTCAGCAGGGTGGTGGTCCGTACGCGGGGGGCCCGCAGCCCGGGGGCCAGCATCCCGGGGGCCACCCCGGGGGCCAGCAGCCTCCGCAGGGTTTGCCGTTCAACCATGGCCAGGGGGCGCCGCGATGATCGACATTCTCACCGCACCGGTACTGATCGGCGCCGTACTCGGCCTCGGCGTCTTCGTCCTCGTACGGGCCCTGTCGCGCACGAAGCGCTCGGCGGTCTCGCAGGTGCAGCGCATCGACGCGCTGCGGGCGGCCGGTTCCGGGTACGAGCGGCCGGGCGACCACGAGTCCCACGACGGCCGGCTCGGCTCGCTGCGGGCCCGGGTGGGGGTGCGGATCGCCGATCTCTACCTCCAGCAGGGCTGGGAGCAGCGCTCGCTCCGCTCCGACCTGGCGGTGCTCGACCGCGGCTGGGAGGGGTTCCTGGCGACCAAGGTGCTGCTCGGTGTGGTCGGCCTGATCTTCGGGCCGATGCTCTTCGCCATCGTCGTGGTGATCGGCTTCAGCAAGAGCCCGATCATCCCGGTCTGGCTCGCGCTGGTCTGCGGTCTGCTCTTCTTCTTCCTGCCGGATCTGGAAGTGCGCCGCGACGCGGCGGACAAGCGCAAGGACCTGCGCCGCGTCATCGGGGCGTATCTGGACCTCGTCTCGATGAACCTGGCCGGCGGGCGCGGTCTGCCCGAGGCGCTGATGGCCGCCGCCGAGGTGAGCGACGGCTGGGCGCTGCGCCGGATCCGTAACGCGCTCGCCGACGCCCGGATCACCGGCACCAGCCAGTGGCTCGCGCTCGGCAGGCTCGGCGAGGATCTGGGTATTGAGGAACTGAAGGACTTGTCGTCGTCGCTGGCGCTCGTCGCCGACGACGGGGCGAAGGTACGAGAGTCGCTGGCCTCGAGGGCCGAGACGATGCGCCACCGCGAAATGGCCGAGATCGAGGGGGCGGCGGGTGAGAAGTCGCAGTCGATGCTTGTCGCCCAGCTGCTCCTCTGCGCCGGCTTCCTGGTCTTCCTCATCTACCCGGCCGCGATGCGCGTCTTCCAGGTCTGATCCCGCTTCCCCTTCTCTTGAGAGGATTTCATCCCATGTTCGGACGCCGCTTCAGTCACCCGACTGTCGACTTCCTGATCACGTTTCTGCAGGCACGCGTCGAGCGCGCCCGCTCCGAGGACACCGACCGCGGCGCGTCCGCCGTGGAGTGGGTCATCATCTCGGCGGTCGTCGTGGCGATCGTCGGTGTGGTCGCCGCGATCATCAACTCCGCGCTGAGTGACGGCGCCAACAAGGTCGGCAACTGCATCAAGGGAGCCAGCGCGAGCGGCACCTGCTGAGGGCTGGGCCCACGGGGACCTTCCGCTGGGCCGACCGTTTCATTCCGTTCCATTCCGATCAATTCCGAGCCCAATCGTTCGAGTCGAGTCACTGAGTCGGTGCTGGTGCGTCAGAGGATCAGAGCGTTCGTACGCCGCAGGGTGGAGGCAGCCTCCACCCGCGGCGACTCCGGCATGACCGCGATCGAGTTCGTCTTCCTGACCCCGGTCCTGTTCTTCATGATCTTCGCGACCGTGCAGTTCGCGCTGTACTTCTTCGCCGACCACGTGGCCCAGGCGGCCGCGCAGGCGGGGGCGCGCAAGGCACGTGCCGAGGCGGACGAGAACCCCGGGGGCTGGCGGGGCGACGCCGGTGACGTCGTACAGAGCTATATCCAGCAGCTCGGCTCGAAGCTGGTGCTGGGCCCGAACGTGACGATGCTCCAGCCGGACCAGGACACGGTCGGTGTGGAGATCACGGCCAGGGTCCCGAATGTCTTCCCCGGCCTGGGCCTCACGGTGCACGCGCAGTCGCGGGGGCCGGTCGAGCGGTTCGTGCGGGACTGATGAGAGGCCAACGGGTGGCGGGGCGCAGGGTGTTCGCGGGTGCATTCGCCCGTGTGGGTGCGGGTGTGAGGCGTGGGACGGGGGCTGTACGAACGCGGCTGGACCGCGCGGGCGCAGGGGCCGACCGTGGCCTGTCCACCATCGAAGTGGTCATCCTCGCTCCCATCATGATCCTTTTTATTCTGGTATTGGTCGGTTTCGGGCAACTGGTCGAAGGGCGCGGGGCGGTGGACAGCGCCGCGCGTGACGCGGCCCGCGCGGGCTCGATCCAGAAGGACGGCGGTGTCGCGATGGCCGAGGCCCGCAGGGCCGCCGAGGCGGATCTGACCGACGTCTGTTCCGGCCCGGTGTCCGTCACGGCCAAGGGGTTCGTCAGGGGCGGCTTCTTCACCGTCGACGTGAGCTGCCAGATCCGCGGCCTCGCCATGCTCGGCCTGGACATCCCCACCACTCTCAGCGGGCACTCGACCTCGCCGATCGACCCGTACCGGAGGACGCAGTGAACGCGCTCACCGGATGGATCGAGTCCCGCAGGTCCCGGCTGGACGACCGGGGATCGGGCGCCGCGGCGGTCATCATCTTCGCGTTCCTGTTCCTGGCGCTGGCCGCGTTCGTGGTGGACGGCGGGCTGTCCATCTCACAGCGGGAACGGGCGGCGGACATCGCCGAGCAGGCCGCACGGTACGCGGCGCAGGACATAGACCGGGAGTCCCTGTACGGCAACCAGGGCGGGCCCGCGCCCATCAACTACCAGAACTGCAACGCCCGGGTGCACGCCTTCGCGGTCGAGATGGGGATGTCCGGCCAGGACATCGCGGCATCGCACTGCACGGCGGCCAACACGCGACGGGTCGAGGTGACGGTGCAGCTGACGTATCAGCCGGTGCTGACGGGGCTGTTCTACAGCCACTCGATCACGGTCCACGGTTCATCGGTCGCCGAGTCCGTTACGGGCTGAGGCCCTCGTACGTCGGTGTATCCCCGGGCACGCAGGGCAGCATGTGCGCGCGCTGCTGCGGACCCCGTTTCAGATGGAAAGGCACACACCCTCATGCATGACACATTCCTCTCACGTCCCGTGGGCCGGGGTGCCGGCGCGGCAGCGCTGGTGGTCGCGGCGGCGCTGCTCCTCTCGGCGTGCGGCGGCGGTGACTCGGCGTCCTCCGACAAGGCGGAGAAGGTACCGGGAGCGGACACCGGTAAGCAGTCGGCGAGCCCTTCCGCTTCGAATGCCGGGGACGGGATCAAGCGGCCGAAGGTCGTGCTGCCTAAGGGCGTGAGCGACGTCTTCGAGGGCGGGAAGACGGGGGACCCGAAGAAGGACGCGGTCCTTGCCGACAACGCGCGGAACCTCGACGCGATCAACGCCGCGATCACCACGGATGCCAAGAAGTTGACACCGGCGCTGCGGTTCTACAACAAGGATGATGCGCTGACCTCGGCGCTTTCGTACATCCAGGGTTTCTATGACGACGGCAGGTCGTACGTGGGGGCCGCTCGGTACTACAACCGCAAGGTCACCCCGCTCAAGGGCGGGGCTGTGGCGTTGACCTACTGCCAGGACGCGACGAAGACGTATCCGAAGGACCGCAGGACGGGGAAGGTGACCCACCCTGCCGCCTCGTCGGGGGACTACACCTTCTTCAACGAGCGTCTGGAGAAGAACGACAAGGGCGTCTGGCAGTCGGCCAGCGTGATTTCGGGTGCGGGGGATCAGAAGTGCACCTGATGAGCCGGGGCCGTTCGAGATACCTGTCGGTCTCGGGGCTGGTACTGACCCTCTTGGCCGTACCCACTTCCGCGTTCGCCAGCGGCGGGTTCGGAGGCAGAAGCGACCAGCGCGCCGACTCCAGCGGCGGATCGGGCAACGGCCGGATCACCGTGCATACCCGTATCCAGACCACCACCAACGGCAACCCGTCCACCGCGAAGACCGGTTCGCTCTCCTCCACGGACAGCAACTGGACTCCGCCCGCCTGCTGGTACGAGCCGGCCTTCTCGCCGAAGGAGATCCAGGCCACGGTGAAGAACTGGCGAAAGGTGGGCATCTTCGGTATCGGCGACATCGTGGGCGGCCTCCTCGACGGCTACTACAAGGACGGCAAGTACAAGAACTACAACCTTGACCAGCAGGGCAAGGGAATGTTCTGGGCGGCTGCCATCAACCCGAAGCGCAAGGACGACCCCCAGGCGAACTCCTGTGACAAGCCGCCGTTCTGGGTGCCGAACAACACCACCCCGGACGAGCCCCTCGCCGTCAGTCCGAAGGTCCTGGCCGAGTACGCCTACGACGAACTCCCCGTCCCCGACACGCAGATCGAAGCAGCCCCGGCAGGCGACTCCACGGTCAACCTGCCCACTTGGGTCTGGCTGGACAAGGCCCGCTTCAAGCCGGTCTCGGTGACCGCTTCGCTGCCCGGCACGGGACTCTCCGCGACGACGACCGCCACGCCCGTCGCCCTCCATCTGGACCCCGGTACGGACGACGCGGAGGTCTATCCGGCGAGCGGGGGCTGCCCGCTCAATGCGGACAAGTCGATCGGCACCCCGTACACCAAGGGCTCCGCCGACCGGTCGCCGTCCTGCGGGGTGACGTACGAGCGTTCGTCCGGCGGGGGTACTTATCCGCTGCGCGCGACGCTGACTTGGGAGATCAGCTGGACAAGCACCACGGGCGAGGGCGACCGCCTGCCCAACGGAACCTACGGGGACACGAAGGACGTCGCCGTTCAGGAGATCCAGTCGGTCAACCGCTGAACGTCGGCGCCACCTGAGGAGAGAAGCGAGCGATGCCATTCGGAAGACAGCGGCGCGCCCCGGAGCCGCCGGTCGAGCCGGTGCCCTGGGAGGGCATCGAAAAGTTCGTGGTCAGTGATGTGGAGCAGCCGGCCACGTTCCGGCGCAAAGCTGTGACCGGGCCACGAGCGATCCGTGTGCCGTTGCCCGGTCCGAAGGGCCAGCGATTCATCCCCGCCGCCCTGGTCGTCCAGGCCGACGTGGAAGTCAAGGCGTACGAGATCCACGATGCCCGGTCTCCCGGAGCCCTGATCTGCGCACTGGCGCCCCTGACCGGTAGGCGGGGCGGTGAGCGGTACGGGGTGACGGACGGGCAGGGCCAAGAGATCGGCACAGTCCACAGGACCGGTGCCACGAAGCGAACCGTCCAGCACACTTGGTGGTTCCGGCAACCGGACTACCCGGATATCGTCGCCCGCTACCACTGGGCGAAAGGCAGCGCCAAGGACGTCGCGGCCCGGGGCAAGGCGGCCGCAGCGCGGCAGGCGGAAAGCCTCGTCGACAGCGTCGTGGACTCCCTGCTCCTCGGCGGCGATGACAGTGGGGGCGGTGGCAACTACGTCCACAAGCCGGTGACGTGGCGGGCCGGCGAGGAAGAAGTGGCGCTGGAGTCGGGCCACACGGATCAAGGGGTAAGAACCTATATGCCGAAAGCGGATTGGCTCGATCTGAGGCTGGTGTTCGCGCTGGCGGTACTCAGGGCGGGCTGACCGACGGAATAAGCCTGGGACCCACCCCGGGCCCGGCCGAATCGATGAATGATTCCTCGACGAGGGCCTGCAAGGTTTGATGCCGTGACGCTCAACTGCTTTCGACGGGGCGAAACTCGTGTGCCGCGGCAGGGAGCCGAGATGACATGATTTTGGAGCGCATGCGGCCCGAAAGGACGGCGGAGAGAAAATCTGTACAGTTCATTTCGAGGTGCTCCCAGCGCGGCCCACGGGACCCGTTGATCATGACCGTCCAGGTATCGGGATCCTGATGCGGCCGCACGAGCCAGAATAGGACCTCGCCGCTGGGCGTACCACCCCAGGAGATAAGTTTGCTCCCGAGCTCATCCAACTCGGCTGGCTTCTCTTCACCCATCTCCCAGAAGTCTTCGAGGTCATCCATACGGCCGTCATTGTCGAATTCGAGGTCATGCGACTGAGTCTCGCAATGGGGTTCCAGGAGCCAGATGTGCGAGTCGAAGAGGCCAGCGCCAAAGGCCTCGACCAAGTCCTTGTAATCGCGGGGCAAATCGGTGCCGAGCCGTCGTTCGACGGCGTTCCAGTCTTTCCCGGCCGCCTCCCGAGTGGGAGCGTACAAGTCGACCAGTTCCCTAAGCGATGCATTCATCGATCATTCCTCCACGAGATGGCGCAGATCTCATCCTGACGTCGCAACAATACAACTACGACCAGCTTGGCAGGGTTTCAAGATCAGGAACGCTTGGGGGCATTGAGGGTCGTAACCGCATTCAAGGTCCCGCCCTGAGCCCTGTTGGCGCGTCTTTCCTTCGGATCCCTGGAATATGCATGGAACTTGAAGCCATTTTCGCTGTGTGCTTCAAGAGTGAACCCGACGGGAATCGTGTCGCTGTCGCTGTGGTAATGCGGAGTTACGTGGAGGTGGACGGTGTCGCCGTGCCGTACGGCTTGCTGGATCTGCAGTTCGTAGTGACGCATTACGGTGAGTTCGCGAACTCGTGCATAGGGACGAAGTTTCTAGGGTCCTCATTAGATCCGCCAAGCAGGACGCCGAGCAGGTGGCCTCTGTTGTATTTTTTCTCCGAATCCCAACCAGCTGCTTCGTCCCCCCAGCCCGGGGGGTCCACTTGGGCGTCTGTATGTCCTCCGAGCATGTCTCCTTGAATCTTGGCATGCACTCCGGTGGCTCGATTACCGCGGTCCGGATCAAGGGGGCCGTACTTTACACGGCCACCCCACGTGATGTCCGGTGGCTCCCAATCCGCCTTGAGACCCAGGGGGTCTGCCGATGTGTGCGGATGGGAGACGTAGGCTGACGGATTCGGGGAAGGGGAGAGGCCGAGTGGATCGGGCGTGACGTATCGGGCGGTCTCAGGGTCGTAGTGGCGCAGGTAGTTGAAGTGCCATCCGGTTTCGGAATCGGCGTACTGGCCCGGGAATCGCAGGGGGCAGCTTGTGCTGTCCGCAGTGGGATCTGTGGCCGGCACTCCCCAGAGGGTGGTGCGTTGTTGCCACGCGATCTCACCTTCGGGAGTGATGAGTTCGGTAGGTGTGCCTACGAGATCCGTGATGATCGCGTAAAACTGTCTGTCGGTCTCCGCTGTCGTGGAGTCATGGTCGACCTGGGCGACGGGACGATGGCCTCCGGGCGTGTACTCCCATGTTGTCGTGCGAACGCTAGTGCTCTGACCGGAAACGATCACCGGGGCGGGCAGTCAGCGGGGCAGGCAGATGATGTGGGGATGACTACCAGCTCACGCGCCCATTCGTTTAACGCGGCGGCTGACCAGTACGCGGCCAGCCGGCCTTCGTATCCTCCCGCGCTCTTCGACTGCATCGAACAGCTCACGAGCCGTTCCCTGGCCGGTGCCCGCGTCGCCGATATCGGCGCGGGCACCGGAATCGCCACCGCTCTGCTGCGTGAGCGCGGAACTGACGTGATCGCCGTTGAGCCCGGCGACGCCATGGCCGCCAAGTTCCACACCGTGCTCCCAGATGTGCCGGTCATCAGAGGTGACGGCAACGCCCTCCCCCTCGCGGACGCCTCCCACGACCTCCTCACCTATGCACAGTCCTGGCAGTGGACCGACACCACCCGCTCGGTCCCGGAGGCACTGCGGGTTCTGCTGCCGGGCGGTGCCCTCGCGATCTGGTGGAACACCACCGCCTTCGACGTGCCCTGGATCCGGGAACAGCACCAGCGGATCGCGCACCACTGCGGAGTGAAGCCGACTTCTCGGGTGCGTCCCGACGACGGCAACGCCATCCGGCTCGCGGGCCTGTCGGGGCTCAGGGTCGCGCGCCGCCAGGTGCGGTGGAGCCGTGTGGTCTCCCTCGACATGCACCTTGCCAATATCAGTAGCCGCTCGGCGTTCCTTGTGCTTGCCGAGGACGACAAGCGTGCCTTTCTCTCCGGGGAGCGCAGGCGACTGCGTGGGTTCTTCCCCGACGAGGTGGTGGAAGAGACCTACGTGGTTGACCTGCTGGTGGCCACGCGTCCGTGACCTGGATGGTGTCCTGGGATCCGGAAGGGCAATCAGGCCGCGGCGGCGGTGGGCCGGCCACCGAACCGGATGCCTTTCTCGCTGCGGACACGGGTGCGTTCACGCCGTTGGGCGGCCAGGACGTCGGGTGCCGGGCGTTCTGGTTGCGCCAGCGCAGATAGCGGTGCAACTCGCGTGTCTGGACAGGGTGGTTGGGGTGGTGGGAGTTGGCGAGGGTGAACTGCCGCAGCGGCCCGAGGGGGGCCTCGATCGGGTTCGCCCACGATGCGTTCGTCGGTGTGAAGCACAGCTCGACTGAGCTTGCTCCGCTTTGACGGACACCATTGGTGTGGTGGTCAGGCTGCGAGTGCGGTCTCGTACTCGGCGGGGCTGAGGTAGCCGAGGCTGCTGTGCAGTCGGTGCAAGTTGTACCAGCCCTCGATGAAATCGAAAATCGCGGTGCGGGCGGCTGCCCGGCTGGGCCAGGCGGAGGTGCCCAGCAGTTCGCGTTTGATGGTCGAGAAGAACGACTCGGCGAGCGCGTTGTCCCAGCACTGACCGGTGCGGCCGACCGACAGCCGGACCCCGAACTCGACTGCCAGGGAGGCGAATTGCTGACTGGTGTATTGACAGCCGCGATCCGAATGGAAGATCACGGGATGGGCGGGGCGACGCTGCCGGCAGGCGAATATCAGCGCCTCGGCCACCAGCTCGGTCCGCAGGTGATCGGCGGTTGCCCAGCCGACCACGCGCCGGGAGGCGATGTCGATGACCGTGGCCAGATAGAGCCAGCTCTCCTCGGTCGGAACATATGTGATGTCGCCGCACCAGCGGGCATCGAGCCCGGCGCGGTCGGGCTGGAAGTTCCGGACGATGAGGTCGGGACGGAAAGCGGCCCCGGGGTCGGCGACCGTCGTCGCATGCCGTCGTCTGCGGTGTCGGCCCTGCAACCCGGCGGCCTGCATGAGTCGTGCGACACGACGGCGGCCGCACCCGGCGCCCTCGCGCTTGAGCACGGCATGCACGCGTGGGGCCCCGTAGGTTCCGCGTGATTTCGCATGAACCTTGGTGATCTGCTCGGTCAGCTCGGCATCCCGCACCGCACGAGGACCGGGCAGGCCGGAGCGACGGGCATAGAAGGCGGTCGGGAGACCATCATCAGCTCACACGCCCGTTTGACGCTGTGACCTGCGCGCTTCTCCGCCTCGATGAACGGGTGCACCGTCACCGGGTCTCCTTCGCGACGAAAGCTGTGGCCCGCTTGAGGACGTCGACGTCCTCGCGCAGCCGGCGGTTCTCCCGCCGCAACGCAGCCAGTTCCTCGCGCTCACTGCTGGTCAGCCCGTTGCGCTCGCCCCCGTCGACCTCGGCCTGCTTCACCCAGTCCCGCACCGCGGTCTCGGTCAGTTCGAAGTCTCTGGCGACCTGCCCACCGAGCGGTCACCTCGTCGGCACAGCCCGACGATCTCGGCCTTGAACTCCGGCGTGAACGAACGACGAGGGCGGCGAGGTTTCTTCTTCCCCATGCTCTTCATGATGGACATCCTCCCGGGGCTGAACTCCTGATCTCGAATGTCCGTCAAAGCGGATCAAGCCCACCAGGAGCTTGGTCACCCCAGGGATACACTCCAGACGTCTCCCTGCCCGGGCCACTCGTCCCGCTGCTCGTCATTGTTGACCACGTGTACCGACACCTTCGTTCCAGGTGCCCGATATTCGAGGAACTCGCCGTGCGAAGAGATCTCCAGCGTGGGGGCACCGGCCGTTTTCTCCAGTTCCTGGACGAGTTCGGTCCAGCGTGTGTACTCGGGGAAGTCGACGTTCAGCTCCGAGCGGGCTTCCGTCCTGATGCCGGCGTCACCTGAGAGGCGATGCACCTCGACCACGCCACCGGTCACGACATCATGATCACCCCCGGAAAAGTGCATCTCAAGGGGGCCGTAGTCCCTCCGGCGCGGATCACCTTCCTCGTCAGCCTCCTCGATGAAGCCGCTGCCGAGGGCCTCGTCGACTTCGAAGACGGACGAGCCGATACCCACGCCATGCATCCTTCCCGTGGCGACGAGCAGGGCAAGGAAGCGAAGTCCTGTCACGGCATGCTCTCCAGTTTGTCGATGAGCTTCTTCATCTCGTCCGCACGGTTCTTTTTGTTTCCCCAGTTGTGGTCGAGCATGTGCTCCCTCGCCGAGGTCGCCTTGGCTATGAGGTCCGCACGAAGCTTGGGGTCATTTGATACTGCGTCGACAGCCTGCTTTACGCTCTTGTTGGTGGCGAGACCCCCCTTGAGACGGATCGGGGTGCCGACGAGCTCGCCCTCCTTACTGACGGCAATGCTGACTTCATCCTTCCCCACATGGATATGAGCCCCCTTTGTCGCCCAGTCGGATGCAACGGGTGAGACCCGAATCTTGCATGGTTTAAGACCGAGAGGGTCGGACGCAGTGTGCGGGTTGTCAACGTACGTCCGGGGATTGGGATCCGGCTCCAGGCCCAGGGGGTCCGGTGTCACATAGCGGGCAGACTCCGGGTCGTAGTATCGGAAGAGGTTGTAATGGAATCCGGTCTCGGGATCGAAGTACTGACCGGGAAAACGGAGAGGCGTGTACGCCGAGGAATCGGCACGCCACGTCGCAGAGCCCCACAGCGTTGCTCTGGTGTGCCAGACTACTTCGCCTGCTTCGTCGACGAGTTCGGTCGGTGTTCCCACCAAGTCGGTAACGATGGCGAAGAACCTCTGGTCTACCTCCTCTTGAGGCGTGGTCAGGGAGGTGATCCGTTCGGTCTGCGAGATCGGGTGAAGGCCTGCGTAGTCCCATGTCAGTGTCACGCAGTGGGCAAGATCCGCAGAGTGTGAGGTCTGTTCACACAACATGGCACCGTCCCAGGTGAAGTCGACCCGTTCGAGAACGTGCTTACCACAGCCCGAAATGCGGGACTTGGAAATCCGTCGCCCCAAGGGGTCGTATAGATATTTCCACACAGTTCCGTCGGGAGTGATCACTTCGGAGAGCTGATCCTCTGCATTCCAGGCATACCGCCAGGTCTCCGGTTTCCGGCTAAGCCTGATCCTCTGACGGAGAGTGATCCGGCCGGCGGCATCGTATTCGAAACGAACGTTTCCCGCGCGAGTGATACATGTTCCCAAGTAGGACCGGGGGCCGCGCGCCTCTTTCCCTGGATGGGTATCGGGCCAGTGGGCGTCTGCCTGGTTTCCAGCAGCATCATAGGCATAAGTCTCGGTCCAGTCCCTGGCATGAACAGCGGTGATTCTGCCTGTCGCCCCGAGGTCGAAGCTCCGCTCACCACGCAAATAGTCGTCGATGCCCACCACTTCGCCGTGTCGGCTGTAGGAGTAGGCCCGACGCTGCACAAGTCTGCTGCCCCCGGCCAGTACCGAGAGCGACGCGAGACGACCCGCCGCGTCGAACTGCTGGGACAGTTTGAGGCCGGTTCCGAAACCGCGTTCGACCTCGCGGCCGGCAGCGTCGTAGGAGAAGAACACGTCATGGCCGGAGGCGGTCAGAACATCGCGATGCCCCGCGGCATCGTGCGTCCACTCGCTAGTTGCACTTGTAGGTGTGGTGCGGCTGTTGCGCCGGCCCAACCCATCGTAGGAGTGATGCAGGGTCCGCTCACCGACCGTCTCCGACAGGACTCGCCCACGTCGGTCGCGTTCGAGAGTGACGATCACCTGAGAGTTGGCCGCTTGCACGAGGCGGTCGGCCTGATCGTAGAGATAGGACGTGACGTGCCCCGCCGCGTCCTTGCGGGTCACCTGACCATTTTCGTTGCGCTGGTAGCTGGTCGTCTGACCCAGCGGATTGGTGCGGGACTTCAGCTCCCCCACAGGATCGTGTTCGTATGTCACCACTCTGCCGTCGAAGTCCGTCTCAGAGACCAGACGCCCGACGGCGTCGTACGCGTACCGCCATTGCTGCCCCAGTGGATTGACGACCTCGGTGACGCGCAATTCAGTGTCGTGCCTGAACTCGTAGCGGGCTCCTCCGGGATCGATACGCACTGACATCAGATCAAACCCGGTGTACGCGAAACGAGTAATGGCCCCGGACGCGTCCGTGTGGCTGGTGCAATTGCCTTCCGGGTCGTATTTCCATGTCTCAGCTGCCCCCTCAGGTGTGGTCTGCTGCACGAGCTTGCCCTCGGGGGTCCATACCAAGTATGTGACGGCGCCCAGCGGATCCGTGACATCGACTGGCCTGCCGAAGGCGTCGAGTGTGTAGCGGGTAGCTGCTCCCAAGGGGTCGATCACTTCAATCGGGACACCGGCCGCGTCGCACTTCACAGCGGTCACATGGCCCAGGGCGTCAGTGACCGAGTTGATGCGTCCGTCAGACTCGTAGCCGAACAAGGTGGTCTTTCCCATCGGGTCAATGACCGCGATGCAGTTGCCATGCTCGTCGTACTCCTGTCGCCAACAGCTGCCATCCTCCGCAGAGACCAGCCTGGGGAGTCCGGATTCGTCGTATTCGGTGCTGATGCGCCTTCCGTCGGGACGGTCAATATGGACTGGGCGTCCCTCAGCGTCGTAGCTGTAGCGGGTTGTGTGCCCCAACGCGTCGGTGATCGCTGTGAGCTGATGTTCCTCGTCCCACTCGTAGGACGTCACATGGCCGAGGGGGTCAGTGATCCGGTTGATCCGCAGTGCGTCGTTGAGTTCGTATGCTGTGGCGTGGCCCAGTGAATCCGTGACTGTCGTAGTGCAGGAATCCGAGTCGTAGTCGAGGGAACCGGTGAGGAATCGGCCACTGCCCTCGGTACGTACAACCCGGCCGAATTCGTCGTAGGTGTAGGCGTAGTACGTCTCATTGCGGTCGGTCCAGGAGGTGATCCGGCCCTCCGAGTCATAGCGGTAGCGCAGCGGAAGGCCCGAGGAGTTGATCTCCTCGACGAGGTGGCCTGCGTCGTCGTAGCCGAAGGTAACGACGGTGACGCCGGGATCGCTGGGACGGTTGGGGTCCAGGAGGCGTATTCCGGTGATGCGCGGGAAATGGGAATGGTGATCGAGGGCGATGCGGTAGCCCCCGGAATGTGTAACCTCAACAGGGACGCCGAGGTCGTTATAATTCAGGGTGATGCGGTTGCGATTGCGGTCGACAAGGAACTGCAGGGGCAGGTCCACAGCACTCCCGGCGTCCGTGGGCTGCGGCGAGTGGAAGACCAGCGAGCAGCCTGCGTCGGGGTCGGTCAGGCGGAGAGCGCCGTCGATCTCGTCGTCGTACTTGAGGGAGAGACGGGAACCGGTCTCCGGGTATACGGGTAGGTCGCTTTCGGGGTCGGGCCAGGGGAAAAGGAGGCGCGCGCCATCAGGTGCGGCATAGATCAGCCCTTCGTCGTCAGCCTGGATCCGCTGGTCCAGGGTCGAGGCCCAACTGGTCCCGAACCAACCGCCGTGCCGGTAGGAGGAGACGTGGGTCCGTTCCAGGACCAGCGGTAGTACTCCGGGCAACGCGATGTCCGTGAGAGGCAGGAGCATGTCGCCGGTGGCGACGTCGATCGGGTCGAGTTTGCATTCTTTGAAGATGCCGCGGATCGAGGCGGGGAGTTTCTCCCATTCCGAGGGGCGGAGTTTGAGGCGAGACAGGCCGGAGCCGTTGAGTTTCAGGGCTTTGGCGAGGTCGGCTATCTCTCCGGGTTTGAGGGCTTTGAGGCCTTTTCCGAGGGCTTTGCCGAGGAAGCCGAGGCCGACGCCGGCGATGGCGCCCTCGGTGAGGAGTTTCGCGAGTTTCCCGGGGTCCTTGAACGCGCCGGGGTCTTCGAGGGCGGTGGTGAACGCGGTGAATTTCAGCCCCTCACCGGCCAGCTTCCCCACCTTCGCGACGGTCTTGATCTCTTTGAGTGCTTTCAGAGCGCGCTCGACGTTGCGGATGGCTTCCAGCGCGGTCCGCACGGTGGCACCCAGGGCGCTCCCGGATTCCTCGATCCGGGTGATCAGGGCCATCACCTTCAGTGCGCGCTCACCCGCGACGAGAGTCGAGGCGACCTCGGACATGCCCGCGGTCAGGACGGACAAGGCGAGGCCGGCGATCTCGAACTCGGCGATCTCCGCGACCATCACACCGATCTGCGTGATGAGTTCGTGGGCCTCGTCGGCGAACTTGTCGAGTGCGGTGGCGCCGTCGCGCACCGAGTGCGCGGTATCGGTGGCGTGCTTGCGCATCGTCCGAGCCCGCTTGGAGAACGCCTTCGCGGTCTCCCCTTCCCACGTCACATCCGACATGGCCACCTCGGCACCGTGGGCCGCGTCCTCGAGGCCCTTGGCCAGAGTCCGCCAGTGCTTCGCGATCTCCCGGACCCCGTCAGGATCAACCGCCGGATCAGTGATGCCCAGGAACTCCAGGCCACTGGCCATGGTGTCGCCGAAGGCATGGTTGGCCTTGCTGATCCAGTGCAGCGGATTCAAGTCGACCACCGCACTCAGCCCTTCTTCGCGCGGGCGGCCGCACCCAGCAGGACATCCAGGAGGTCGAACGCGTCCGATACCTCACCCAGCAGCTTCGCCTCCTGACCCCACTCCTCATGCAGCGACGCCGTCAGACCCGACAGGGTATGCATCCCCTCCCGGATATCACCCGTCGCCTTCAGCAAAGACCCCAACGCCCCCAACGCCGAAAGATCATGCGACGCCGCCTTGAAATCCTGCAACGGCTTCACCGTGTGATGCCGCGCCCCACGCAGCCCCGACGCCGCCTTCGCCATCGACACAGCGTCCTTCGCCAAATCCGACATGGCCCCAACCCCCGTTAACAACCGCGTATATGCCAACCAACACACGATACGCAGATGTACCCGCGCGTAGGCGTGGTGTATGTCAAGGACGGGTCAAGCCTTGTGTGCCGTGGTCGCTCTGTGCGTTGTCAGCGGTTGATCGTCTGGATCTCCTGGACGTTCATGTCCTGGGTGGTCTGGAAGGTTCCGTCGGGCAGGTCGCCGCCTGCGCCGCCGGTGCCCTTCCAGCTGATCTTCCAGGTGATCGATGCCTTGAGCTGGTACGGATTTCCGTCGGTGGCGTGGAGATAGTTGATGCCACAGGGTGGGTTCTGGCTGGCATCGCCCGACTTGTACGGGGTGCCGATGGAGCCGTCCTTGTTGAAGGTGCAGGTGCCGGAGGCGGGGAAGGTGTCCGCGTCATCCGTGCCCGGGTCCAGGTGCAGGCTCACGGGCTTCGCGGTGGTCTCTGCCCAGAGCCCGGTGTTGGGGAGTTCGGCGCGGACGGCGACGTCCTTGAAGGTGCCCTTGTCCAGCCAGACCCAGGTGGGCAGGTTCACGGTGGACTTGGTCTGCGGTTTCAGCTCGATCTTGGTCTCGGGGACCTTGACCTTGTTGTACGCGTACTCGGCGAGCATCTTCGGAGTGGGCGCGTGCGGAATCTTGGGGACCTGGCCGGCCGGCTGCCAGAACATGATGCGGCCGCACTGCCAGGAGTCGGGATCCGATTCGTCCGGCGCTACGCTCCGCCAGAAATATCCGCCCTTGCCGATGTTGTAGTTCTTGTAGCCATCGGCAACACTGTCGGAGTTCGCATTCAAGTCGAAGTTATCTTCTGGCTCGCCCTTGTCGTAATGGTCGATGAAGATCGAGTCCGACCACGATTCGTGAATGCCGACATAATCTACATTTCCCGCTTCCGAGGCTTTCTTCAATTGCTCAGGCGTGTAGACCGGCTCGTACCAGCAGGCGGGTGGTTTCCAATTGGAATCGATTGGAGCGAGGGTGCCTCCTTTTCCTCCTCCGCTGCCTTTCACCTGGGTGATTTTGATTCGGGAGGTGCCGACAGAGGCGTTCACGCTCTGGTCTCCGGTTCCGCCGTGGGGGCCGGTCGGGGCCGTGGCTGTGCTGCTTCCCGGGGTGCCATCGGCGTATGCGGGACCAGCGCACCACATTGCTACTGTCAGGGTGAATGCTGACGAGACGAGCATGCGCCGACGGCGGTTCGTCATCCCTTGCATTCCTTCACCCTCCCCAGGACGTCAATCTTCCGGGCTTGCCAGACGTTCGATGAGTGTGCGGACGGACTCATCAGGAGTGTGAACTTCTGGTAGCTGTCGAGACTCTCCTTGGTGTATTTGATCTTCCCTGTCTTGATCTCCTTGCTGTAGAATTCGGATTGGTTTCTGCAGAACGACACCAGTACGGACTTATTTTCAAGGGGGGAGACGTCCGCGTCGAAGTACTGGTCCTTCCCAGTCGTGACCCAACCGCCTTTCGTCCACGCCTGGATCTGCGCTTTGGCGTACTTCGCGGCGCCACCTGTCGAATAGAACTGGTAAGAGTGGTCGTTCGCGTCTTGCTTCGCGATTCCATGGTCCAGCGCTCGGATGTAGTTCTCCGCGTCGGCGAGTGCAGCGGCGTGCTTCGGATCGGTCGGCTTATCGAAGTTGAAGTCGAGAGTCAGGTCTTTCGGTGTGCTGACATCGGGCCTGCCGTCGCCGGTCGCCGCTGATGCCGAAGCAGACGGGCTCTTCGTGCCCTCGTCGGCGCCCTTGATCTTGTCCTTGGAGGCGTCGTTGCTGCTGCCTCCGCAAGCGGTCAGTAGCAGGGCCGCACTGACAGTCAGTGCGGCGGCGATGGCTGGAGTGTGGCGGGCCACGAGTGTTCTCCCCCGGTTGGCGGCAGCGGTCCGGCAGAAGCGGACTGCAAACGTTCAGGGCATTCGAAGCTACCAGCCGCGTGTAAAGGGCAGCAGAGGGCCGTCGGGGGATTCCGTGCCATGTGCGGGAGGTGTGACCTGGTCGTGACGAATCCGTCGCGGGCGGGGGTGTTTTACGCGCCGCCCGGTGGCCGTGTGCACGTGCGATGTGGCGGCAGCAGCGCACCTTTGATGTCCGGGACGAGCGGCTTCGCCGGGGCCGCCCGGGAACGGCGTTCCGGCCCGGGGCCCCGGGCCGGGGTTGGGCCTGGGGGAGACTTCTGGGTATGACCAAGGTTCTGATCACCGGCGGTGCCGGGTTCATCGGCAGTACCGTCGCTTCCGCCCTCATCGATCAGGGGATCACCCCGGTCATCCTCGATGATCTCTCCAAGGGGCGGCGCGAATTCGTCCGCGACCGGATCTTCTACCAGGGCGACATCGCCGACCAGGCGCTGCTGGACCGGGTGTTCGCCGAGCATCCCGATATCTACGCGGTCCTGCACTGCGCTGCCAAGATCGTCGTGCCCGAGTCGGTCAGCCGGCCGTTGCACTACTACCGGGAGAACGTCGCCAAGACCGTCGACCTCCTCGAATCCCTCCAGCGCAACGGGTGCGAGCGCGTCGTCTTCAGCAGCTCCGCCTCCATCTACGCGCCGACCGCCGACGCCCGTGCCGACGAGACCTCCCCGGTGGCCGCCGAAAGCCCGTACGCGCGTACCAAGCAGATGATGGAGCAGGTCCTCCAGGACTGGACCGTCGCGGCGCCCGTCCGTGTCATCGTCCTGCGTTACTTCAACCCGATCGGGGCCGATCCCCAGCTGCGTACGGGGCTGCAGGACCCGAACCCGAGCCATGCGCTGGGCAAGCTCATCGAGGCGCACACCGAGGGCACGCCGTTCACCATCACCGGGGTGGACTGGGCGACCCGCGACGGCAGCGGTATCCGGGACTACATCCATGTCTGGGATCTCGCCCGTGCGCATGTCGCGGCCCTCACACGCTTCGACGCGGTTGTCGAACCCGCGGCCGACGACCGGTACCGGGTCATCAACGTCGGCACCGGACAGGGCACCACCGTGCGTGAACTCGTCACGGCCTTCGAGGCTGCCGTGGGCGAGAGCCTCGATGTCCGCGAGGCCGGACAGCGCCCGGGGGATGTGATCGGGTGTTACGCCTCCGGTGACCTGGCGGGCGAACTCCTGGGCTGGAGCGCACAGAAGAGCCTGGTGGACGGCGTACGCGACGCACTGGCCTGGCGTGAGAAATGGACCGCGCAGTTGGCCGGTTGAGGGAGGCTGCGCAGCGCAGTGCTGTGGGGTGCATTGCTGCGCAGGCGTGTTGTGCGGCGCAGGGGTGGACCGACGTGCGATTCAGGGGAGCAGAGACGTGAGGGACACCGGCATCGTGGCGACAGCCGACGCATCGGACGCAGGTACCTGGACACTCGGCGACCGGAGCGTGCACCGGATCGGCTTCGGAGCGATGCGCCTGACCGGCAGCGCCGCGTTCGACCTCGGCGAGCCGGGTGACCGGGACACACCGGTCAGGGTTCTCCGCCGTGCCGTCGAGCTCGGCGTCAATCACATCGACACCGCTTCCTTCTACTTCTCCCGGCTCCGCTCGGCCAACGAGCTGATCAACACGGCGCTCGCCCCGTACCCGGAAGACCTCGTCATCGTCACCAAGGTCGGTCCCGGCCGGGACCCTTCGGGCGACTGGTACACGGCCACGCCCGAACAGCTGCGTGGCCAGGTGGAGGAGAACCTGCGCCAGCTGGGCCGCGACCACCTCGATGTGGTGAACCTCCGCCGGATGTCCGAGGACTCGGTCTCCGAGCACTTCGGCGCTCTCGCCGACCTCCGCGACGCCGGGCTTATCCGGCACCTGGGCGTGTCCAACGTCAGGGCGGAGCATGTGGCCCAGGCGCAGGCCATCGCGCCGGTGGTCTGTGTGCAGAACCAGTTCAGCCTCGACGTCCGGGGGAGCGGCGAACTGCTGACGTACTGCGGGGAGCAGGGCATCGCCTTCGTGCCGTTCTTCGCGATCGCCGGTGAGGGCCGTGACGGGGGCGCCGGGGCCGGTGGAGGGGAAAGCGCGCGCGTACGGGCCGTCGCCGAGTCCCACGGGGTGTCTCCGGCCCAGGTCCGCCTGGCCTGGACGCTGCACCAGGGACGGCACGTCCTGGCGATCCCGAGGACCGGCAACCCCGCCCACCTGGAGGAGAACGTGGCGGCCGGGGCGCTGCATCTCACCGGCGCGGACATGGAGCTGCTGCACGTCACCGAAGGCGTCGCCGAGCGCGTCACCGAAGGCGTCGCCGAGCGTGTCAGTGAACGTGGCACCGAGCGTGGCACCGAGCGTGTCAGTGCACATGTCACCGAAGGCCGCAGTGCACGTGTCACCGAAGGCGTCACCGACAGCTGAGTGGCCGGCCGCGGCTCACCCTCCGGCTGATTCCTCGATGGCGGGCACCGGCCCGCCATTGGGCTGCCACCGGCTGAGGAATCCCGCCTGCCGGGCGTTCAGGCGCGGATCGCGTGACCCGGTCGTGACGAATCCGTCGTGGGTGCGCGGGATTCCCGTGGGCCGGGGGCCGTTCCGTCGCCGTGGCACCGTCCGGCTTCCGGTGCGTAATCCGGGCAAGCATCAACAGCCCCGTCATATCGGACGCGTTGTGTCCGTCCGCCCCTGTCTGTCTTTCGAAACCGTCCGTACCATCTCGGTAGGCTCAGTCCACCCCCGTATTTCCTACCCGCCCCGACGACCGGCCCCGGCGGTCGGCGACCGTTGACCGACGGTCCCGCTGCTCCGACGGCCCCACCGCCCCGACGATCCCGAACCCGCTCCCTCTCCCTCCACAGGACACCCGCCATGGCGCGCAATACTCCCGGTTCGACGGGCCCGACCAACCGGACGCCTCAGCCCCTGCCCCGGCAACGGACCGCGGGGGACTTCGCCAAGGCGTTCTTCGCGTTTCTCGCGCTCGCGGGGCTGCTGCTCGCCGTGCCGCTCGCCCTCTCCACTCAGGGCTGGCCGCTGCCGCACGGCATGCCGTCCTTCGACATGGTGCAGCAGCAGATCACCGTCGACACGTTCGTGAACATCCTGATCTGCGTCGTCTGGCTGGCCTGGGCGCAGTTCGCCGCCTGCGTCATCGTGGAGATCAAGGCCGCCGTCTCCGGTGTCGGGATGCCCTCGCACATTCCCGGTGCGGGGCCGAGCCAGATGCTGGCCCGGCAGCTCATCGCCGCACTGCTCCTGGTCAGCGCCACCGCGGCGAGCTTCGCGCCCGGGATCGCGCAGTTCGGGCAGTCCCTTGAGTCGACGCACAAGCCGACGGTCGCCGCCGCGCAGCAGGCCCCCGGAATCGGCGTCGCGCAGCAGGCGCAGGCGGCCGTCGCCTCGCAGGCCGACGCGCAGGCACACGCGGAGCAGGCGAACGCCAAGACCGGGGCCGAGGGTGCGACGAAGTTCTACCGGATCAGCCCGCCCGAGGGCCGCCACCACGACTCGCTGTGGGAGATAGCCCAGCGCCACCTCGGCGACGGCCGCAGGTACAAGGAGATCTACCAGCTCAACAAGGACCGGATGCAGCCGGACGGTACGAAGCTGTCCGAGGCGAGCCTGATCAGGCCCGGCTGGATCATGGAGATGCCGGCCGACGCACACGGCGGCGAGCTCGTCGAGATGCCCGACCAGGCGCCCAGCGTCTCCGAGCAGGTGCGCCACCAGATCGACGAGTACGCCAAGTCAGGGAACCACCAGGAGCAGCCGGCGCAGCACCAGGGCGGCAGCCACGGTGACAGCCCGACGGCCCAGATCTCCGTACCCGAGCAGCGCCTTCCGAACGCGCCGAGCACCGGAGCCGGACCGGGCGCCGGATCGGGCGCTGTCGCCGAGGCCCCTTCGCAGAGTTCAGGATCGGGGCTCGGCCTCTCCACCGCCCTCATCGGGGCCCCGCTGCTCGCCGCCGGGGTGCTCGGCGCGCTGGGCCGCCGCCGCAGGATGGCGCTGTGGCAGTCGGCGATGACCGCGGTGGCCGGCCGGCGCGGGATGGAGCCGCCGGTTCCCACCGGCGAGGAAGCCGACGCGCACGACGCGCTGCTGGTCGGCGCCGACCCCGACGCCGTCCGCTTCCTCGACCTGGCGCTGCGCGGGCTCTCCTCCTCGCTCGGCCAGGACGGCCGCCCGCTGCCGGTCGTGTACGCGGCCTGGCTCACCGACGACGACCTGCACCTCCAGCTCGCCCAGCCGTCGGGTACGCCCCCGGCGCCGTGGCAGCAGGGGCAGGACCAGACGTTCTGGCGCCTTGAGCGGTCGGCCGTCGCGGCGTACGAGGGGATCGCCCCGGACACCGCGGCCGCCCCCTACCCGGGGCTCGTCAGTCTCGGCACCCGTGACGACGCGCGGCTGCTGCTGAACCTGGAGGCCGTGCCCGGTCTCGTCGCGCTCACCGGGACCGAGCCGGACCGCGCCGCCGTCCTCTCGTCCGTCGCCGCCGAACTGGCCACCAACG
Organism: Streptomyces sp. SID10853; assembly: GCF_010548145.1. Classification (GTDB taxonomy): domain Bacteria; phylum Actinomycetota; class Actinomycetes; order Streptomycetales; family Streptomycetaceae; genus Streptomyces. The sequence goes on from NZ_JAAGLN010000007.1 coordinate 58,769, forward strand.
GCTGGTCGGACCGGATGACCGTCACGGTGGTCGGATTCGGCGCGGAGCTCAGCCCGCTGGCGCCGACGCGGCTGCGCCACCTCAGCTCCGTCGACGAGCTGATCGAGATGCTCGGTGCGGAGATCGGCCAGCGCCGCAGCGCACTCGGCGCCGCCGGTCACGACTCGGTCCTCACCGGAAGGACCGGCCCGGCGCAGCAGACCCGCTGGGCGCCGCATCTGGTGCTCGTCGCCGACGAACCCACCGCCGAGGAGGCGGCCACGCTCGCCGAACTGACCACCGACTCCGGGCGGCTGGGCATCGGCTGCCTGATCGGCGCCGGTACGGCCGGTCAACTCCAGGGCGCCACCTGGGACTTGGAGATCACCGGCGAGGGCAGGCTGCTGGCGCCGCTGCTCGGCCTCGAACTTGACGCGCAGCTGCTGCCGCAGGCGCAGCACGAAGCGGTCGTACGGCTCTTCGCGGACGCGGACCCGGAGGGCGACGGCCCCGAACCGGCCCGCCCGTTCCTGGTCGACATCACCGAGCAGGGCCGCCCCGCGGTGTACGCACGGCTGGTCGGCCCGTACGAGATCATCGGCCTCGACACCCCGGACAGCGAACGCAGCGCCCTGCTGCACGAAGCGCTCGCGCTGCTCCTGCTGCACCGTGAGGGCGTCCACCCGCGGGTGCTCGCCTCGGCCATGTGGCCGCGCGGAGTCACCCCCGAGGTGTGCGACGCGCTCATCGAGCGGCTGCGGCTGTGGCTGGGCACCGACGAGGACGGCTCGGCCCGGCTCCGTACGGACAGCACCGGGCGGCTCACGCTCGCCCCGTCCGTGGTCTCCGACCTGGACGTGCTCCGCTCGCTCCACCACGAGGCGACCGAGGGCCGCGGCGCACGCCGTGCGTCGGTGCGCGAGCGGCTGCTCACGGACGCGCTGGGGCTGGTGCGGGGGCCGCTGCTCGCCGACCGTACGGAGGGCCGCTACACCTGGCTGACCCACGAGATCATCGACACACAGCTGCCGCTGCTCGTGGCCGATGTGGCGCTGGCCCTGTCGGCGCACCACCTGGAGCAGGGGCAGCCGGAGAAGGCGATCGCCGCGCTCCGGGCGGCGGTCTCCGGTTCGGCGGCGGACGAACGGCTGTGGAACGAGCTGCTGCGGGCGACCCATGCGACGGGCGACGAGGCGCGGCTGCGCGAGCTGGCTGCGGACCTGACCGTACAGAGCGGCGAGCGGGGGCTGCCGTCGCGCACGGAGGCACTGCTGGACGAGCTGCTTCCTGGGTGGCGTGGGGGTCTTGCCGCGGCGGGGTGACGGTACGCGTGGCGGGGGTGCGGGGTGCGGGGTGCTGTGGCGCGGGCCCTTCGGGGCTGCCCCGGACCCCGGTCCTCAATCGCCGGACGGGCTTGACCTTGGCGACGTTGTCCTCCACGGAAACCCGACAAAGGGGGCGCAATCTTTCGCTGCGGGTGCTGGCGTAGGCTGGATCGGTCGTCAGTAGCCCCTTGGGAAGGACCCGCCCGGTGACCGAGAACGCCGACCTTACGTCTGTAAATGTCGCAGCCGTCCTCGACCGTGCCGCCGCAGGCGGGCGCATCACTCCCGAGGAAGCGGTCGTCCTGTACCGCGACGCCCCGCTGCACGCGCTGGGCGCGGCCGCCGATGCCGTGCGCCGGAGGCGGTACGCCGGGACCGAGCACATCGCCACGTACATCATCGAGCGCAACATCAACTACACGAACCTGTGCGTCACGGCGTGCAAGTTCTGTGCCTTCTACGCGGCCCCGAAGGACACCGAGAAGGGCTGGACCCGCGACCTCGACGACATCCTGCGCCGCTGCGCCGAGACCATCGAGCTCGGCGGTACGCAGATCATGTTCCAGGGCGGGCACCACCCGGACTTCGGTGTGGAGTACTACGAGGAGCACTTCTCGGCCATCAAGAAGGCGTACCCGGAGCTGGTCATCCATTCACTCGGTGCCTCCGAGGTCGAGCACATGGCGCGGATCTCCAAGGTGTCGGTCGAAGAGGCCGTCTCGCGGATCCACGCGGCCGGGCTCGACTCCTTCGCGGGCGCGGGCGCCGAGCTGCTGCCCGCGCGGCCGCGCACGGCCATCGCGCCGCTCAAGGAGTCCGGCGAGCGGTGGCTGGAGATCATGGAGACGGCGCACGGCCTGGGCGTCGAGTCCACGTCGACCATGCTGATGGGCACCGGCGAGACCAACGCCGAGCGCATCGAGCACCTGCGGATGATCCGTGACGTACAGGACCGGACGGGCGGCTTCCGCGCCTTCATCCCGTACACGTACCAGCCCGAGAACAACCACCTGAAGGGCCGCACGCAGGCGACCCTCTTCGAGTACCTGCGCATCATCGCCATCGCCCGGCTGTTCCTCGACAACGTCGCCCACATCCAGGGCTCCTGGCTGACGACCGGCAAGGAGGTCGGCCAGCTGTCCCTGCACTACGGCGCCGACGACCTCGGCTCGATCATGCTGGAGGAGAACGTGGTCTCGTCGGCCGGTGCCAAGCACCGGTCGAACCGGATGGAGATCATCGACCTCATCCGCAAGGCCGGCCGTGTCCCCGCGCAGCGCGCGACGACGTACGAGCACCTCGTCGTGCACGACGACCCGGCGAACGACCCGGTCGACGACCGCGTCGTCTCGCACATCTCGTCCACGGCGATCGAGGGCGGCACGGCCCACCCCGAGCTGAAGCTCCTCGACGCCAACTGAGGCCGCGTTGCTGACGCTTCACCGGGCACGCGCGGACGCGGTCGTCATCGACGGCGACCGCATCGCGGCGCTCGGCCCGTACGAGGACCTGCGCACGGCGTACGGGGACCGGGCCCGGCTGCGCGACTGGGACGGGACGCTCACCCCCGGCCGCCACGAGCCGGACGCACCCGCGCTCCTCGAAGCGGCCTACTGGCCCGACCCCCGCGAGGACCTGGGCTCCGCCCCGCTGACCGGCGAGGCGCTGGCCGCGCTCGGCATGACGGAGGTCCGCTGGGGCGCGAGCGCCAGGCGCGGCCTGCAGCGGCTGCTCGCGGCGGGTACGACGTCGCTCGCCGGACCGTTCACCCGCCCGTCCGTCCGCACGGCGGTCGACCGCTCGGGCCTACGGGTGTCCGCCGGAGACGCGCTCCCGGACCCCCGCACCCTCACGGTGTCCGGCCGGGCCGACTTCGCGGTGTACGACGACGAGGGCAACTGCCTGGTGACATGCATCGCGGGCCGGATGGTGCACCGGGTGCGGTGACCGTCGGTGGACCGGATCAGCTGGCAGCCGGGCGTCGGTCACTCGACACGAGCGGCGATGGTCCGCGCGCATTCCATTGACTCGTGGTGCGTCGTGTCCACTTCCAGGTCGTAGCTCACGCCTCGGTGAACCATCTCTGCCTGTGAGGTGGCCATACCGGTGACCCGGTTGCCTCGTGCGACCTCGCGGCCCGCGGCGACTGAGCTCTCGCACCGGACCCCCACCCAGAGCACCTGCAGTCCGCCAAGAGCCTGCTGCCACCGCCGCTGGGATGCCGCTCCACCGAGGAACACTTCATCGACGATGACTCGGGCGCCCGCGTGTGCCATAGCGGCGATTCCCTGGATCCACGCCGCCTCCAGCGTGCGGAACTCCGGCCCTACGACCACCTCGCCGTTCGCGCCGAACTCGATCCCTGCATCCGATGCCCGCATTGACGTGGGCATCGCCTGGACCAGCGTGTCGACGCCGAAGGCCAGCCAGGGTTCCCGCAGGACGGACTGCAGGCACCGGACGATCCCGGACTTCCCCGAACTGGACCCACCGTTGAGAACGATCATCTGAGTCATCACAGCGCCACCGTAGAGGCACCGAGGCGATGAGCGAGACGCCTTTCGGTCGGCGCGGTGCACCTCCGACTGGCCCAGGCCCGCGCAAATTCCAAGCAGGCAGAGGCAGTTCCCCGTTACGGTCCAGCGATGGACAGTACGGGTGACACGGGCGAGGACGGGTACTTCGGGGAGAGCGTCGCCGCTGGGTACGACGACTCATCGGGCAGTGAGGAATTCCGGCCGGACGTCGTCGACGCCACCGCCCGTGTGCTGGCCGAGCTTGCCGGTGGTGGGCGCGCCCTTGAGCTGGGCATCGGTACCGGGCGTATCGCGCTGCCGCTGGCGGCACGTGGGGTTACGGTCCACGGCATCGATATGTCACGCGCGATGGTCGCCCGGCTGCGCGCCAAGCCGGGCGGTGACGCGATCGGCGTGACCATCGGGGACTTCGCGCGGACCCGGGTGGAGGGGGCCTTCTCCCTCGTGTACCTCGTCTTCAACACCATCATGAATCTGACGACGCAGGAAGCCCAGGTGGCCTGCTTCCGCAACGCCGCCGCACATCTGGAGCCGGGTGGCTGCTTCGTCATCGAGGTCGTTGTCCCGGAGCTGCGGAAGCTCCCGGCCGGGCAGTCCGCCGTGCCGTTCCGGGTGGAGCCGACGCGCTGGGCGTTCGACCTGTACGACGTCGCCACCCAGGGGATGAGTTCGAACTACGTCGAGGTCGTCGACGGCCGCGGTGAGTACCGGTCGATCCCGTTCCGGTACGTGTGGCCGGCGGAACTCGATCTGATGGCCCAGCTCGCCGGGCTGCGGCTGCGTGAGCGGTGGGGCGGGTGGGGCCGGGCGCCCTTCACCAGTGAGAGCGGGCGGCATGTCTCCGTCTGGGAGAAGCCTGCGGGCTGAGCCCGCGGTGGTGGGTCAGCGGTGGTGGGTCAGCGGGTCATGAAGGTCACGCAGAGAATCTTGGAATGCGTGTGCCCGTCCCGGAGCGGTGTCGGGCGGGACTGGGGGCAGTGGTCTTCGTCCACGTCGGCCGTGGTGTCTGTGGGGCCCGTAGTGGCCGTGACGCCCGCGGCGCTCGTGGGGTACGAGTACGCCGGCAACGTCGGCCGCGCTGTCGTCGAGGGGCTCGGGCCGTTCGTGGGTCTGATGCCGGCGTCCAGGGTCTGGGTGAGCGTCCAGCCGCCCACCACCAGAACCAGCCAGCCGCCCAGCAGCCACCGCCTCAGCTGTCTTCCCGCCGTGCCCGGTCCGTCCGTTGTTTCTGCCGGACGTAATCGCATGGTTCTCCCCTTTTTGTTCTTGTTCGTGTTATCGCCACGCCGGTTTGACCGGCATGATCGTAAGGGAGGCGCGGCGCCCTGCCCTTCCCGCCCCGTGCCACGCGGGCCGCCCCCTGTGGCCCGGCTCCGGTGGGGCGCACGACACAATGGGCGGGTGACCCGAGCATCCCTGGACAAGCAGCCGCACGAAGTCGCCTCGATGTTCGACGACGTGGCGGCGAACTACGACCTGACCAATGACGTGCTCTCCCTCGGGCAGGCGCGGCTGTGGCGCAAGGAGGTGGCCAAGGCCGTCGGTGCGCGCCCCGCGCAGAAGATCCTCGACCTGGCCGCCGGGACCGCGACGTCCTCGCTGCCGTTCGCGCAGACCGGTGCGTACGTGGTGCCCTGCGACTTCTCGATCGGCATGCTCCAGGTCGGCAAGCAACGCCATCCGCACCTCCCGCTGACCGCGGGCGACGCGACGAAACTGCCCTTCCGCGACGGGGTCTTCGACGCCGTGACGATCTCCTTCGGACTGCGCAACGTCCAGGAGACGGACGCCGCGCTGCGCGAGCTGTACCGGGTCACCAAGCCCGGCGGCCGGGTCGTGATCTGCGAGTTCTCACAGCCGACCTGGGCCCCCTTCCGTACCGTCTACACCGAGTACCTGATGCGCGCGCTGCCCCCGGTGGCCACCGCCGTCTCGTCCAACCCGGACGCGTACGTCTACCTCGCCGAGTCGATCCGCGCCTGGCCCGACCAGCCCGCGCTCGCCGCCCGCCTCCAGCAGGCCGGCTGGGCGGACGTCGCCTGGCGGAATCTGACCGGTGGCATCGTGGCCCTGCACCGCGGGTTCAAGCCGAAGGACTGAACCGGGCGGGGCGGGGGAACCCTTTGTGCCCCGAGGGATCCCTTGTGCCCCGGGGGGTTCCCCCGCACCGCTTCTGCTCAGGCCGCCGTCCCCTCCTCCAGGTCCAGCCGGAAGCAGTGGCCCCTGCGTTTCGACAGCGGGGTCATGAAGGTCTCGTGCAGCTCCATCCCGAGCCGCCGTGTCACCGCGATCGACCGGGCGTTCCTCGCGTCGACCATCGCGTACACCTCGCCGAGGCCCACCGCCCGTAGCCGCTCCAGCGTCATGCGGGCGGCCGTCGTCACATAGCCGTGGCCCCAGTACTTCCGCCCGAGCCGCCAGCCGATCTCGATCTTGCCGACCGGCCCGAAGTTCTCCTGCGGCCAGGGCTGCGCGCCGGTGAATCCCATCACCTCGCCGTCCTCGTCGAGCATGGTCCAGAAGCAGAAACCGTGCTCGGCGTCATGTCTGCGCTGCCGGGCGGTCAACTCCTCGTACACCGACAACTCCTTCGACGCACCACCATGGAATTCCATGACGTCCGGGTCGTCGAACACCCGGTGCCAGGCGAGGGCGTCCTCGTCGGTGGGGACGCGCAGCCGGACGACCGGCGCAGGCTCGTTCACTTCGGCCAACCCTTCAGCTGATCGATCAGGCGGTCCCCATAGACTGCACCTGTCCAGTGCCCCCGTGGCACGCGAAATCGAGTCTTCCGGAGTTTCCGCCGTGACCGAGCCCCTCTCCGAGCACACCGCAGATGTGATCGTCGTCGGGGCAGGCCCTGCCGGCTCCACGACCGCGTACTACCTGGCCAAGGCCGGACTCGACGTCCTGCTCCTGGAGAAGACGGCCTTCCCGCGCGAGAAGGTCTGCGGTGACGGGCTGACCCCGCGCGCCACCAAGCAGCTGGTCTCCATGGGCATCGACATCTCCGAGGAAGCGGGCTGGCTCCGCAACAAGGGCCTGCGGATCATCGGCGGCGGCGTGCGCCTCCAGCTGGACTGGCCGGATCTCGCCTCGTACCCGGACTACGGCCTGGTCCGCAAGCGCGACGACTTCGACGAGCAGCTGGCCCGCCAAGCGCAGAAGGCGGGCGCCCGGCTGCACGAGCGCTGCAACGTCGGCGCCCCGATCACCGACCCGCGCACCGGCCGGATCACCGGCGTCAACGCCAAGATGGGCGAGGAGAAGACCCCGGTCACCTTCCACGCCCCGCTGGTCGTCGCCGCCGACGGCAACTCCACCCGGCTCTCCATCGGCATGGGTCTGCACCGCCGCGACGACCGGCCGATGGGCATCGCGGTCCGTACGTACTTCACCTCGCCGCGCCACGACGACGACTACCTGGAGTCCTGGCTCGAACTGTGGGACCGCCGCGGCCCGCAGGACCGGCTGCTCCCCGGGTACGGCTGGATCTTCGGCATGGGCGACGGCACCTCCAACGTCGGCCTCGGCATCCTCGACTCGTCGGCCGCCTACAAGGAGCTGGACTGGCGTGAGGTCCTGAAGTCGTGGTGCGCGTCGATGCCGGAGGACTGGGGTTACGTCCCCGACAACATGACGATGCCGATCCGCGGCGCCGCGCTGCCGATGGCGTTCAACCGCCAGCCGCACTACACCAAGGGCCTGCTGCTCGTGGGTGACGCGGGCGGCATGGTCAACCCGTTCAACGGTGAGGGCATCGCGTACGCCATGGAGTCCGGCCAGATCGCGGCCGACGTGATCGTCCAGGCGGCGGCCCGTGCGACGCCCGCGCAGCGCGAGACGGCGCTGCACAACTACCCGAAGATCCTCAAGGACACCTACGGGGGCTACTACACGCTGGGCCGCGCGTTCGTGAAGCTGATCGGCAACCCGAAGGTGATGAAGCTCATCACCGAGCGCGGTCTGACGCACCCGGTGCTGATGAAGTTCACGCTCAAGATGCTGGCGAACCTGACCGACCCGACGGGCGGGGACGCGATGGACCGGATCATCAACGGGCTGTCGAAGGTGGCACCGAACTCCTGACGCGGAACTCCGGACGCGGAACTCCGGACGCCGAACTCTTGAAGCGGACGCCGCCCCGGCGCTGGAGTGGCCGGGGCGGCGGGGCGGCTTGCGCGTGCGGGGTCCGTCAGCCCACGGCCTTCCAGTGGTCGTACGCGCTGACCATCTGGTAGGTGCGGTCGGGGCAGTAGAAGGAACCGGCCGGTGAGTCATAGGTGGTGTCGGAGTTGTCCGGCGACGCCGGGGTCCAACTGCCGTTGATCCGGACGGTTATGTTGCTGGACTCGAAGGTCTGGCCCGCCATGGCGTCGCAGGCGGCGGACCGGCCCGATGTGCCGACCTGGGAGTACAGCTCGTTGATGTCCCAGCCGGTGTTGCGGCCCGACTGGTTCTGGCCCGACTGGGTGAAGAGGGTGTCCCAGGAGCCGGTCCGGTAGTTGTAGAGCCCCGCGGTCCAGGAGTTGGTGGCGGCGTCGGTCTTGACGACCCGTCCCGTGTACGCGCTGGACGTGCCGTCCGTATAGGTGCTCAGGAAGGCGCTGTCGATGGGCACCGACGCCTCGAAGGCGACGCTGTCGCACCAGTCCCAGGCGGCGACCGAGCGGCCGGACTGCGTGTAGACGGTGACCAGCTCGACGCAGGAGCCGCCCGCCGGGTACATCGTGGGGGTGTAGATCGTGGTGGAGCTGTCCTGGACGGTCAGTTGCGCGGACACCGACTGGGTGGCGCAGGAACCGTCGCTGCCGCTGATCTCCTTGAAGGACGTGCCCTGGGCCGGGTGGATGTCCGTCAGCAGCCCGCGGCCGGGGGCGCCGGGCCCCAGCGGACCCTTGTCGGGCACGCCGGACGCGGGGTAGCCGCGGGCCTCGCGGTGGGGCGCGGTCAGGGCCGAGAGCTGGTGGTGGACCTGGTCGCGGGAGAGTGCCCCGTGGACCGTACGGCCGGAGTCGGCGCCGGCGGAGGCGCAGACGTCGGCGGCCTGTTGCCGTGCGGTGGTGGTGGCGGCCGTGGGGGTGGCGGCCGTGCGGCCGTGTGCGGGTGCCGCGGAGGCGGTGGCGGCGGTGCCGAGGCCGCAGGCCAGGAGCAGAGCAGCGGTGGAGCCGAGTGCGGCTGCCGTGGATTTCATACGTCCCATACGTCTCACGGGGTGCGTTCCTCTCAGAGGTGGGGGCTGAGGAGTACGCAGAAACCATGCTCATGTCAGATCAGGGAGTCAATCAAAACGAGCATCCTTGTACAGCTCTTGTCCGATTCGCTTCAGCTCGCGGCGCTCCGGTTTGGTTCAGCTCGCGGCGCTCCGGGCCGGTTCCGGTGCTGGTTCCGGCCGGGCTGACGGGCTGCGGCGGGGCAGCAGGAGCGGGGTGGCCAGGAGCAGCAGTCCGGCGATCCCGATCGCCGTACGGGGGCCGGTGGCTGTGGCCAGCAGGCCCCACAGGGCGGTGAAGGCCGCGATCCCGGCCTTGCTGGTGACCGACCACGCGGAGAGGGTACGGGCGATCCGGTCCGGCGCGGTCTGCTCGAGCCGGCAGGTGGCGAGCACGGGGTTGTACACGCCCGAGCAGGTGATCAGTCCCAGCTCTACGGCCATGACGAGCGCCAGCCCGGCGATGCCGGGACCGACGAAGGCCAGCCCGATCGACCAGCACGCCCGCAGCGTCCCGGCGGCGAGCAGCACCTTGTGCTGCCCGTGCCGCGCGACGAGGGGGCGCGCCACCCGTGAGCCGATCAGACCGCCGACGCAGGGCGCCGCGAAGGCGATGCAGTACTGCCACGGGGCGAAGCCGAGGCGACTGAGCATGAGCACGGCCAGCAGTGGTGAAACCGCCATGATCAGGCCGTTGTTCAGGACCGAGTTGAAGAACAGCGGGCGCAGCGTCGGGTGTTTGAGGATGTACCGCCATCCGTCGAGGAGATCACCGGCGCGCAGCTGTGGCCGGGCCGGGCGCTCGGGGCGCGGCTCCTCGCCGCCGATCGCCCGAATGCCCGCGGCGGACAGCAGATAGCTGACCGCGTTGGCGAGCACGGTCAGCACCGGGCCGAACATCCCGATCGCCGCCCCGCCGAGCGGCGGCCCGAGCATGGTGGCGGTCCAGGTCGTGGACTCGAACCGGCCGTTCGCGACGAGCAGGTCCTCCTGCCGTACGAGCGATTTCACACAGGCCCCGCTCGCCGCCGTGAAGGCGATGTCCGCCGCGCCGACGACCACCGACACAAGCAGCAGCTGGGCGAAGCTGAGCAGGCCGAACGCGTAGGCGGCGGGGATGGTCAGCAGCGCGGCGAACCGGATCAGGTCCATCGCGACCATCACCGGCCGTTTGCGGCGGAACTCCACCCAGGGCCCGAGGGGCACCGCCACCACGGCGCCGACGGCCAGCCCGGCGGCGGCCAGCAGGGACACCTGGGTCGTTCCGGCGTGCAGGGCGAGGATCGCGATCAGGGAGAACGAGTCGAACGCGAGCCAGGTGCCGAGCGTGCTCACCGCGTACGCCCCCCAGAGCCACCCGAACTGCCGCCCCAGCGACCGCCTGGACACCATGCTCGGCGCACCTCCCGCTCTCTCCGTCCGCCCGCCGGAACAGGCCGACGCTGACCCCGAGATCAAAGCGAGCAGCACACCCACAGGTCAAACAACCGACCCGGCCGCAGCCACAACCGCACGTTGTGGGCCCGCAGAGGCCGCGCGCCGGGCGGAGCCCGACCGGAACCGCAGGCTCTAGAGTCGGGCGGCGTGGATCTCGATGCCGTACGTACCTTCGTCGCCGTGGTGGACACCGGCCAGTTCCAGCAGGCTGCCGCAGCCCTGTCGGTCACCCAGCAGGCCGTTTCCAGGCGCGTCGCCACGCTGGAGAAGGAGCTCGGTGTGCGGCTCCTCACCCGCACGGCGCGCGGGGCCCGGCTCACCGTCGACGGGCAGGCGTTCCTGCCTCACGCCCGCGGGCTCCTGCAGGCCGAGGAACGGGCGGCCGCCTCCGTGCGGCCCGGCCGGCGAGCGCTGCGCGTCGATGTGGTCGGCCGGCGGTTCGGGCCGGCGGGTCTGCTGCGTGACTTCCACCGTGCACACCCCGGGGCGGAACTCGACATCGTCACGCACTACGACGCGGACTCGGCCATCGCGGCCGTCCGGTCCGGCACGATCGACGCGACGATCCGGGCGCTCACCCTGCCCGTACGGCAGCTGCCCGACGGCATCGACGCGGTCAGGGTCCTCGACGAGCCCGTCCAGCTCCTGGTCGGCCCGGCCCACGAGTTCGCCGACGCCGACGCCGGCGCGGTCGCCCCTGGCCGGCTCGCCGGGCGGCGGATCTGGATGCCCGACATGGCCCCGGGGACCGAATGGGCCGTGTACTACAACGATCTCGCAGCCGCGTTCGGCTTCACCATCGACTCCGGCGGCCCCAGCTTCGGCACCGAACCGCTGCTGGACGCGATGGCCGAATCCCCGGCCCTGACCACCTTCATCGGCGAGCGGACCCGGTTCGTCCGGCCCGCCGACCGCGGGCTGCGGCGCATCGCCCTGCACGACCCGGTGCCGGTCTACCCGCACTCCCTGATCTGGCGGAGCGACAACCCGCATCCCACGCTCGCGGCGTTCCGCGCCCACCTCGACCCGGCACGGGCCGCCCACCGACCCGGCACCGGAGTCTGGCTGCCGGACTGGGCACGGTGACCCGAGCCGCTGGAGGGGGGCAGCCCTGCGGTGCCGGCTGTACAGGTTGGCGCCCAGAATGAAGCTGCTCGGGTGCCTGACGGCGGTTGCGGCGTGAGTGCCGTGCTGCCGGGCTCACTTGGCTGCCGGGCTCACTTGCCGGAGCCGGTGTGGTAGCCGACCGGGTCGACGTAGACGTCGGGGGCGTTGCCGCTGGAGGGGGAGACGGTGATGGCCAGCTTGTTCAGGTCGACGATCTCCGAGACCCGCTCGTTGGGCGGGGTGACGGAGAGCCTGGTGTAGGTCTTGCCGGAGCCGCTGGTGTCCGGGATGTAGTGGAGCAGGAAACGGGTCTCCTCGCCGTGCGCGATGGTCATCGTGGAGCCCGAGGTGTCGGTGCGGGCGGCGTCGGGGCCGGTGTCGCCGAGACCGTCGGGGCCGATGAGCTGAACGCCCGGGAAGCCGTGCATGCTGCAGGAGCTGGGGCCGGTGTTCTTCATGTTGATGACGATCTGGTTCTTGACCCCGGCGGAGGCGGCGCTGAGGGCGAGATTGTCGGCCTCGCACGTGGAACTCGACGCGCCGGACTGGGTCTTGGCGGTGACCTTGCCGTCCGCGGCCGAGCCCTTGCCGTCCGCGGCCGAGCCGGACGCGGCGGAGGGGTTGGACGCCGAGGAGTCCGATGCCGAGGAGTCCGACGCCGCCGTCGAGTCGGATGCCGAGCCCTTGTCGCCGGTGGAGCTGTTCGCGCCGGCAGAGCTGCCCGCGGCGGTGGACGTGCCGGTGTTGGCGGACGCGCTCGATCCGTCGCTGCTGCCGCACGCGGTCAGCGAGAGGCCGGCGGCGGCGACGACGAGGGCGAGTGCGGAGATCTTCTTGGCGCGCATCGGTGCTCCTGGGGAGGGTGTTGTCTCGTGCGCTTGCTCCGGCTGAGCAGGCGTTGTTGTTCTGTTGGATTCCGGCTGCCCGGTGAGTTGTTCTGGCCGGAGTCCGATCAAGACGCCCCTGTGACACACGGGTCGATACGCCGTTACGGGAAGGCGGATGAACCAGGACAGTCCGGGACCTGATCCCGGCCTCCCGGAAGCTGATCGCGGCCCTGGCCCTGGCCCGGCCCCGGCGCAGGTTGCTGTCACGTACGCTGTGACGCAAGCCGTGACGCACGCTGTGACGCAAGCCGTCAATACGCCGCGACGGACGTTGTCACGCACGCTGTGACGCCGCGACGCACACCCTCACGCACGCCGTGACGCCAAGCCGTCACGTAATCACTCGCACCGCGGCCACTCGTCCGGATACCGTCGCTTTCATGTCCTGCCCCGAGTCCGACAGACCGAGGCCACCGGCGATCCGCCGGTGGCCGGGTTCCTGCTGACCGAGGCCGCCTGACCCGCAGGACAGGGTCATGGGCATCCCTTCGCACGGCTCCGTCATCGCCGCATCCCCGTACACGCCTGTCTGTCCACGACGGTTCTCGTACCGAGGGGTCTGTCTCCCATGCCATTCGCTGTCTACGTCCTCGGGCTCGCGGTCTTCGCCCAGGGCACATCCGAGTTCATGCTGTCCGGGCTCATCTCGGGCATCGCCACCGATCTGAATGTCTCGCTGGCCGCAGCCGGTCTGCTGGCCTCGGCCTTCGCCGTCGGGATGGTGATCGGCGCGCCCCTCATGGCGCTCTTCAGCCGCACCTGGCCCCGGCGGCGTGCGCTGCTGCTGTTCCTCTCCGTGTTCGTCGCCGTGCATGTCCTGGGAGCGCTCACCCCGAGTTACGGGGTGCTCCTCGCGACCCGTTTCGCGGGCGCCGTAGCCAACGCGGGCTTCTGGGCCGTGGCCCTGACGACCGCGGCCGCCCTGGTGCCGGAGCAGCTGAGGGCGCGGGCCACGGCCGTCGTGGTCGGCGGGGTCACCGTCGCCTGCGTGGTCGGGGTACCGGCCGGGGCGGTGCTGGGGGAGCGGTGGGGGTGGCGGTCGGCGTTCTGGGCCGTCGCCCTCGTCTCCGTACCGGCGGTCCTGGCCGTCGTGCGGAGCGTTCCGGGTGGCCGGCCCGACGCCGAACCGGTCCCCGTACGCACCGAACTGCGCGCCCTGACCCGCCCCCGCCTCCGGCGGACCCTGCTCACGATGGCCCTGGTCCAGGGGGCGACCTTCTGCACGTTCGCGTATCTGGAGCCGCTCCTCAGGAGCGAGACCGGGCTGAGCGCCGGCTGGGTGCCGGCTGCCCTCGCTCTCTTCGGTGTGGGCTCGTTCCTCGGTGTCACCGTCGCAGGCCGCTTGCGAGCCCACAGCGAAGAGGCGGATTCCCGCCCCACGGCCTTCATCGCATGCGGCATGGCTGCTCTCGCCCTGGGCTGGAGCGCCCTCGCACTGACGGCGGGCAGTGCACCGGTGGTTCTGGCGCTGCTCCTGGTCCAGGGGGCGTTTGCATTCGGAACGGGTACGGCGCTGCTCGCCCGTGTCCTGGGCCTGGCCCCCGGGGCCCCGACGCTCGCGGGCGCCTTCTCTACGACCGCCTTCAACCTGGGCGCCACGCTCGGCCCTTGGGCGGGCGGCCTGGCCCTGGACGCCGGATTCGGCTACCGGGCGCCGGTCTGGGTGAGCGGTGCGCTGATGGGGTGTGCGCTGGTCACGGCAGGGGCGGCGCGGTGGGTGGGGCTGGGAGGCAAGAAGTCCATGCATTAACCACCGACAATTTCTGACTTTTCGCCCCGAAGTCGTGCAGGGCTGCCAAGTCATGTTTCGCAGCTGTCTGCCCGTCCTCCCATGTCAGGGGCTTGTAACAAGGGTCCTGGGGGCTTTGGGGCACATGGTGCCTGTGTGTTGGACTGACGAATGTCCGAGGGTTCCACGGGTGCAAACGTCGACCTGACGCGGTTGACCGGGCCCGGCCCTGCCCCTTACTTGAGGAGAGACGTATGAAGTCGTGGCGTAAGCGAATGACCTACGGCGCCGCTGTTGCTGCCGCTCTGGTCGCGATTCCGCTGGCGGCCGGTTCCGCCTCGGCCGCCAGCTGGCACGACATCGCCGGTGGCCCCGAGATGTACCCCAACATGGCGGCGTGCAAGGCGGACATCCCCCGGGCGAAGAAGCAGTACCAGGACGCCACCTGCGTCGACGTCAAGGGGCGCATCTCCCTCTGGGTGCTGTACTGACGGCACGGGCGCCGGATGCGCGCACGGCCCTGCCGCCCCCGTCAACCGGTTGCGGTGGGGCCGCCGTTCGTGAGCGGGCGCCGCGCGGCCACCCTGAACCGCAGACCGGCGCGCAGCAGCCGCGCCCGCAGGACCGGCCCCATGGCGACGGCGGGTGTGAGCTGGCCCGCCAGTGCGGGGAGTTCGTCGAAAGCGAGACTCAGAGCGGACTCGCCGAGGATCTTGGCGGTCTCGTCGTAGCCCGGGTCACCGCCCGACACCTCGGTGCAGACGCGCCGGCCCCCGCCCTCACCGACGAACCTGACGCTGAACCAGCTGCGGTCCCGGCGCTCCCTGGACGG
>NZ_JAAGLN010000080.1 GCF_010548145.1 Streptomyces sp. SID10853
ATCGAGGGCCCGGCGGGCAGCGGCCGTATGGAGCTGCTGCGCGCCACCGCGGCCTCGCTCGCGGCAGCCGCCCGGCCGGACAGGCTGGGGCTGATCCTGGTCGACGGCGCGGGAGGCGAGCGGGGCGAGGGCCTGCGCGCCTGTACGGAGCTGCCGCACACCTCGACCTATCTGGTGGCGTCGGACCCGGTCCGGATGCGGGAGTTCGCGCAGGCGCTCGGCGGCGAGCTGAAGCGCCGGGCCGAGCTGCTGGGCACGGGGACCTTCGCCGACTGGCACCGGACCCGTGAGGTGGCGGAGCGGCTGGTCGGCCGGCGGCAGCCGGGGACGGCCGAGCAGAGCGGCGACATCGAGTCGCCGACCAGCGGCACCCTGCGGCTGCGCCCGGCGGGCGCGCGTACGGACCCGATGCCGGGTCCCACACCGCTCCCCCGGCTGGTGGTGATCGTCGACGACTTCGACGCACTGGTCGCACCGGCGCTCGGCAGCCCCGGGCGCCCCACCGCCGGCTCGGTCGTCCGGGCGCTGGAGGCGGTGGCCAGGGACGGCGAGCGGCTCGGCGTCCATCTGATCGCCGCATCGGCCCGGCCGGACCGTACGGCCGACACCGAGCTGGCCCGGATCAGCAGACTGCGTGTGGTGCTCGACGCCCCGCCGGCCTCGCCAGGACCGGACAGCCCGGCGCCGGGCCGGGGCAGGCTGGGCCGGCCCGACCGTGGGGTGACACCGTTCCAGGGCGGCAGGGTGACCGGCCGCATTCCGCGTACGGCGACGCTGCGCCCCACCGTCATACCCCTGGAGTGGGAGCGGATGGGCGACCCGCCCGCCCGCCGCCCCGTCCGTGAACTGGGCAATGGGCCGACGGACTTGGCGCTGCTGGCCAGCGCGCTGGAACGGGCCGCCAGGTCCGTCGACGCGCTGTCCATACCCTCCCTCACCGCCTGACGTAACGTCACAGGCCCATCACAATCGGAGAGTTGGACCAAGGCCCGGTATTGCGGCGCCGGAGTGACTCGGCGTAGGACTGTGCTCACGGGACAACGGCGTCGCCGATGCCATGGGCGCGCCGGCCGCACGCGCATGGGAGAGGTCGGGGCAAATGCGCACAAAAGGCACAGCTCTACGGTCACGCAGAGCCGTTCTGCATCCACGCAGAGCCGTTCTGTATTCGCACGGGGCCGCTCTGCGCTCGCGCCGGGCCGTGCTGGCGGTGCTGGCCGCGGGCTCGCTCGTGCTGGCCGCGGGATGCGGCAGTGACGGCAAGAAGGACAGCGACGGCGACAAACCCACAGGGAAGAGCAGTACCTCCGGGGTCGAGCTGCCCGAGCTGAGCGGTACGAAGCTCGAAGTGGCCGCCGTCTGGACCGGCCCCGAGCAGGCGAACTTCATCAAGGTGCTGAAGGAGTTCGAGAAGCGGACCGGAGCGTCGGTCACCTTCGTGCCCGCACAGGACCCGATCGTCAACTTCCTCGGTACGAAGATCGCCGGTGGCGCCCCGCCGGATGTGGCGATGATGCCGCAGGTCGGCGCGATCACCCAGGCCGTGGCCAAGAAGTGGGCCAAGCCGGTCGGCCCGGCCGCGCAGGCGCAGCTGGACAAGAACTACTCGCAGGTCTGGAAGGATCTCGGGGCGGTCGGCGGCAAGCAGTACGGCGTGTACTTCAAGGCCGCCAACAAGTCCCTGGTCTGGTACAACGCCAAGGCGCTGCAGAACGCGGGGGCGAGCGAGCCCAGGACCTGGCCGGACTTCCTCAAGACCGCCGAGACCATCTCCGCATCGGGTGTCACACCGGTCTCGGTCGGCGGCGCGGACGGCTGGACGCTGACCGACTGGTTCGAGAACGTCTATCTCTCCCAGGCGGGCCCGGACAAGTACGACCAGCTGGCCCAGCACAAGATCAAGTGGACGGATCCGTCGGTCAAGGCCGCCCTGACCACGCTCGCACAGCTCTTCGGCAAGCCGTCACTCATCTCGGGCGGCGCGGACGGCGCGCTCCAGACCGAGTTCCCTGCGTCGGTCACCCAGACCTTCACGGGCGGTGACCAGCCCAAGGGCGCGATGGTCTTCGAGGGCGACTTCGCGCAGACGAACATCGCGCAGACCAAGGCGAAGGTGGGCACCGACGCCAAGGTCTTCCCGTTCCCCGCGGTGGGCGCCAAGGCCCCGGTGGTGACCGGCGGTGACGCCGCCGTGATCCTCAAGGACTCCAAGGGCGCGCAGGCGCTGCTGACCTGGCTGGCGTCCACGGACGCGGCGAGGATCGCCGCGGGGTCGGGCGGTTTCGTCTCGCCCAACAAGGGACTTGACCTGTCGGCCTACCCCAATGACGTACAGCGCACCATCGCCAAGGCGCTGGTAGCGGCGGGCGACGACATCCGCTTCGACATGTCCGACCAGGCACCGCAGTCGTTCGGCGGCACGCCGGGCAAGGGCGAGTGGAAGGATCTCCAGGACTTCCTGAAGAACCCGAAGGACATCGCGGGGACCCAGCAGAAGCTGGAGTCCGACGCGGCCAAGGCGTACAAGAACTGACGCGGCGATGACCTCCGCTGTCGCGGGGGACGTCCTCAACGGGGCGTCCCCCGCCGGAAAGCCGCGCAAGAGCGTGACAGGCACACGTAAAGTCCTGGCGGCCGCTTTTCTGCTGCCCGCGCTGGTGCTGCTCGGTGCGCTCGTGGCCTACCCGATCGGGTACTCGGTCTACCGGTCGTTCTTCGACCAGGCGGGCTCCAGCTTCATCGGCATCGACAACTACAAGACCCTCTTCACCGACGACGCGATCCGCACCGCGATCAAGAACACCGCGATCTGGGTCGTGGTCGCCCCGACCGTCGCCACCGTGCTCGGCCTGATCTTCGCCGTACTCACCGAACGGGTGCGCTGGGGAACGGCGTTCAAGCTGGTCGTCTTCATGCCGATGGCCATCTCGATGCTCGCCGCCGGCATCATCTTCCGGCTGGTGTACGAGCAGGACCCGGGGCGCGGGGTGGCCAACGCCGTCTGGGTGGGCGTGCACGACACCTTCGCCGAGTCGGCCGGGTATCCGGGGGCGCATCCGCTGCCGGTGGCCCCGCTGAAATCGGGCGGCGGTGGCGCGTTCCTGACCAAACAGCCGGTGCACGCGGGCACCCCGGTCCGGCTGCCGCTCGTCGGCGTACTGCCCACGAAAATGCCGTCCTCGGCGAGGCCCGCCAAGGCCCCCAGGGCCGCGGCCGGCTCGGTGACCGGCACGGCCTGGCTCGACTTCACCCTGGGCGGTGGCGGCAGGCCGAACGTCATCGACCCCAAGGAGCTGGGCCTCAAGGGCGTCACGGTCGAGGCGGTCAAGGCCGGCAAGGTGGTGGCACGCGCCAAGGCGGCGCCCGACGGTACGTTCACCCTGCCCGCCGCGGCCGACGGGGCGCTGCTGCGGCTGCCCGACTCGAACTTCCGCGAGCCGTACAACGGCGTCAACTGGCTCGGGCCGACCCTCGTCACCCCGTCGATCATCGGCAGTTACGTGTGGATGTGGGCCGGGTTCGCCATGGTCCTGATCGCGGCGGGCCTGGCCGGACTGCCGCGTGAACTCCTCGAACAGGCCCGGGTGGACGGGGCCGGCGAGTGGCAGGTGTTCCGCCGGATCACCATCCCGCTGCTCGCCCCGGTCCTCGCGGTGGTGCTGGTCACGCTGATGATCAACGTCCTGAAGATCTTCGACCTGGTCTTCATCGTGGCGCCCGGCTCCTCGCAGGACGACGCGAACGTCCTGGCGCTCCAGCTCTACCGCTCGTCGTTCGGTACGGACGCGGATCTGGGCACCGGCAGCGCCATCGCCGTACTGCTGCTGCTCCTGGTCGTCCCGATCATGCTCGTCAACATCCGCAGGATGCGGAAGGAGGGGCGCCGATGACCACCGAAGCCCAGGTGCCCGCACCACGGGCACCCGACGAGCGGCTGCCCGCCGCCTCGGCGACGCGGCAAAAGGAGCCGCTGGCCTCCCGGATCGCGGCCCGTGCGGGCGGCACAGCAATGCGGGTCTTCCTCATCCTGGTCGGCCTGTTCTGGCTGATGCCGACGGTCGGCCTGCTGCTCTCCTCGCTGCGCGGACCGTCCGACATCGCGGCGTCCGGCTGGTGGAAGGTCTTCACCGCGCCCTCGCAGATGACCTTCGACAACTACGCCAAGATCCTCGACAACAAGGTCATCACCGACTCGCTGCTCAGCACGGTCATGATCACCGTCCCGGCGACCGTGCTGGTGGTGGTCATCGGCTCGCTGGCCGCGTACGCCTTCGCCTGGATGGACTTCCCTGGCCGCGACTGGTGGTTCCTGATCGTGGTGGGCCTGCTGGTCGTGCCGGTCCAGGTGGCCCTGATCCCGGTCTCGAAACTCTTCGGTGAGGTCGGGCTCTTCGAGACCACGGCGGGGGTGGTCCTCTTCCATGTGGCGTTCGGGCTGCCGTTCGCGATCTTCCTGCTGCGCAACTTCTTCGCGGAGATCCCGAGAGAGCTCCTGGAGGCGGCGCGGCTGGACGGGGCCGGGGAGATCCGGCTGTTCACCCGGGTGGTGATGCCGCTCGGCGGGCCGGCCATCGCCTCGCTGGGGATCTTCCAGTTCCTGTGGGTGTGGAACGACATGCTGGTCGCGCTGATCTTCGCGGACTCCAAGCACCCGCCGATCACGGTCGCACTCCAGCAGCAGGTCAGGCAGTTCGGCAACAACATCGATGTGCTGGCGCCGGGGGCGTTCATCTCGATGGTGATCCCGCTGACGGTGTTCTTCGCGTTCCAGCGGCAGTTCGTCAACGGTGTGATGGCGGGGGCGGTGAAGTAGGCGACCGGGGAGGCCGTCCGGGCGGCCGCCCGCCGAGGGAGGCGGACGGACGGCCTCTTCCCCGGGCGCACTTGGGACGTACGGATGGCCCGGGGCGCGCGGGGGCGTACGGACGACTTGGGGTACGCGGGGGCGTACGGACGACTTGGGGTATGCGGGGGCGTACGGATGCCCGAACGGGTGGTTCGCGCGGCCGGGATGTGCTCCGGCGCAACTGCCTCATCGCGCCTTCGTTAAGCCCGACATGGCCTTTTGATCACGATGTGCCATCCCCCCACGTGAGAGAGCCCCCATGCACAGGCACGAATTCCTGCAGCGGTTGCACGAGGTGCTGAAGCCGCGCACCTATCTGGAGATCGGCACCAACGACGGGCGGAGCCTCGCGCTCTCCCGCGTCCCCACCATCGCGGTCGACCCGGCTCCGAAGATCCGGACACGGCTGCACTGCGACCTCCAGCTGGTGACCTCGACGAGCGACACCTTCTTCGGCGGCCGGCAGCCCATGGGCCACCTGATGAGCTGCCGCAACCCGCTGCGCAACATCCGCAAGGGCCGTCCGCTGCTCGGCGCGTACACCGGGTCCAACCAGGTGGATCTGGCGTTCATCGACGGGATGCACCTCTTCGAGTACGCGCTGCGCGACTTCATCAACACCGAGCGGTTCAGCGGCTGGTCGAGTGTGGTGGTACTGGACGACATGCTGCCGCGCAACAACGCGGAGGCCGTCCGTGAGCGGGTGGCCCCGTCCGGCCCGTGGACCGGGGACGTCTACAAGTTCATCCCGGTGGTGGCCGAGCACCGGCCGGATCTGATCACCGTCCAGGTCGACACCCAGCCGACCGGTGTCTTCCTGGTGTTCGGCATGGACCCCTCGAACACCGCACTCAAGGCCAGGTACGACGCGATCGTCCGGGAGTGGGTGACGCCGGACCCGCAGAAGGTCCCGGAGTCGCTGCTCGAACGGGTGGAGGCCGTCGAGCCCGCGGCCCTGCTCGGCTCCCGGATCTGGCCGACGCTGGCCCGCAGGCGGGGCCGGGCGGCCGGGCTGCGTACGGTACGCGAGGAGCTGGCGGCCCTGCGCGGCTACTGAACCGCGCGGGCGAGCGGACGACAGGGCCCGAGGGGCGCGGACGGTGACTTCCGCGCCCCTCGGCCGTGCTGCGGCCCATCGTGTCCACGGCCAACCGCGTCCACGGCCAACCGCGTCCACGGTCTGCCGTCTCCACGGTCTGCCGTCTCCACGGTCTGCCGTCTCCGCGGTCTGCCGTCTTTACAGTCTGCCGGGGGCAGCCTGCCCGTGGGGCGGCCTACCGCGTCGCGGCCATCCGGCGGGCCTTGCGTACCGCGCGCCCCAGCACGCCGCGCCTGAGCCTTCGCATCAGCCGGGTCCGCCGGTGCGCCAGGCTCTCGCGCGGACGGCGGACCGTCAGTGCACCGGAGGCCCCGGTGGCGACGAGCACCAGCGGCAGCGGTGTGGGGTTCGCGTCCGCGCCGCCGACGCTCACCGCCATCCGCCAGGTGCCCGCGGGCAGTTGCCCGGCGGGCCGCTCGGCGCACAGAACCGTTCCCGCGCGCCCCTTGGACGCGGTGAGCGTCGCCGCCGTCGTTACGGTGTCGCCGGAGCCGGCCCGCTCGGTGAGGTGGAGCTCGGCCGGTACACCGTCCGGGGCCTCGGTGCGCAGCGGCAGCAGCATTTCGAGCAGCAGCGGTTCGTCCATCACCTGGACCTCCCGCATGCCGACCTTCTTCCGGTACTCCCCGCGCAGCACGGTGGTCGTCGCGCCGACGTCGAGCGAGAGGTTGTCGTGCGCGGTCCAGTACGGCACGACGACCTGTACGGGGTCGCCCACCAGCGCCGCCTGCCGGCCGGCCGTGACCGCCTCGGTCCGTACCGAGCCGAGCCTGACGTTCTTGTTCCATCCGCTCTGGTGCACGCGCACCAGGACGTCCCAGATACCGGCGCCGAGCGGTGCGCCGCCGGCCGCGGTGCCGGGCGTGATGGCCGCCGTACCCCGCAGCACCAGCCGGAACTGGGCGGCGCCGGGGCCGTCCACGCGCTCCCTGGTGAATTCGACGGGCTGGTAGAACTCGGCGGCGCTCGACCGCTCCCGTACGACCAGCTCCATCTTGGCCCGGTCGACGGCCGCCAGGGGCTTCACCCCGAGCTGTGCGAGGGTGTCGGGGCTGTCCAGGCCGTCGGGCAGGCCGATGAGCTCGTCGCCGCCCTCCCTGACGTAGTGGACGGGGTCGTCACCGGCCCGCAGCCCGGCGGTGAAGGCCAGCTTCAGCGTGCCGTCCTCCCAGGCGAGCCCGGTGAGTTCGGAGTGTGCGGCGACACCGCGCTCCCAGTGGGCGAAGAGTTCGACGTCCTGGTAGCGGTCGGCCTTGATGAGCGCGCCGACGAGCTGCTGGGTGGGCAGCAGGGACGCGGAGACCCCGGGGCCGAACCGCTCCACGGCGATCTTGTGCATCTCCTGGAACATGTCCTGGCGGTAGCCGTCGTCGGGCGTGGCGAGCAGCCGGGCGCCACGCATCCGCTCGATCATCTCGTTGCGGAACCAGCGGCGGTACAGCTTGTCGCGCAGCGGCCCCGGTTCGGTGTACTTCTCCACCACGTCGAGTGCCTCGCCGAGGTTGTGGAAGTAGCCCACCGGGTCGATGCGCCGGAAGCCCGCGTTGGAGGCGTCGTCGCGCTTGACGTGGTAGTAGCAGACGTAGTCGCTGAGTACGGCGACGCTCTTCGCCCGCAGATACGCCTCCGTGACGAAGACGTGGTCCTCCAGACGGCGGCGCCCTTCGAGGAAGCGCAGCCCCGTCTCGTCCAGGAAGGCCCTGCGGAACATCTTGTGCGGGGTGAGGCTGTCGATCAGCGGGGCGTTCTTGACCGTGGCGCGCGGCCGGTTGACGCGGAAGAGCTCACGCGGCACGGGCCGCCCCTTGCCGGCCATCTTGCCCACGACGACATCGGCGGCGTTCTTGACGCCGTAGTCGTACATGCGCTCCAGCGCTTCGTCGCCCAGCCAGTCGTCGTTGTCGACGAACATCACGAACTCGCCCCGCGCGGCGTCGATCCCGACGTTGCGGGGCTTGCCCGACCAGCCGGAGTTCTCCTGGTGGACGACGTGGATCAGGGGGTGTTCATCGGCGACCCGGTCCAGGCGCTCGGCGGTGCCGTCGGTCGAACCGTCGTCCACGAAGATCGCTTCGTACGCGTCGTCAGGGAGGGACTGTCTCAGCAGCGATGCGATGCAGTCCTCGATATAGGGCCCGGGGTTGTAGACCGGGATGATCACGCTGACTCTGATGGTCATGCTGTGCACTCGTTTCCCACTGCTCTGCGCCGGCGATCTCTCGTTGCGGGTGCACAGTACTATCGCGGCGAACATTCGACCTATCGGGCCGACCTGTCGTGTCCAAGCCGAACCGGCCAGGTCTCACCGCTGCTCACGGGCCGCACGGCCCGGAGGCCGCCCGGCCGTCACGCCTTGAGGGCGGCCACCGCCGCCGCCGCGAGCCCGTCCAGATAGCCCTTCGGCAGACCGTCCCTGACCACCGCGAGCCGCCAGTAGAGCGGGCCCACGATCAGCTCAAGCGCCCGTGCGGGGTCGGCGTCGGCGGGCAGCTCGCCGCGGGCCACCGCATCACGGACCACCGCGGCGGCGACACCCTTCTGGTTGTCGAGCAGCGCCGCCTTGATCGCGTCGGCGATCTCCGGCTGACGGGCGGCCTCGACCAGCAGATCGGGGATGACCTGGGACGCGACCGGGTGGCGCAGCGCCGTCGAGGCCACGGCGAGCAGGGCGCGGACGTCCCCGTACAGCGAGCCGGTCGCGGGCGCGGGCAGGCCTTGGGCGGCGAACGCGGTGACCAGGTCGAGGACCAGGTACAGCTTCGACTTCCAGCGGCGGTAGACCGCGGTCTTGCCGACTCCGGCCCGGCGGGCGATGGCCTCGATGGACATCCGCGCGTACCCGACGGCGGCCAGCTCCTCGAAGACGGCGGAGCGGATCGCCTCCGTCACGTCCTCGCGGAGCACCGCGGCTCCGGCGGGGGCCCGGCGGGTCGTACGGGGATC
Source organism: Streptomyces sp. SID10853 (assembly GCF_010548145.1). Taxonomy (GTDB): domain Bacteria; phylum Actinomycetota; class Actinomycetes; order Streptomycetales; family Streptomycetaceae; genus Streptomyces. Next base: position 8,889 of record NZ_JAAGLN010000080.1, read on the forward strand.
AGGGAGTGCCATGGGGAGAAGTTTACCTATTCGTCGCGACGAGACGGTTGCGTTTCGACGTCGATCCGTCCTAACCTCGGCGTTACGACGATACGGATCCGTTGCGACGTATGTCGGGGCGCTCCGCCCGCCCTTCCCGGGTGAATCCCGTCGAATCCCGTTGAGTCCCGTCGAACTCCGTCGAACTCCGTCGAAAGCGAATGCCGTGATCCCCACAACAGCCCGGACCGCGACCGCCACGGAGGCGGCGGTTCCGAGGGTCTCCCCGCAGCCGCCCCAGGATCTGGCCGCGCTGGCCGCGGCTCACGGGCTGACCATCAGCGGTGCCCGTCCCCCGCTGTTCACGTACATCCGCAGGACCTGGGGGCGCAGGCACTTCATCACCGCCTTCGCCACCGCCAGGCTGACCGCCCAGTACAGCCAGGCGAAGCTGGGACAGATCTGGCAGATCATGACGCCGCTGCTGAACGCGGCGGTCTACTACTTCATCTTCGGTGTCCTGCTCGGCACCAGCCACGGCGTCCCGGACTTCATCCCGTTCCTGGTGACCGGCGTCTTCATCTGGACGTTCACCAGCAACTCGATCCAGACGGGCACCCGTGCGATCAGCGGCAGCCTCGGCCTGGTGCGGGCCCTGCACTTCCCGCGGGCCTCACTCCCCATCGCGTACGCCGTGCAGCAGCTCCAGCAGCTGCTCTTCTCGATGGGCGCGCTGATCGTCATCCTGGTCTGCTTCGGCGAGTACCCGAAGATCAGCTGGCTGCTCGCGATCCCCGCACTGGTCCTCCAGTCGCTGTTCAACACCGGGGTCTCGATGGTCATGGCCAGGCTCGCGGCCAAGACCCCGGACGTCTCGCAGCTGATGCCGTTCATCCTGCGCACCTGGATGTACGTCTCGGGCGTGATGTGGAGCATCAAGAAGGTGCTGGCGCACGACAACCTTCCGCATCTCGTCCTGCTGTCCCTGCAGGCCAATCCGGCCGCCGTCTACATCAGCCTGATGCGTTACGCGCTGATCGACAGCTACCACGCGAACCAGCTTCCGCCGCACGTGTGGGCGCTGGCCGTCGGCTGGGCGGTCGTCGCGGGGGCGGGCGGCTTCATCTACTTCTGGAAGGCAGAGGAGCAGTACGGACGTGGCTGAGTACCGGACGGGTGAACTGCCCCCGACCATGACACCGATCTCCACCGCGGCCCCGGACACCGGCGCCCCGGCCCGCCCGGTGGGCCCGACGGCCCCGGCGGCCCCGACCGTCATCGCCGACGACCTCCACATCGTCTACAAGATCCAGGGCACCGGATCGGGCAAGGGCAGCGCGACCTCCGCCCTCAACCGGATCGTCTCCCGCAAGCCCCGGCCCGGCACCCGCGAGGTGCACGCCGTCCGGGGGGTGACCTTCGTCGCGCACAAGGGCGAGGCCATCGGTCTGATCGGCTCCAACGGATCGGGGAAGTCGACCCTGCTGAAGGCCGTCGCCGGGCTGCTGCCCGCCGCTTCGGGCCGGGTCTACACCCAGGGCCAGCCGTCGCTGCTCGGCGTCAACGCGGCTCTGATGAGCGATCTGACCGGCGAGCGCAATGTGATCCTCGGCGGGCTGGCCATGGGGATGACCCGCGAGGAGGTCCGCGAGCGCTACCAGGACATCGTCGACTTCTCCGGCATCAACGAGAAGGGCGACTTCATCTCACTGCCGATGCGCACCTACTCCTCCGGCATGGGTGCCCGGCTCCGCTTCTCCATCGCCGCGGCCAAGAGCCACGACGTGCTGATGATCGACGAGGCGCTCTCCACCGGCGACGCGAGGTTCCAGCGCCGCAGCCAGGACAGGATCGCCGAACTGCGCGAGTCGGCGGGCACCGTCTTCCTGGTCAGCCACAGCAACAAGTCGATCCTGGAGACCTGCGAGCGCGCCATCTGGCTGGAGTCGGGCACGATGCGGATGGACGGCCCCGCGGAGGAAGTCGTCGCCGCGTACGAGGAGTTCACCTCGAAGAAGTAACCGTGGTGCGGGCGGGCGGGCGAGCTGCGGCCGGCCCGCTTCCGGCCAACCGGCTCGGGGCTGACCCGCGTCCGGGCGGCCGCACCACGGAACGCGCTCGGTCCCGGTCCGCCTGCATGGACACCAGGCGGACCGGGACCGCGGAGGGGGGCACGCCACACGGCGTGCCCCCCTCTCACTCACTACTCACTTCTCACCTCTCACCGAGGTCGCGCCTCGCTGAGTCCGCACCTCTCACTCAGCGGGCGCCTCCCGGCCGGGCCCGGCGTCTCAGACGTGCGTACGCAGGAGCGAGCGCATCGTCCGCATCGCGACCGACAGGTTCGCCAGGTCGAAGGCGTCCGAGGACTGGATCTCGTCGAGCGTGGTGCGCGCACGGCCGAGGATCGAGGCGTTCTTCTCCTCCCACGCCTGGAAGCGCTCGTCCGGCGACGACGCGCCGTTCCCCGCCGAGAGCACGTCCAGGGTGAGCCCGGCGTGCGCCGCGTACAGGTCCGCGCGGATGGAGGCGCGGGCCATGGACTGCCAGCGGTCGGCCCGCGGCAGCTCGATGATCCGGTCCATCAGCTGGGAGATCGCCAGCCGGTCACCGAGTGCGTAGTACACCTCGGCGACGGCCATCGGGTCCTTGTCCGTACGGTCGGCGATCGCCACGATGTCCAGCGCGGGGAAGGCCGCCGAGAACCCGGCGACCTGCCGGGCCAGCTCCTCCGGCACGCCCGCTCCGGTCAGCTCGTCGAGGATGCCCTGGTACCACTCCAGGTCGTCGCCCTTGAGCAGGTTCGGCAGGCCGTTCCAGACCTTGGCCACACCCTCGGTGAAGAAGGCGATGGTCTCGCTCAGGTCGAGCGGCTGCGGACGGTTGCCGAGCAGCCAGCGCGCACCACGCTCCACGAGCCGGCGCGAGTGCAGCCTGATGCGGGTCTGGACATCGGCCGCGACCTTGTTGTCCAGCTCCTCGACGGAGTCCCAGACCTCGGCCAGGCCGAAGATCTCCCGGGCCGCCGCCTGCGCCCGCACGATCTCCTCGATCGAGGCGCCCGTCTCCTCCCGGAGGCGGTGCAGGAAGGTCGAACCACCGGTGTTCACCGTGTCGTTGACCAGGACCGTCGTGATGATCTCGCGGCGCAGCGCATGCCCCTCGATCGCTTCGGGGTAGCGCTCACGCAGCGGCTTGGGGAAGTACGCGTGCACCAGCTTCTGCAGATACGGGTCGTCCGGCAGACCGGTGCTGATCAGCTCCTGAGCGGCGGTGATCTTGGTGTACGCGAGGAGCACGGCCAGCTCGGGCTGGCTCAGCCCCTTGCCCGCGCTGAGCAGTTCACGGACCTGGCGGTCGGTCGGCAGGAACTCCAGCGCCCGGTCCAGATGTCCGTCACGGACCAGCCTGCGCATGAAGCGCTGGTGGGCGTGGAGGAGTGACGGAGCCTGGGATTCCGCGTTGGCGAGCGCGGTGTTCTGCGCGTAGTTGTTGCGCAGGACCAGCGCGCCGACCTCGTCGGTCATCGAGGCGAGGATCTTGTTGCGCTGCTTGACGGTCAGATCGCCCTCGGTGACCATCCCGTTGAGCAGGATCTTGATGTTCACCTCGTGGTCGGAGGTGTCCACGCCCGCGCTGTTGTCGATCGCGTCGGTGTTGATCTTGCCGCCCGAGCCGTCGCCGCCGGACCTGGCGTACTCGATACGGCCGAGCTGGGTCAGGCCCAGGTTGCCGCCCTCGCCGACGACCTTGGCGCGCAGGTCCTCGCCGTTGACGCGGATGGCGTCGTTGGCCTTGTCGCCGACGTCCGCGTTGGACTCGGCGGAGGACTTGACGTACGTCCCGATGCCGCCGTTCCACACCAGGTCGACCGGGGCCTTGAGGATCGCCCGCATCAGATCCGCCGGGGTCATCTTGGCCACGCCCGACTCGATACCGAGCGCCTCACGCACATGTGCGTTGAGCGGGATCGACTTGGCGCTGCGCGGGTGGATGCCGCCGCCGGGCGAGAGCAGTCCGGTGTTGTACTCGGCCCACGAGGAGCGCGGCATCTCGAACAGCCTGCGCCGCTCCGCGTAGGACGTCGCCGCGTCGGGGGTCGGGTCGATGAAGATGTGGCGGTGGTCGAAGGCCGCGACCAGCCGGATGTGCTCGGAGAGCAGCATGCCGTTGCCGAAGACGTCGCCGGACATGTCGCCGACGCCGACCGTGGTGAAGTCCTCGGTCTGGGTGTCGTGGCCGAGCTCCCGGAAGTGCCGCTTGACGGACTCCCAGGCACCGCGGGCCGTGATGCCCATGCCCTTGTGGTCGTAACCGGCGGAGCCACCGGACGCGAAGGCGTCCCCGAGCCAGAAGTCGTACGACTCGGCGACCGCGTTGGCGATGTCGGAGAAGGTCGCGGTGCCCTTGTCGGCGGCGACGACGAGGTAGGTGTCGTCCTCGTCGTGCCGTACGACACCGGTGGGCGGCACGACCTCGCCGGCCACCAGGTTGTCGGTGATGTCGAGCAGCGCGGAGATGAAGGTCTTGTACGCCGCGATGCCCTCGGCCATCCAGGCGTCCCGGTCCACCGACGGGTCGGGCAGCTGCTTGGCGACGAAGCCGCCCTTGGCGCCGACTGGCACGATCACCGTGTTCTTGACCATCTGCGCCTTGACCAGGCCGAGCACCTCCGTACGGAAGTCCTCACGCCGGTCGGACCAGCGCAGCCCACCGCGCGCGACCTTGCCGAACCGCAGGTGCACACCCTCGACCCGCGGCGAGTACACCCAGATCTCGTACGCCGGGCGGGGCGCGGGGAGGTCGGGGATGGCCTGCGGGTCGAACTTCATGGAGACGTACGGGTGGTACGCGCTCTGCTCGGTGCCCTGGCCCTTGCGGTCGCCGCTCTCCCCCGCGGTCTGGAAGAAGTTGGTCCTGAGCGTCGCCTTGATGACGGTGAGGAAGGAGCGCAGGATGCGGTCCTCGTCCAGGCTCGCCACCTGGTCGAGCGCACCGTCGAGCTCTTCGAGCAGCCCGTCGGTCAGCTCGGTGCCGGCCCGCTGGCGGCCCGGCGACATCCGCGCCTCGAAGAGCGAGACGAGCAGCCGGGTGGTGTGCACGTTGTTGCGGAGGGTGTCCTCCATGTAGTCCTGGCTGAAGGTCGATCCGGCCTGGCGCAGGTACTTGGCGTAGGCGCGCAGCACCATCGCCTGCCGCCAGGTCAGCCCGGCGCCCAGCACCAGGGCGTTGAACCCGTCGTTCTCCGCCTGGCCCGTCCAGGTGGCGGCGAACGCGTCCTGGACGCGCTCCCTCGCGTCGTCGGCGAGGTGGTCGCCGCCCGCGCCCTCGATCTGCGGAATCCGCAGCCCGAAGTCGTAGATCCAGGCGTGCGTACGGTCGGCGCAGCGCAGCTCGTACGGGCGCTCGTCGGTGACCTCGACGCCCAGCTTCTGGAGCACCGGGAGCACCGCGGACAGGGAGACCTGCGAGCCGATCCGGTAGATCTTGAAGCGGCGCTCGCCGGGGCCCGCGCCCACCGGCTCGTACAGCGAGAGCGCGAAGTCCTTCTCGCCCGGCTGGAGGTTCTCCAGCCGGCCGAGGTCGGCGACGGCGGCCCGCGGCGAGTGGTCCGCCTTGTAGCCCTCGGGGAAGGACTGGCCGTAGCGGCGCAGCAGTTCGGCGGCGCGCTCCTCACCGCACTCGGCGGTCAGCGCCTCGGCGAAGCCGTCGGCCCAGGAGCGGGCGGCCTCGACGAGCTTGGCCTCGATCCGGTCCGCGTCGGCGTCGGTGAGCTCGGTCAGCTCGGTGCCCGCCGGGACCCGTACGACGAAGTGCAGCCGGGAGAGGATCGACTCGGTGTTGCGTGCGGTGAAGTCGACGCTGGTGCCGCCGAGCTCCTCCTTGAGGATGTCGATGAGGCGCAGCCGGACCGCGGTCGTGTAGCGGTCGCGCGGCAGGTAGATGAGCGCCGAGTAGTAGCGCCCGTACTCGTCCTGGCGCAGGTAGAGCCGGAGCCTGCGCCGCTCCTGGAGGTAGAGGACGCTGGTGACGATGGAACGCAGCTGGTCGACGGGCGTCTGGAACAGCTCGTCGCGCGGGTAGGTCTCCAGGATCTGCATCAGGTCGCGGCCGTCGTGGCTGTTGGGCGTGAACCCGGCGCCTTCGAGGACCTCGGCGACCTTGCGGCGGATGACGGGCACCCGGCGGACGGACTCGGTGTACGCGGCGGAGGAGAACAGCCCGAGGAAGCGCCGCTCGCCGATGACATTGCCCTTGGCGTCGAACTTCTTCACGCCGACGTAGTCGAGGTAGCTCGGGCGGTGCACCGTGGAGCGGCTGTTGGCCTTGGTGAGTACGAGGATCTTGTGCTCACGGGCCTTGGCGCGGGCATCGGCGGGCAGCCTGCCGAACGACGGCGAGACCGGGTGCTCCTCGTCGACGCTGTGGTGCGGGTCCGAGCGGAGGATGCCGAGCCCGGTGCCGGGGACCGCGGTCAGCGAGTCGTCGTCGGTGAGCTGGTACTCGCGGTAGCCGAGGAAGGTGAAGTGGTCGGCTGCGAGCCAGCGCAGCAGCTCGCGGGACTCCTCCACCTCGCGCTTGGGCAGATCACCCGCGGTCGGCTCTGCGGGCAGCTCGTCGGCGATGCGCAGCGCGGCATCGCGCATCTTCTCCCAGTCCTCGACGGTCTCCCGTACGTCGGAGAGGACGCGCAGCAGGTCCGTGCTGATCTGCTTCAGATCGGCGCGCTCGGCCTCGCGGTCGATCTCCACATGGATCCAGGACTCCACCAGGGCGTCGTGGACGCCTTCACCGGTCTCTTCCTTGCCGAGGACCTCGATGAGCTTGCCGGTGACGTCACGGCGTACCAGGAGCTGCGGGTGGATCACGACGTGGATGCCGCGGCCCTGCCGGGTCAGCTCGTTGGTGACCGAGTCGACCAGGAACGGCATGTCGTCGGTGACGACCTCGACGACCGTGTGGCTGCAGGTCCAGCCGTTCTCCTCGACGCTCGGGGTGTGCACCCGGACGTTCGCGGTGCCCTGCGGGCGCTTCTCGGCCAGCCGGTAGTGCGAGACCGCCGCTCCGAAGACATCCTCCGGGTCGCGGTTCTCGACGTCCTCCGGAGCGGTATGCAGGTAGTAGCGCTGGAGATACGCAAGGACAGTGTCCCGGTCCGGACTCCCCCCGCTCGTGGACCCGCCCGGAAGTTGTCCTCCGGCCTGTCCGTTCTCAGCCACCTGGGCCGCGCGTGCGAGCAGTTCGGCCTTGGGTTCGTCCAGCTTGGTCTGCATGTCCTCTGGCTCCTGTCGCGCGCCGTTGCGTGACGTAGGTGAAAGAAGCGGTACAACGCCACGACCACGACGCGAGGTATCCGGTCGAAGTCGACGTTATGCCGCAATGAGAGATACCCGTGACGTTATTGGCCATTTTCGAAGGCCGGTCCGGGTGAGGGGTGCCAGCGATGACCCGGACACCGTAGTGCTCCGGGCGCAGGGCAGAGGCGTCGATGCCCCCGCGAGATATCGCGCTGATCACGGGACCAGGCTATCTCCCCGGGACCGGTGGCCGTCACGGCCGCATCTGTCTAAGTCGTCACACGTACTTCGACACTTGGGCCAGGTGCGGAACCGGTCACAGCGGCCACTCCCGTGCGGCCCCGACCGCCTCCGCCAGCGAGTCCACCACCGGCACCCCGGCGGTCTCCAGGCTGGCCCGGCTGTGCGATCCGCCCGTGTACAGCACGGCCCGTGCCCCCGCGTGCGCGGCTGCCACCGCGTCGTCGACGGCGTCACCGATCACCACGACGCGCTCCGGGGCGACACCGTCGAGCCCGGCCAGGTGGCGCACCATGTGCTCGGCCTTCCCGCCGTTCGACGGGCCGGTCCTGCCGTCCACGCGCAGGAAGTGCCGCTCGATCCCGTGCGTGCGCACGATCGGTATCAGATGGTCGTGCGGCGCCAGCGAACAGAGCGACTGGGTGAGCCCGGACGCCTGCCACTCCATGAGCAGCTGCGCCGCTCCCGGGGCGAGCCCGGCCCCCTCGGCCAGCGCCCAGTAGTGCCGGTGGAACGCCTCGTCCATGACCGCCCACTCGGCGTCCGTCGGCAGCCGGCCCATCAGCCGCTCGTAGAACCGCGGAACGGGGACGCAGTACAGGTCCCGGTACCGCTCCAGTGTGATCGGCGCCAGCCCCACCTCGCCGAAGGAGGCGTTCGTCGCCTGGATCACCGCGTCGATGTCGTGGAACAGCGTCCCGTTCCAGTCCCAGACGATGTGCGTGCCTGTGCCTGTGCCTGTGCCTGTGCCTGTGCCCGTGCCTGTGCCCGTGCCTGTGTCTGTATCTGTGCCGGCGTCCGTGCTCATGTCCAGCCCCCGTTCGAACCTCTCCCGGACCTTGCGGGGCACCGCCCCGTCCCCCGCGGTCCCCACTTCGACAACCGTACGCGGGGGGTCCGACAACGGCCCGGCCGTGCGGGGATCGGGCGGTCAGGCGATCAGGTGCGGGATCTCCTGCACACCGAACCAGAGCAGTTCATGGTCATCGGCGCCGTCCACCGTGAACTGCGCGTCGTCGTCACCGTGATCGGCCGCGCCCAGCGCGGCCGCTGCCGCGGCGACGTCCGGCTCCGCGTCGTCGGCGTCGGCGTGGACCGCCGCGGCCTTCGACAGCGGCACCGCGGAGGCGATCCGCACCTCGCCGAGCGAGCTCGCGTCAAGGCCGCGGTCGGGGTCGGCCACCGCTTCCTGGTCCGGCACGTCCACCGCGACGACCACCCGGCGGCGGACGACGTCCGGTGCGCCCGCCAGGAGCCGCAGCGAGGCCGACGCGGCCCGGTTGAGCGCCGCGTACTCCAGCTCCTCGATGTCGTCGGAGACGTACCACTCCCGCAGGCCGGGCGTGACGGCGTACGCGGTCAGCGGGCCGGGGCCCAGTTCGCCCGCCGCGTGCGCCGCTGCGAGACCGGGGAGGGTCAGTGGGACGTACACACGCATGGCCGGCCGCTTTCGTCGTCGGATGGGCGCCACGGCCTCCGTCCGGAGGCCCGGAAGGCGGCCCGGCAGAGCCCGGTGATACCTGGTGAAGAGGGTCCCAGGATACGTACCCCGTCCCCCTTCGTGGTGCCGGGAGCGGCCCGTGACGGCGTCCACCCGGAGCCGCCGGGGACCGCGCCGCATCCGCCCGCGGCACCGGCCCGTCACCCGGATAGGTGATTCCGGTCGGCACCGGCCGCACCGCGGCGCCTCCCTTGCCACGCCTCCGCGGGCCCCCGTAGAAGAGCCTCAGCAGAAGCTACCGCCCGGTATCGAACCGGGCCCGGCAGAGCGGGGGCTCTCTCTTCATGCAGCGGACCAGGCCGGCGGGCCGGCACGACCAGCAAAGGCCAGGCACCACCCCGATCCAGCGCCGGCGGCTCAAGCCGCACTACTGGTTCGCCGAACGGCTCCTCGCCGTACTCAGCGGCCAGCGGCCCGTCCACTGGATGCTCGGGCACACCATCGGCGGGGCCTACGAACAGCTGGTGCTGCTGGCGCCCTGCACACCGCTGAAGGCGTCTGGCGTGCGGCCCGTCGTACGCCACTGCGGCGAATTCGTCCCGGCTCCCGGTGTGATCGAGGCCTTCGCCAGGATCGGCTCGGGCGAGCACGTACAGGCGATGGCGTTCCGGCTCGAACAGGGCGCCGATCTGCGCTGGCGGTGCGCGGCGGTGGAGCTGGGCGGCGAACGCGTCGGCGTATGAGCCGGTGACAGAACCGGCCGCCGGCAGAAAGCCCAGTCACAGAACCGGCCGGGCCGGACCCCGCAAGCTTCTGCGGTGTCCGGCCCGGCCCCTACGGCACAGCGGTCATGGCGGCGACGGCGGCCCGCGCCGCCCGGCCGCTACTTCTTGCGGCGGCGGCCGCCGCCCTTCTGCGCCTTGCGGCGCTCGGCGCGCGTCATCCCGTCCGCCTCGGAGCGGGACGGGCCGTCCTCGTTCTCGAAGTCGCCCTCGACGACACCGCCCTCGCCGTCCACCGTCGGAGCCGAGAAGTGCAGCCTGTCGGGGCGCTGCGGAGCCTCAAGCCCCTTGGCGCGGATCTCCGGGCGCGGAGCACCCGCGGGCACCGCGTCCTTCTCCAGCGAGGTCTTCTCCGCCGTCTCCTGGACCGGAACCTCCTCGACCTGCTGCTCGACCTGGACCTCCAGGTTGAACAGATAGCCGACGGACTCCTCCTTGATGCCCTCCATCATGGCGTTGAACATGTCGAAGCCCTCGCGCTGGTACTCGACCAGCGGGTCCTTCTGCGCCATGGCCCGGAGGCCGATGCCCTCCTGGAGATAGTCCATCTCGTAGAGGTGCTCACGCCACTTGCGGTCCAGCACCGACAGGACCACCCGGCGCTCCAGCTCACGCATGATCTCGGAGCCGAGCTGCTCCTCGCGGCCCGCGTACTGCTCGTGGATGTCGTCCTTGATCGACTCGCCGATGAACTCGGCGGTGATGCCGGCCCGGTCGCCCGCCGCGTCCTCCAGCTCCTCCACGGTGACCTTCACCGGGTAGAGCTGCTTGAACGCGTTCCACAGTCGGTCCAGGTCCCACTCCTCGGCGAACCCTTCGACCGTCTCCGCCTGGATGTACGCGTCGATCGTGTCGTCCATGAAGTGCTGCACCTGCTCGTGCAGGTCCTCGCCCTCCAGGACCCGGCGGCGCTCGCCGTAGATGACCTCGCGCTGCCGGTTCAGCACCTCGTCGTACTTCAGGACGTTCTTACGCGTCTCGAAGTTCTGCTGCTCGACCTGCGACTGCGCCGACGCGATGGCCCGCGTCACCATCTTGTTCTCGATGGGCACGTCGTCGGGGACATTGGCCATCGCCATGACCCGCTCGACCATCTGGGCCTTGAACAGCCGCATCAGGTCGTCGCCGAGCGAGAGGTAGAACCGGGACTCGCCGGGGTCGCCCTGACGTCCGGAACGGCCGCGCAGCTGGTTGTCGATACGGCGCGACTCATGGCGCTCGGTGCCCAGCACATACAGCCCGCCGAGGTCCGTGACCTCGTCGTGCTCGGCCTTGACCGCGCGCTCGGCCTTCTCCAGAGCGGCGGGCAGGGCGGCGGCCCACTCCTCGACGTTCTCGTCGGGGTCCAGGCCGCGCTGGCGCAGCTCCGCCTCGGCGAGGTCGTCCGGGTTGCCGCCGAGCTTGATGTCGGTACCGCGCCCGGCCATGTTCGTCGCGACGGTGACGGCGCCCTTGCGGCCGGCCTGCGCGATGATCGGCGCCTCCCGGTCGTGCTGCTTCGCGTTGAGCACCTCGTGCTGGACTCCGCGCTTGGAGAGCTGCTGCGAGAGGTACTCGGACTTCTCGACCGACGTGGTGCCGACCAGGATCGGCTGGCCCTTCTCGTGCTTCTCCGCGATGTCGTCGACGACCGCGTCGAACTTGGCGACCTCGGTGCGGTAGATCAGGTCGGACTGGTCCATGCGGACCATCGGCCGGTTCGTCGGGATCGGCACGACACCGAGCTTGTAGATCTGGTGGAACTCGGCGGCCTCGGTCATGGCCGTACCGGTCATACCGGAGAGCTTGCCGTACAGGCGGAAGAAGTTCTGCAGGGTGATCGTGGCGAGTGTCTGGTTCTCGTCCTTGATGTCCACCCCTTCCTTCGCCTCGATGGCCTGGTGCATGCCCTCGTTGTAGCGCCGGCCGGCGAGGATACGGCCGGTGTGCTCGTCGACGATCATGACTTCGCCGTCGATGACGACGTAGTCCTTGTCGTTCTTGAAGAGCTCCTTGGCCTTGATCGCGTTGTTGAGGTAACCGACGAGCGGGGTGTTCACCGACTCGTAGAGGTTCTCGATGCCGAGCCAGTCCTCGACCTTGGCGACACCGGGCTCGTGGATGGCGACCGTGCGCTTCTTCTCGTCGACCTCGTAGTCGCCGGTCTCCTCGATGCCCTTGAGCTGGTTGCCCGCCTCGCCCTTCGTCAGCCGGGTGACGAGCTTCGCGAAGTCGCCGTACCACTTGGTGGCCTGGTCGGCGGGGCCGGAGATGATCAGCGGCGTACGCGCCTCGTCGACCAGGATCGAGTCGACCTCGTCGACGATGGCGTAGTTGTGGCCGCGCTGGACGAGCTCGTCCTGGGACCACGCCATGTTGTCGCGGAGGTAGTCGAAGCCGAACTCGTTGTTCGTGCCGTACGTGATGTCGCAGGCGTACTGCTCGCGGCGCTGCGCCGGGGTCATGTTGGCGACGATGCAGCCGACTTCGAGCCCCAGGAACTTGTGGACCCGGCCCATCATCTCGGAGTCACGCTCGGCCAGGTAGTCGTTCACCGTGATCAGGTGGACGCCCTTGCCGGACAGCGCGTTCAGATAGGCGGGGAGCGTGCCGACCAGGGTCTTGCCCTCGCCGGTCTTCATCTCGGCCACATAGCCGAGGTGCAGCGCGGCGCCGCCCAGCAGCTGTACGTCGTAGTGACGCTGGCCGAGGACGCGCTTGGCGGCCTCACGGACCGTCGCGAAAGCCTCGGGCAGCAGGTCGTCGAGGCTTTCGCCGTCGGCGAACCGCTCCTTGTACTCGTCGGTGAGGGCCCGCAGCTCGGCGTCGGAGAGATTGATGAAATCCTCTTCGATGGAGTTGACCTGGTCCGCAATGCGGTGCAGCTTGCGCAGGATCTTTCCTTCGCCTGCACGCATGAGCTTGTTGAAGACGGACACGGGGGTTGGTCTCCTTGCCGGTCGGGCCTGGCGCGGTCGAGTTCATGGGCTGAACCTCCCGGGGTGCTACCCCCGGACCCGGGCCGGAGAAACAGACCGACCAGGGAGCCCGGCTTACTTTCACGCGGCAAACCGGGGTAGAGCAACGGCCATCGTAAGCGAGGACCCCGCCGCGCCGGGAGGCCCGCCGCTCAGGACAACGGTCGGGGCGTCCGGAAGGTGCCGGGAGATCCCCGAAAAAGCCATGGCACCTGCTCGGAACAGGCAGCAGAATCAGCCGATGGACCCCGTCACACTGACCTCAGAGCGGCTGCTGCTGCGCCCCTTCACCACCGCGGACACCGAGAGCGTGTTCCAGGCCTGCCAGGACCCCGACATCCAGCGCTGGACGGTGGTCCCGTCCCCTTACCGGCGCGAGGACGCGGAGAGTTTCACCGGCCAGCTCGTCCCGGACGGCTGGCGGACGGGCACCAGCCTGGCCTTCGCCGTGCTGGCCCGCGCCGACGCCCGGCTCATCGGTGCGATCTCCGTGTTCCAGCACGGAAAGCCCGGCACCTGGGAGATCGGCTACTGGATGGCGAAGGAGCACCGGGGCCACGGGTACACGGCGGAGGCCGTGACCGTACTCACCCACTGGTCGCTGGCCAAGCTGGGCGTGGAGCGTCTGGAGTGGCGGGCCGAGGTCGGCAACACGGGATCGCGGGCGGTCGCGGAGAAGGCCGGATTCCGTATCGAGGGCACACTCCGTGCGGACCTGCTGAACAAGGGCACCCGAAGAGACGCCTGGCTGGGCGCGATACTCCCGTCCGACCTGGGGCTGTCCACGGAGCACGCCTACCTCCCGGCCGGCCCCTGATCCGCGCGCCTGCGTCCCGGAGCCGTTCACCGGCCCGCGCCCGGTTGTCAGTGCCGCCCCCTATCGTTCGGGACATGACTTCTGTGCCGTCCCCGACCGTCGAACTCTCCGCCGACGAGGCCCGCAGGACAGCGCTGCGCGCCCAGGGTTTCCTGGGCGCGCCCGACCGGCGGGGCGGGGTGCGCGGGGTGCTGCGGCATCTGGGCGCGGTGCAGCTGGACACCATCTCCGTGCTGGCGCGCTCGCACGAGCTCATCCCGTACGCGAGGCTGGGCGCCGTCGGCCGCCGGACCGTCGACGCGGCGTACTGGTCGGGGGGCCGCTCCTTCGAGTACTGGTCGCATGCCGCCTGCATCCTGCCCATCGAGGAGTGGCCGCACTTCGCCTTCCGCCGCCGCGCCTACCGCGACCGCCCGCACTGGAATCACGATCTGCCCGAGTCGGCGTACGAGACCGTGATCAAGCAGTTGCGCACGGAGGGCCCGCTGACGGCCACCGAACTGGGCGGCGCGAAGAACGGCGGCGAATGGTGGGACTGGTCGGCATCGAAGGTCGCCGTCGAGCGGGCGCTGATGTACGGAGAGGTGGTGTGCACCGAGCGGCGCGGCTGGAAGCGGGTGTACGACCTGGCGGAGCGCGCGGTCCCCGGCCCCCTGCTCCATGACGAGCTGGACGACCGGGAGTGTGTCCGCCGGCTGGTCGCGCTGGCGGGAAAGTCCCTGGGGGTCGGGACTCGTACGGACATCGCGGACTACCACCGCCTCAAGGCCGAGCAGTTCGACGCGGTCGTCGCCGATTCGGGCCTGGTGCCCGTCAAGGTCGAGGGCTGGTCCAAACCGGCCTGGGCCGACCCGGACGCCCTGTCGTCCCCGCTCCGCGGCCGCCACCGTACGACACTGCTCTCACCCTTCGACTCCCTCGTCTGGGAACGCGCGCGTACGGAGCGGATCTTCGGCTTCACACACCGGCTGGAGGCGTACGTCCCCAAGCCCAAGCGGATCCACGGCTACTTCGCGATGCCCCTGCTCGCGGGCGGAAAGCTGGTGGGCCGGGTCGACCCCGCGCGGGAGGGCAGCACCCTGGTGGCCAGGCAGGTCTCCCTGGACAACCGGAAGGCGGTGCGGCCGATGGCCGAGGCACTGGCCGAAGCGGCGGCCTGGGTGGGGTGCACGGACGTGCGGGTGGAGCGCATCAACGACGCCGAGCTGCGGGCCCCGCTGGCAGCGGCCCTGACAGACACTCTCGGCCCGGCCCGGTAGTGGGCCCGGGGCGGTAGCGGGCCCGGGGCGGAGCAGGTCAGGGCGGAGCAGGTCCGGCCCGGCAGCAAGCCCGAGGTGGGTCCGGCCCGGTTCCCGTCCTCAGCGGATTTCGAGGATCTTCTCGCGCATCGCGTAGACCACGGCCTCCATCCTGGAGTGCAGCTGCAGCTTCTCCAGGATGTTGCGGACGTGGTTCTTCACGGTGTTCTCGGAGATGAACAACTCCTTGGCGATGTCCCGGTTGTTCATCCCGGTGGCCACCAGCTTCAGAACCTCCAGCTCCCGTTCGGTGAGCCGCGGTGCCGGTACGAGCCGGCGCTCGTCGGTGCGCTGGATCATCGACTTGAACTCGGTGAGCAGCTTCGACGCCATGGAGGGGCTGATCTGGGACTGCCCGTCGGCCACCGCCCTGATCGCCGTCGCCACCTCGTCGGTCGAGATCTCCTTCAGCAGATAACCGGTGGCCCCGGCCTTGATCGCCTCGTAGAGGTCGGCCTCCTCGTCGCTGATCGTCAGCATGATGATCTTCGCGCTGGGTGCCACCTCCTTGATGGAGGTGCACGCCTCGATGCCGCCCCGCTTGGGCATCCGTACATCCATCAGCACGATGTCGGGCAGCAGATCGGCGGCCTTGTCCACCGCTTCCGCGCCGTCGCCCGCTTCACCGACGACCTGGATGTCCTCCTCGGCCGCGAGAACGATCTCCAGGCCACGCCGGAAGAGCGCGTGGTCGTCCACCACCAGGACTCTGATCGGCTCCTTGCACGAAGCCCCGCCATGGACAGCCCCGCCCTGGTCCATGGGGTCCTCGTCCCGGTCGTGCGCGGGACCGAAGCGGTCCGCCATCGTTCCTCCCCCTGAAGCATGGGCCCGAAGTTCATGTACGACGTCAACCGCAGCTCACAGAAGCCCGATTGGCGCGTGCCGCCATGATTTCATGCCGGGACGACGGAACGGTGATCCCCAACCCCGATCCCCACCGCACGGCGGCGCCCCCGGTGCACATACGTACGTCCAGGGGCACCGCAACGGTTCATGAAGTCATCCGCCGAGCGCACCGCCGGCGCCGGCCGCCTCCATGTCGGCGAGCGGGTCGGTCGTCAGGTGAATGACACCGTAGTCGTAGGCGTGCCGCCGGTAGACGACACTGGGCTCCTTTGTCTCCGCGTCGACGAACAGATAGAAGTCGTGCCCGACCAGTTCCATCTCGTAGAGCGCCTGGTCGAGCGACATCGCTGCTGCCACATGGGTCTTCTCGCGTACCACCAGCGGTCCATCGCCCTGGATTTCCAGCGAGCCGATCCTGGTGGTCGGAATGGTCTGGGTCGCCACATCGGCGGTGAACTCGCCGTTGCCGTTGACCTGTGCCGTCTCCGGCACTGCGTCCACGACCTCGGCTGCCGAAATGCGCCCCGCGCCACGCCTGTTGTGGCGCTTCTCGTTCTGCTTCCGCAGCCGCGCCTCCAACTTGCCGGTGGCCAGATCCAGCGCTGCGTACGGGTCGCCTGCGGCTGCCTCCGCCCGGATCACCGGGCCTCGGGAGTGCAGCGTGATTTCCACACGGTCCGAACGGTCGGCCTGCCTCGGATTGGGCTCCTTGGACACCTCGACGTCCAGGCTGATCACCTTGGCGTCCAGCTTCTGGATCTTCTCAATCTTCAGCTTCTCGGCGACGTGCTTGCGGAACCGCTCGGGTACTTCGGTCTTGCGGCCCTTGACGACGATGTCCACGCAGAACTCCGTTCCCGGATCGCTCCGCTCAGCGGCGGAGCAGCTCCCTCTTGCACCAGACCCCGGTGAGCACCGGAGTCTCGGACTTGGTGACTTTCACCTCCTCCTCCCCCGTCGGGAAGATCCCCACCCGCACCAGCCTCCGGCCTCGCAAGTCTCCGGATTTCCACGGAACCAGCAGAAACCGGAAAGTGCCATGCACGTCCGTGTATTCAAGTGAGCCACAGCTTTCGCCATTCCTCACAACCGAACATAGCTCGCCGGGACGGGTATCGGCACCCGCTACTCACGCGTACCCCCGTTCAGGTGGTTTTTCTCCCTCACTACCTGCAACGATGGAACTTAGCTGTCAGTTCCGGTTTATTCCGAAAGACAACGGTGGTGCGGCGACGACCGCAGCCACCGGTTCCGCAGGTCCGGGGAATTCCCGGCCTGCCACTGCCCGTACCGCACGAGCCGCCTCCACCAGTGATGCTCCGGTCGTCATGAGATCGTCCACCAACACCACCCTGCCCCCGTCCAGCAGCCCTACGCCCCCCGGTATCACTTCCAGTGCACCGGACAGATTCGCCAGCCGCTGCGGGGCGCCCAGGCCCGCCTGATCGGCCACCGCGCGCCGCTGCCGGAGCACCCCCACCGTGCGTGCGGGCGTTCCGCCCCTGCGCAGCTCGGCCGAGGCCGCGCGGGCGATCCCACGGCCCGCGTCATGTCCCCTGGCCCGCACCGCACCACGCGACGAGGGCACCGGGACG